>DIDU01000208.1:456-6335 GCA_002418295.1 Carnobacterium sp. UBA5792 | reverse complement strand
TAAGAGAGATGGCAGAGTCTGCTTACGCAAGATATTGAACCGCCGTATACTTGAACGGTACGTACGGTGGTATGAGAGGTCGGAGCCGTGAGGCTCCTCCTACTCGATTATGTTCATTATTTTTTTAAAATTAAACAAAACCTAGTTTATCTTTGCTGTACTAAAAGAAACAGATGATTTAAAATTTTTTTACTTAAGCAAAGTGAATGTATTTTAGTAAGTGATCATTTTGATTAAGGTAAGTATGATTTTCTTCACTTTTATATCTAGCCTCTTTAGTCACTAGGTTAAATATATTTATGAAAGCAATATGACTTGATTTAATTGTTTCTGAATCGATTGACGTAGTTGATGAGTAATCATCAGTACAGTTAGTTCATCATTTTCTATCAGTTGTTTTTCGATTTCTAACGCACTCTTTTCATCTAAACTAGAGGTCCCCTCGTCTAGTAGGATAATTTTTTTACCACGAACCAAACCACGAGCGAGTGCTACGCGTTGCCGTTGTCCACCGGAAAGTAGACGACCAGCATCGCCAATATCTGTATCAATTCCTTGAGGTAGATTTCTTACCACTTCATCTAAATTGCTAGCCTTTAATGCCTGTTGGATTTGTTCTTTGGAAAAATCCTCATCTAAAGTGATATTTTCTCGGACTGTTCCTTCAAATAGATACGGAATTTGATCCATGTATAAAATATGTTCACGCAATTCTCTTCCAGATAATATACTCAATTCTTTTCCTGCAAATTGGACTGAACCATCGTAATTCGTTAATTTACCATTTAGAATATTTAGTAGTGTTGTCTTTCCGCTACCACTTGCACCAACGATGGCATATTTTCCACCTAACTGAAATGAAAAGTCTAAATTATTCAGAATCACTTTGCCATCATATGCATAACTTAAATTATCTAAAACAATTCCCGAGTCAACTATTTTGATTTTTTCAGTAGACTGCTCAACAAAAGGTTCAATTGTTTCTAACTTTTTAAAAACAGGTTCAACTGATCGGATGGCAGCAATTTGTTGACTAATATTTCCTACAGTATTAAATATAGTGCCTGCTAACTCTCCCGTTGCCAAGATTGAACCTACGGACACTATCGATTGAAAAACTAAATACCCAGTTAGCCCCATAATCGACAGTTGGCCCACAATATTTCCAAAAGTACCTAACATGGCTACTTTTGCAGTCACTTTAGCTCGTTTATTTTTAACATCAGCTAGTTTGAGAGATGATTNNGATTAAAGGAAAAAAACGTATCAAAGCCATTGAGAGTGTCTGTGACCTTACTTAAGAAACGTTCGCTTTCTTCGGTTACTAATAAAGAAGCCATACTGAGCGCTTTTTGGTACAACATTGGCAATAGAATTGTTAAAATAGTAACAACGAGGGTCAATAAAACAATAGACCAATGAAATATAAACATGGCAATAATTGAACTAACAGCGCTAATTATTCCTCCTAAGACGGCATAAAGTTGATCGAAAGCAACCGTTTCAATCGTATTTAAATCATTACTGAGCCAAGAAGCATATGTTCCAACTGATTTTGTATGGAACTTTGAGTAACTAGTCTGTTCCATTCTCTTTGTAACGTCCATTCGAATAGCAGTAGCCATTTTTTGTTTTGTTTGGCTTTTTTTATTGATTTCAATGTACGAAAAGAATAAAAATACAAGGAAAATTGCCGCATTGGCTAAAAGTGTCTCAAAAAATAATGTAAAATTAAGATCAACTAATGCATTTAAAGAGGATGCCATGATTACACTTACTAATGTTAGACAAACATTAGTGATGACTAATAAGCCAAAAATTAACAAGTTATGTTTCCAGAAACGTACTATATATTTTTTCATTTTTTCTCCCCTATTCATTCTTTCACTTAAAACAAATTATTTTGCCATAATGATGTATACATCTAGTTTTAAATGAGAGGCTACTGTGTTGAATGTACAATTATTTTATTTGTATCTAAAGTATAAACGAACTATACTTAATCAAAATAAAAAATTGCATATATGCAAGAAACAGGGAGAAAGTATGAATTATAGTAAAACATTTAAGAAAATACGAATAGCAAAAGGCATGAAACTGAAGGAAGCTGCTGGAAATACACTATCAATTTCTCAATTGTCTCGTTTTGAAAATGAACAATCGATGATCTCAATGGATTCATTCATTGAATTGCTAACGAATGTGAATACCTCACCAGAAGAATATTTTTACTTATTGAGACAAGAAGAAGAAAATGAATTAAAGAACTATTTTAATAAAATAAAGAATTTGGTCAATAATAAAAAGTATGACGAACTTGAAGAGTTAGCCATTGACTTAAAAAATCAAAAACCTACATCGAATAGTTGGATGAGTTTCATAGTATTGTTTGTGGAGAGCATTATTATTGTAGACAAAGAAAAAAGACCATTAAATCAGCCAAAAGTTCTTTCTTATTTGGTAAAAGTGGAAGACTGGGGAGAAATGGAATTATATATTTACGCGATTTTTGGTTTTGTATTTGATGTAGAAACAACCTATCTTTTAATGAAAACAGCGATAAAAAAAAGCCGGTTATACCAATCTATTTCACAAGATATGAAGTTGCTATTTGGTATTTTGTCAAATAATTTTTCTACGTTTCTTCTGCATAAACGCTACGATTATGCAGAAGAAACACTTGCTATTTATGAAAAACAACTATCAGAAAACACCCTATTAATTGAACCTCATTTAGATTTTTTATTTAATAAAGGAATTTTGGCTTTTACGCAAAAAAGAGAAGACGAGGCAAACGGGTACTGCGAACAAGTATTTGAACTTTGTCGTTTATTTAAGCTAACTGAACAAGAAGAAAACTATCGAAAGCGCTACCTTNNCCAGATTTTCAAGAACTAATAATCAAAATTGGATTCATAATTTAAGCGATGAGAATAAATAATGAAAAAAAAGCGTCTACCTGTTAATGAAATATAGCCGAAAAATCGAGACCGTTGTAAGTTTGGTATTAATATCTTTAGAAAATATATAAAATAGTGTATCGAGGATTTTATTAAGTTATGTATAATCCACTTAAAAAAACAGTAGGATTCTTTTTTCATATGAATTATTTATCTATACTCAGAACGTAAGGCAACAGTTGTAATTTTAATAATCTTTTGCTGAATTGCTTGAATAAGAAACTCTAAGGTGTCACGTATAGATAGGAATAACTGAAATGTTATTAGCTTTTAAACGGTCAATGATAAGCTGTATATTTTCAATATCAATCTCATATTTGGTTTTAAATCCAAGTACATCTATATAAACTCTCTTATAAAGATTATACCAATAGGGTATAATTTAAAAATAATATTACCCTATTGATAAACTAAGTAAATACCAGATGAAGGAGAATTTATGACAAATCCAAAAAGTCGTATTTTATTACTAGCTGAAAATGCTATTTTAGAAACAGAACGTTTAATTTTAAGGCCTCTAACTTTGGAAGACACCGCAGATTTTTTTGAATATGCTAGCGATGAAGAAACAATGAGATATATTTTCACTCCACATACGTCATTGCATCAAACAAAAGAGTTTATTGCGAATTATTACTTAACATCACCATTAGGTTTTTATGCATTAGAGCATAAAGAAGATCATAAAATGATTGGTGTGATAGAGTTTCGAGTAGATGATAAAAAGCATAAAGGTGAAATTGGATACATGTTGAACAAAAAATATTGGAGACAAGGACTAACAACAGAAGCCTGCTTACGAATATTATCTCTTGGTTTCAATACGCTCCGTTTAGAACATATTACTTCTGGTCATGATAATGGTCACATAGCTTCAGGAAATGTATTGAAAAAAGTGGGAATGTCGTTCGAAAATATCACTAAAAATGCCCATGAATTAAAAGGCAAGATGGTAGATACCTTTTTTTATGGAATAACTAGAGATACTTATTTAACTAGGCATCATAAAAATACCTATTTAAATTAAATAATAAAGAGGTGTTTCAGTTTATTTCTGACCTGAATGATTGAACATAATCTTATAAGTTTCAAACCCTATAAAATAAAGAAATTGGATTTTTCCCAACACATAAAATTGGATAGAGTCGTGTATGGAGAATCTTATTCGAATAGGGTTCTTTTTTTACAAGAGGATTCATTACATGATTTAATAGTATAATGGATACAATCAGGTATCTGTTTTGTAGAGGTCAATACGGTTTACTAAAAGATGTGGCAACTGCACACATCATTTTAGTGACCGGATATTTTTTCTTCATTATAATAATTAATATTAGCTAATGCACCTCCGTTAAAACATAAATGTTTGGTAAAATGACAAGATAACATTAGATACATCAAGTTGTTTGTATGATGGTGTGTATGCAAACAAGAAGGAGGGTAACATGAAAAAATTCGTATTTGAGAGTTATCTTGGTTTATGTTTTTTCGTTATACTTATTGGTTTCATATTGAGTGCGAATTTCATTCCGATACAAGATATTGAATTGCATACAACAAAAGAATTAGTAGTATTTACTTCAGAAGTAGCAATTAACTACCCGTTAGGACAAGCGCTTATTTGCTCTGCTATTTTAGTGCTAGNNAAGGAAGCTAAGCCACTGCTGCTTCCTTTCATTATTTTAGTAACAGCGATTATCATAGGCAAGCTAACCATTTCATTCGGTTATTTATTTTAGAAATAACAAAACATAAAATTGATTAAGACCACGTATTTAAATTGAAACGAAAGAAGTCTTGTAGGCGGCTTACTAGTTGTTCTATCAATAGTTTTAGCTGTACTTTTTCTCAGCACAAACGTTTCTCCTAATGGATGTGAGCTAGCTATAGATGGATACGTGATTTCAAGAACGTTGATAATCCTTTATAATTTAAATTCTTGTGCAAAATTAGGTTATTATGTTCTAACTAAAAACACCAAAAATAAAGAATAAGTGCTTAAAAAAATAGGTGTATTCCAGTTTTTATCCGAATAGTATTAGACAACGCATCCGCTTTCTTGCTATAATTGGTTTAGAAATGCAGTAGCAAAAGGATGGGGCGTTTATGAAGAAAAAAGAGCCGACAAATGTTGCACAATTAAAAAACGACTATACCCAAGCCAAAACCCTTCAAGCACACCGGGAACGCAAACAAAAGCGGAAAGTGGNNGATAGGCAGCCTATTTATTATCGTATTGTCACTGAGAATATGGAATAGCACACAATCCATTTCAAAAATGGAAAAGGAAAGACAACAAGCAGAAGTGGTTTTGAAAAAAACTGAAAACAATCAAGAACAATTAAATATGCAAATCAAACGTTTAGAAGATGAAAATTACGTAGCTAAATTAGCCCGCAGCCAATATTACTTATCTAAAGACAATGAAATCATTTTTAGTCTGCCAGAAGATAATGCAGCTAAGGTGATTGAAAAAACAAAAGAAAAAGCAGAAATAACTGAAAAAGAGGACTAAATATACTGAAACGATAAGAAAAATTTCCTTATAAAGCTTAAAAAAGTATTTTTTGTCAAAGAAAAAAATAATTAATGATAATTTCTTTGAAGTAGCCGAATACCATGCTATAATAAGGTTACAAGTTTTAAGGAGGAAACAATTTTATATGTCAATTGAAGTGGGAAATAAAGTTTCAGGAACAGTATCAGGTATTACAAATTTCGGTGCATTCATCGACCTAGGAGATAGAAAAACCGGATTAGTTCATATTAGTGAGGTATCCGATAGTTTTATCAAAGATATCAAAGATGTGTTAAAAGTTGGGGAAACTGTCACTGTAAAAGTGATGTCTATTGGAGATGACGGGAAAATCGGTCTTTCTATTAGACGTGCAGTAGATAAGCCAATTGAAACTGCTTCAC
>DIDU01000208.1:0-398 GCA_002418295.1 Carnobacterium sp. UBA5792 | reverse complement strand
TGAAGGATAGTGATGATCGTTTAACGACGCTAAAACGAAGTACCGAAGGAAAACGCGGCGGCCGTGGCGGACGACGTAATTAAAAAGTAAGGCCAAGGATAAGGAAACTTATCCTTTTTTATGTTTTTCCTGCTTTCTGTTGGTTATTTTAAGAAAGCGATTAAGAAAATGTGTGAATTTAAGGAAAGATGACCGACAAATGAAGTTTCTTTCTTTATAATAGAAAAAGTAAGTAAAAATAAACTTGGTGATCAAAAAAGCTGCTAAAGGAGTTAGTCAAATGGAATTGTTTTCTGCTTTTTTAAAGAGCTGTCAGCAACATCGTCATTGGCAGCCAACGGACCGGCTGTTGCTTGCAGTTTCTGGCGGTGTAGATTCCATGGTGCTCGTAGATTTAA
>DIDU01000071.1:5470-7051 GCA_002418295.1 Carnobacterium sp. UBA5792 | reverse complement strand
ATATGTTCCGTTATCGCAAAGCGAAATCCGTCAAGATTGTCACCTTGCTTGATAAACCAGAAGGTCGGGTTGTTGATATGAAAGCTGATTATGTCGGGTTCTTAGTTCCGAATGAATTCGTCGTTGGCTATGGATTAGATTACGATGAACGGTACCGTAACTTACCGTATATTGGTATCTTAAAACCCGAAATTTACCAATAGAAATAAATGGTCAATGATGGTCAAATGTGGTATGATAAAATAGATTTAATAAGTTTAAACTAAAAAACAGGAAAACTATAAATGTTTATTTGTAGAAGGAGGGCGACAATGAAAAAAGGACTCTTAAAAAACGGTTTCTTCTATGCAATCGTATTTCTGGGAATTATCGGAATAGTGACTTGGGCAACAGGCGGCTCATCCGGTGAACAAAGTACTGAAATACCAGCTAGTGAATTCGTCTCACAATTAGAAGCCAATCAAGTTAAAAAATTTACGATCCAACCCAACGCGGGAGTATATAAAATTACCGGAGAATACCGTAAAGCTCAACCTTTGAAAAAAGGTTCTGATTCAAGTATCAATATTTTTGGATCAACTGAAACAACCAGTACTAAATTTACATCCGCAGTTTTACAAAACGATTCGACCGTTAGTGAAATTGACGCTCTTGCCAAAGAAAATAAAATTGAAATGGCCCCACTGCCAGAAGAATCATCTGGAATTTGGGTAACGCTCTTAGTTTCTGTATTGCCGTTAGTTATTTTTGTCTTTTTCATCTATATGATGATGGGTCAAAGTGGACAAGGCGGAGGCGGACAAGGCGGCCGTGGCGTAATGAACTTTGGCAAATCAAAAGCCAAAGAAGCAGATAATAAAGCAAACAAAGTTCGTTTTTCTGACGTTGCAGGTGCAGATGAAGAAAAAGAAGAACTGGTAGAAGTTGTTGAATTCCTGAAGGACCCAAGACGTTTTGCTGAATTAGGTGCACGCATCCCAGCAGGTGTTCTATTAGAAGGACCTCCAGGTACAGGTAAAACGTTACTTGCTAAAGCCGTAGCCGGTGAAGCAGGAGTTCCGTTCTTCTCGATCTCAGGATCAGACTTTGTTGAAATGTTCGTTGGGGTCGGTGCAAGTCGAGTACGTGATTTATTTGAAAATGCGAAAAAATCTGCTCCGTCTATTATCTTTATTGATGAAATCGATGCTGTTGGTCGTCAACGTGGCGCAGGCATGGGTGGCGGACATGATGAACGTGAACAAACCTTAAACCAATTACTAGTTGAACTGGATGGATTTACCGGAAATGAAGGCGTCATTGTCATTGCGGCAACTAACCGTTCAGACGTATTAGACCCAGCGTTGCTTCGTCCAGGACGTTTTGACCGTCAAATTCTTGTAGGTCGTCCAGACGTCAAAGGCCGTGAAGCCATCTTAAAAGTACACGCTAAAAACAAACCAATCAGCAAAGACGTTGACTTAAAAGTAGTCGCAACTCAAACACCAGGATTTTCTGGAGCTGATTTGGAAAACTTATTAAACGAAGCAGCTTTAGTGGCCGCTCGTCGTAATAAGAAAACCATCGATGCGCTTGATTTAG
>DIDU01000071.1:5048-5411 GCA_002418295.1 Carnobacterium sp. UBA5792 | reverse complement strand
CGCGGATATGCTATTATGCTTCCAAAAGAAGACCGTTTCTTAATGACTAAAAAAGAAATGTTTGAACAAATTGTGGGACTGCTAGGAGGACGTGTAGCGGAAGAAATGATTTTCGACACACAATCTTCAGGAGCCAGCAATGACTTCCAACAAGCAACAGCGTTAGCTAGAAGCATGGTTACTGAATACGGAATGAGTGAAAAATTAGGTCCGGTTCAATACGAAGGCAATAGCCAAGTATTTGTCGGCCGTGATTACGGTCAAACAAAAGCTTATTCTGAACAGATTGCTTTTGAAATTGACCAAGAAGTACGCCGTATTGTTGTGGAAGCCCACGATGAAGCACGCCGTATCTTAGAAGAA
>DIDU01000071.1:0-4950 GCA_002418295.1 Carnobacterium sp. UBA5792 | reverse complement strand
AACTAGAAACACTAGATGAAAAAACCATTAAGAGCTTATTCGAGACGGGTGAAATGCCTGCAACGGGAGAGGCTTCAAATACTGACTATCCTCGTGAAACAGAAGGTGCATCATTTGAAGAAGCTAAACGTGCAAGAGAAGCTAAAGAAGCTGAGCATTTAAAGAAAGAAAAAGCCCAAGAAGAAGCTAAAAAGCATGAAACACAAGAAGATGCTGAAAAACTTGTGGAAGAAGTAAAAAAAGAATTAAATGATGAAAATCAAGAAGGAAATCAAGATGAGAATCGTTAATTCTTAAACGAATAAAAAAATAAAAGAGGGATTACACCTTGTGTGTGTCCCTCTTTTATACTGAAAAATTACTGCATAAATGAGTGTTCTTTACTTTAGTGCTAGTTTACTTTAAAGTTGCAGTAATGAAAACCACTATTAAAGGAGATAAAAAAATGTCAGATTATTTATTGAAAAGCTTGGGCTATGATGGCCAAGTGAGAGTTTATGTTGTTGACGCTACCCAAACGGTTGCAGAAGCACAACGCAGACATGAAACATGGAGTGCCGCTTCTGCAGCACTAGGCCGAACAATGATCGGAGCTTTACTGTTGGGAGCTACGCTTAAAGGCGAGGAAAAAATGACAGTAAAAGTTGAAGGGAACGGACCTGCTGGACACATTATCGTGGACAGTAACGGTAAAGGAGAAGTAAAAGGATATATTGCTAATCCGAAAATAAGTTTGCCGTTAAACGAATTTGGAAAACTAGATGTCCGTGGAGCTGTAGGAACAGAAGGCTCATTGACGGTTACGAAAGATTTGGGTATGAAAGAAGCTTTCTCTGGACAAGTTCCTTTAGTCAGTGGAGAACTGGGAGAAGATTTCACATACTATATGGCGAATTCTGAACAAACACCTTCTGCAATCGGGTTAAGTGTCTTAGTTGATACAGACGATTCCATTAAAGCCGCAGGAGGATTTATGATTCAAGTTATGCCGGGCGCAACAGATGAAACCATTACAGCATTGGAAAATCGTTTGGCTACTATCCCGATGATTTCTCAATTAATGGAAGAAGGCGCAACTCCTGAAGATATTTTAGAACGTTTAATGGGCAAAGATAATGTGAAAGTTTTAGAGCAATTACCGATTATGTTCAAATGTGACTGCTCTAAAGAACGTTTTTCACGGGCGATCATTGCTTTAGGGACAAAAGAAATAGAAGACATGATCATCGAAGACCAAGGAGCAGAAGCAAGTTGTCATTTTTGTGGAAATCACTATCATTATGATGTAGCAGATTTAGAAGCATTAAAAGCAGACGCTACCAACTAAATATGATTAGTAAAATTAAGAATTTAAATTAATTAGAAAATACGTTTCTTCATTATACACAAGATGAAGAAACGTATTTTTTTCTATTTGACAAGGAAAAATAGGAATGCCTAACAGACAAAAGGTAGAAAAAAGAGGCGACACCCTTAACTAGAAGGCGTCTAGCGGCCAAATGATGCTGATAATCAGTCTTTCAGCTAGTTCCCAAAATGCCATAAACATCAAGTCTAATGAGCAACCAAAGAAATAGGATGAATGATTTGGATAAAGCAGTGTGCTTTGTTCTTTCTTAATTACAAAAAGGAAGAGGTTAACGCTTGCTATCGAAAGCGATAAACACTAAAATTAACTTGTCAGATAAAACTTCTAGGGGGTTTATATATGGGTAAAATAGTCAATAGTATTACAGAATTAATTGGAGAAACACCGCTAATCAAATTATCTAATAAAGTAGTGCCGGCTGGTGCAGCAGATGTTTATGTGAAACTAGAATCTGCTAATATCGGTGGCAGTGTGAAAGATCGGATAGCGTTAAATATGATTGAAGTAGCTGAGCAAGAAGGTAAATTAAAAGCAGGAGACGTGATTGTTGAACCGACCAGCGGAAATACAGGTGTAGGATTGGCGATGATCGCTGCCGCTAAAGGCTACAAAGCTATTTTAGTGATGCCAGATACAATGAGCATAGAGCGGCGCAAGTTATTAAAAGCATATGGCGCTGAATTGGTATTGACGCCAGGAGCAGACGGCATCAAAGCGTCGATTGAGAAGGCTACAGAAATAGCCGCACAACCTGGTCATTTTATGCCTATGCAATTTGAAAATTTAGCTAACCCAGCAGTGCATGCAGCTACCACTGGTCCAGAAATACTGGATGCATTCAACGGAGTAGCGCCAGATGCTTTTGTTTCAGCGGTTGGAACCGGCGGAACGTTGACCGGAGCAGGGCAAGTATTAAAAGAAGCTGACCCAACAACGAAAATTTATGCGCTTGAACCTGCTGAATCCCCTGTGTTAAGCGGAGGTGTTCCTAGCCCACACAAAATCCAAGGGATCGGAACAGGATTTGTACCTCAAGTGTTAGATACACTGTTATATGATGAAGTACTGCAAGTATCTAGTGAAGACGCTATGGAAATGGCACGAAAAGTTGCTGAAAAAGAAGGGTTGTTAGTAGGGATCTCTTCAGGAGCAGCGATCAAAGGGGCAATTGAAGTAGCCGTTAAATTAGGTGCCGGAAAAAAAGTTGTGACAGTTGCTCCTGATAACGGAGAACGTTATTTATCAACTGCATTATTTCCAAGTGATGACTAATAAAATAAACTAAGAAGCTGGACCTGCGCGTCCAGCTTTTTAGTTTCTGCCAAAAAAACTACTTGCTTTTTCATCAAAGGCTTTTACTGAATGATAAACTATGATAAAATGGATCGTATAAATTTGTCGTTGATTTACTGAATCATTTTGTTGTGGAGACAGCAGAATCTGAAATGAAAAAGTTGAAGTGCACGAAGCTTAATTTGTTAAAAAAGCAAGAAAGTAAGTTAGAGAAGGCGAGAGACTAAGAACTTTTCTAATTTCCTTGCTTTTTTTGCGTGCTCTTGGCATTATTAAAGAAGACAGGTGTACAACCGAAACTAGTAAAAAATGGAGCGGAAGATATGAGTCGCGAAGATACACATGAAGTAGAAAACCATGAAGAAATGAATGATCAGTTACAAGTACGCCGAGAAAAAATGGAGCATTTGCGTGAACGCGGTATTGACCCGTTTGGCAGCCGATTTAAAAGAACACATCTATCAAGTGAATTACATGCGGCCAATGATGGCCTTTCTAAAGAAGAAATAGCTGAAAAAGAAGAAACTGTCACAGTTGCTGGCAGAATAATGACTAAAAGAGGCAAAGTNNCAAATACAAATTTATGTTCGGAAAGACGCTGTTGGCGATGAAGACTATGAAACATTTAATAGTGCCGACTTAGGCGACTTTATTGGCGTGACGGGGACGGTCATGAAGACGAACACAGGCGAAGTGACAATCAAACCTTCTTCTATTACACAATTGTCAAAAGCTTTACGTCCTTTACCAGATAAATACCACGGATTGACGAATGTAGAACAACGTTACCGTCAACGTTATTTAGATTTGATCAGTAACCAAGAAAGTTTTGATCGGTTTACTAAACGCAGTGAAATCATTCGTGAAATCCGCAGCTATTTGAATGCGCAAGATTACCTAGAAGTAGAAACTCCTACTCTGCACAATCTTGCAGGTGGAGCAGCGGCTCGTCCGTTTATTACACACCATAATGCGTTAGATATGGAATTGTACTTGCGTATTGCTCTTGAATTGCATTTGAAACGGTTGATGGTCGGCGGAATGGAAAAAGTGTACGAAATCGGACGTGTTTTCCGAAATGAAGGAATAGACACTACGCATAATCCAGAATTTACGATGTTAGAACTCTATACAGCTTATACCGATTTTGAAGATGTCATGGATTTAACAGAAGGCTTGATTCGAACAGTTGCTGAGCGTGTTCTGGGAACTGCACATATCACATACAATCAGCAAGAAATCGACTTAGCAAGTAAGTGGAAACGTCAGCATATGGTCGATGCTATCAAAGAACAAACTGGCGTTGATTTTTGGAAAGAAATGACTGATGAAGAAGCGATCGCTATCGCAAAAGAACATAATGTTCCGCTACCTGAACATAGCCAATTCGGTCATGTTGTAAACGAGTTCTTTGAAATGTTTGTAGAAGAAAAATTAGTACAACCAACGTTTATTTATGGACACCCAGTTGAAATTTCTCCATTAGCTAAGAAAAATACAGCTGATCCAAGATTCACTGATCGATTTGAAGTGTTCATTGTCGGACATGAATACGGAAATGCATTTAGTGAATTAAATGATCCAATTGATCAAAAAGAACGTTTTGAAGCACAAGTAAAAGAACGTGAACAAGGAAACGACGAAGCTCATCCAATTGATGAAGACTTTATTGAAGCTTTAGAATATGGTATGCCTCCAACTGGCGGTTTAGGAATCGGAATCGATCGCTTGGTTATGCTATTAACCGACGCTCAGTCCATTCGCGATGTTCTTTTATTCCCTGCTATGCGTAATTTATAAGCAATAGAAATAAGTTTCCTTTTTAAGGAAGCTTATTTTTTTAGGGGAAATGGAAACATAAAGAAGCAATTTTTAACGTTTTTCTTTAATCAAAAGTGAATAAAGCATAAAAACCAAGCTGGAAAATGAATAAATATTCTTTTAGAGATATGGGAAAACAAAACGATTTCCGTAAAAATAAAAATACCTTTCGCTTTTTTCATCAAAGTAAGCGGAATTATAACTAAAGGAATTCTTTTCATATGGATTAGCGAAAATAATTTTTTTGTTTACCTAAAAGCATTGACGAAAAAGTGAGAAGCTGTTATATTAGTAGATGTCGCAGCGATACATCGCAGCAACGAAAAATAAAAGTTTCAAAAAAGTTGTTGACAAGTTAAACAGCTTCTGGTAATATTTAGAAGTTGTCAAAACGACAACACAAACACATTAGACCTTTGAAAACTGAACAAAGCAAGAACGAAATAACTGTGTAAGGTGGTTTAACA
>DIDU01000102.1:19132-20687 GCA_002418295.1 Carnobacterium sp. UBA5792 | reverse complement strand
CCATAGCTGCGCCAGCCATTCCTGGTTCTCGATGATTCAAGCCACTCATTCCATTATAGGTATGAACAAAAATAGAAGCACCTGAAGAAACCACGTTTTTAGCTTGTGCATAAGTAGCCGAACTATGCCCAAGAGCCACAGCCACACCATCTTTAGAAAGCTGTTCAGTAAAGTAAGCTGCACCTTCTCTTTCAGGAGCAATGGCTATTTTTTTAATCAATCCACCTGAAAGTTCTTGCCAGTGATAAAAAATATCAATGTCAGGATCACCAAAATATTTAGGATTTTGCGCACCTTTGTGTTCTTCAGTAAAGAAAGGACCTTCAAAGAAAATACCTCGAATTTTAGCGCCATTTACCTCTTGGTAACGTTCACCGATCATCTGGCTGACTTGATTTAGTGTCTCAACGTCTGAAGATAATGTAGTCGGAAGAAAAGAAGTTACACCACAGCTCAATAAGCCTTCAGACATGGTATTGAGCCCCTCAAAGTCATTGTCCATTACATCGTGACCTTTAAACCCATGAACATGGGTATCCACTAGACCAGGAGCGATCCATTTCCCAGCATAATCAAGTATTTTGGCAGTTTTGTCAGGCACTGTTTTAAAATAAGCGCCAAATTTTCCATCAACTACAGATAAGTAACCTTCTCGCTCCATTCCTCCTGGTAGAAAGAAACGACTTGCATGAATGTAATAATTTTCCAATTCTCTCATCCCTTTTCTCTTTTATCCTACACTATTCGTATGGATGAATCGTTACTCCTTTGACAACACGGTTTACAGTTCCAGAGGCAGAAGGAGTATCTGGAGTATTTCCAACTTTAACAGAAGACAATAAAGATACTGTCTGTGCTGCCATAATAAATGGTAACGCAAGATAACCTTCAGGCAATAAAGCGTGGTTCTGGTCAAATCTGAACGCTTCACCTTCAAAGTCTGTCTCTTCCAGTGATTGAGCAATGGCAATGGTCTGATTCGCAATTTGATCCAGGTGAATCTCTTTTAAAATATCTAGATCATATTGACGAGTGTAAGGATTATTGTTGACGAAAACAAAGACAAGTGTTTTTTCATCAACAAATGACTTAGGTCCATGTCTAAAGCCCATTGAAGAATCGAACATAGTCGAGATTTTTCCTGCTGTGAGTTCCAGTACTTTCAATTGTGCTTCACGTGTTAAGCCTGCCAAACTACCAGATCCTAAATAAACGATTCGGTTAAAATCAGCTGCTAAAATAGTAGAAAGGTTTTCTTCTTGATCAACTACTTCTTTCCCCATTTTTACCGCTGTTGTAACAAATTGTTCTTTATCTGCTGCAGTAGATTGGTCAAAAACCAATAAAGAGGTCAAGGACATACAAGTAAAGCTGCCTGTCATAGCAAATCCTTGATCATTTGAGCGCTCCGGCATCAATAACAAAAGGTTTTCTGCGTCTTGAGAAGCCGTTTTAGCTAGAGAACCTTCTGCAGCACATGTAATGGTGATGTGCCGGATATTTTTAACGACTTTATTCGCAATATCAACTGTTGCAATGCTTTCCGGGCTATTTC
>DIDU01000102.1:18119-19081 GCA_002418295.1 Carnobacterium sp. UBA5792 | reverse complement strand
CCGCCTGTTTGGTTTAAATAAGGCACAATTGTATCGCCAACATAAGCTGATGTTCCTGCTCCGGTAAACACAACACGAATTTTCCCTGTCGCTTCTTTTTTTATCTTTTCTAAAAAGGATTGAATTTTTTCTTCTTGTTTTTGATAAGCTTCCCAGGCTTCGATCCAGAGTTCCGGTTGTTGTTGAATCTCTTTTGTTGTGATCGATGCTCCCAAATCCTTCAGTTCACTTTTCGATTTCGTAAATAGTTGCATGTAATTTCGACTCCATTTCCATTCTATTCGTCTTCTTCGTCAAAGTTACCAACGGCTAATAAATCATTCACTTTCACAATACTCTCTCGTGCATCGGTCACGAAAGTTTGCGTGTTTCCAACAAGTGAGGCATTTACAAAACTAATAATCATCGGCATATTCATTCCTGCATATAAATTAAAGGCAGACCCATTCATGATTTTTTTAGCAGCAATGTTGCAGGGAGTACCACCCATTAAATCTGCAAATACCGTATAGTCACCATCTAAATGTTGAGTAATGGCTTCAAATTTTTCGGAAAATTCTTTTTCACCTTCATTTGGCAATAAAGAGACCGTGTAAATGTTTTCTTGTGGCCCTAAAATCATTTCTGCGCTATTTTTTAATTCTTTACAGAAATCTCCGTGACTTACCAATATTAAATTGTTCATTCTCTTCATTCCTTTACTTGTTTCTTATTTTGCAATTACACCTAATGCTGATAAGGCAACAGATACGACTAATACGATAAAGATTGCTTTAGTAGAAGTAATGTTCTTTTTACCCAACAACCAGTAAACAGCTCCAACAATTGCTGCTGGTAAGAGACGAGGCATAATCATATCTACGTTATTTTGGACATCAATCACTAAGTCACCAATAGCTGGTGTCCAAGATAAATGAACGTTAATCATCGTCGCTACCAGTGCGCCAACCATGAATACTCCT
>DIDU01000102.1:16116-18011 GCA_002418295.1 Carnobacterium sp. UBA5792 | reverse complement strand
GCTCCAAAAATCGTAGGCAATAAGGCACCAAAAATCGAGTCTCCAATTGCAGCAAACGGACCCATTAAACCAACTTTAATCCCAGCCACTGTTTCTCGTGCATCAACACCTTCTTCTTCTTCAATCGCCATATCGATCCCTGTAATGATCGTGTTTAAAAAGTTACTCGTATTAAAAAATTGTGAGTGTGTTTTCATCATTGCTTTTAGTTCCGGTGTACCATCACCATAAATTTTTCTTAATTGAGGCAAAATAGTATATAGATAGCCAGACCCTTGCATTCGTTCATAGTTCCAACCTAGTTGAAAACCAAACAAGCTTCTTCTGTTAATTTGGTTAAAGTCTTTTTTGGTTAATTTATAGTTAGATTTCGTCATCGTCTATTTCTCCTTCCTCTGATGCTGAACCATTAAATTGTTGAATTTTTGGCGTTTCTGAAGTCCGTTTGTACTCTCTAAAGGCAAGAGCAAATCCTATCAAGGCAATAGCTAACATCGGCATGCCTGTAAAGTTATTTGCAAAATCATCCACTACGCCAGCTACAGATCCGCCAAGTAGTTGGATATTTCCAAATACTGTTGTAAACAATGCAGTAATAACAAAACCTAAAATCAAGTAAGGCATATGCTTTTTCACTGGTAAGTATCTTAGTAAAATTGCGAAACCAACAGCAGGTAGAACAGCTCCGGCTACTGATAATCCATCTCCTAACCATTGCAATTGATTGTTTAACACATCAACGATAGAATTGACAAAACTTCCACCAAAACTTAAAGCTAATAATACCGGGATAGCTCTAGATAATGACCAAGAAAGAGCACCCATCAAATAGTTCCGTTCGATCCCTTTGTAGTCCATTTCCTCAATTTTTGCATCAATACGATGTGCAAAGAATGTATTGGCAAACCGGCCTAAAATATCCATTTGAATCATTAAACCAGCTACTGGAACAGCAATCGCTGCTATTGCTTGTTCAGGATTCATGCCGATTCCTACTGAAAAAGCTGTAGCTAATACAGTACCAGAGTTGGCATCAATTCTTGAAGAACCGCCAAACGTTCCCACGCCTAAAATTGTTAATTGCATACTTCCACCAATAATAAGTCCAGTTGTAACGTCTCCCATGATCAATCCGGCTATTAAACCAGCAAATACTGGTTGAGCAAGCCCCGTGTAAACTTGTAGTTCATCTAAAATTTGATACCCTGCGTAAAGCGTTAACAATATAATTTGCCACCATGCAACTGCCATTATTTTTTCCTCCTCTATTTTTTAAATGTGTTCTTTTAATAAAGACATAAAGTTTTCTGCACGATCACTTGGTACCATTTGCGATACCAATTTCACGCCTTTTTCATCCAGTTTCTTGAAAGTTTCAATGTCTTCATCGATAACATTGATAGATCTCGTAACAGATTTTGATCCATCCGTTTGTGACATATTTCCAACATTGATTTCTTTAATGGGTACGCCTAATTCAACCAATTTTAATAAACGATCTGGTTTTTTCGCAATGATTAACAGCCGTTGGGAGTCATACTTTCCAGCTAGAATATTAGCAGCTGCTTTTTCTATTGGTAAAATACTGAGTTTTACCCCCGCTGGAGTTGCTAACTTCAGTCCACTCTTTTCAATTGCGTTATTGGAAACACTATCGTCTACCACCATGATGCGACTGATATCTAGTTTTGTAGTCCATAAATTAGCTACTTGTCCATGTATTAATCTTCCATCTATTCTTACAGCAGTGATACTCATCTTAATCTTCCTCCTAATTTTTAAAGTTTTTTAAATTTGGGTTCTTTTTCTAAGCTTATTGTTTCAGACCAGATACCTTCTGTCTCAAAAACAACGATTTCATTTTCTCCCTTTTGTAAAAGAGATTTTGGGATATC
>DIDU01000102.1:13454-16075 GCA_002418295.1 Carnobacterium sp. UBA5792 | reverse complement strand
CGATTCCTTTTCCAAATGACTCCATATTTACAAAAGTATCTTCTGGTTCATCAATAACAGCGGTATATTTATAAAATGAAGGAGTATTCTCCTTCCATTCTTTGCTGTAATCTATTGCTAAGGGTTTAGAGAATTCTAAACAATACTGTTCCCAATCCAAAATAAAGTGTAAATCAGACATAATTCCTGTTCTAATCCCTTTTTGTTGAGTATTCGCTAAAAGTTTATGTCCATAATTTACACGGCCCATATTTTCTACTAAAATATCCAACTGATTGAGATTTTCGCTTGTTACAACATTAATTTTTTCTCCAATTTCTTCTTGGTATTGAGTAGCTTTTTTTTCTTCATTAAAAAAGAATTGAATGCGGTCACTACCGTCTATTACACGATAGAATTCTTCATTGCTGTCTTTTTTTACATGGCTTCTATAAAGCGTGTAACCATATTGTTGACCTAATTCTTCCATTGTTTTAGGATACTTAGATTGCTGTTTTTCAACGATTTCATCAATAACGGAGAATAAGCTAACCTTTCCATCCAATGAAATAGCTTTGAGTTCCATGCTATCTTTCACTAAGGGGTCTTGCTGTTGAATATCTGGAAATAGTTCTTGCATCATTTTTTGTAAAGCATAGTATTTCTTCGTTGGATTTCCTTGTTCATCTAATGGTGCATCATAATCATATGACGTTACTTGCGGAAGGTCTTTTTGTNNTTGCAGAACAACCATTCATCAATCCAAAGTTGGTCCCGCCATGGAACATGTATAGATTAACGCTTCCAATTTCTAATGCTTCTTTTACATCATGAGCCAAATCTTGTTCGTCTCTCTTTATGATTGGATCATTCCATCGATTAAACCAGCCATCCCAAAATTCCATACACATCAATGGCCACTTTTTCCCTTTTGACTCATGAAAATCTTTTAGATCTTTAAAGTTCTCTTTTGAGCGAGAACCAAAATTTCCTGTTGTTAAAATATCCGCTTCTGTCAACGTTCCCGCTTCTTGTGTAGCTCTCCAAGCTCCATCTGATGTGAATATAGGGACTGTTACTCCTAACTTAAGCATCAGGTTATACAACAGCTTTAAGTACTCTTTGTCCTCACCATAAGAACCGTATTCATTTTCTACTTGCATCATAATAACGGGACCGCCATGATCAAGTTGCAGCGGAGTAATGACTTCAAAAAGTTTTTCATAATAACGTGACACTTTTTCTATAAAAGTAGGATCTGATGAACGTATTCTCATATCCCTATAAGGCAGCAGCCAAGCTGGCAATCCACCAAATTCCCACTCCGCACATATATAAGGAGAAGGACGAAGAATGACAAACAAATCCAGCTCTGCTGCAGTTTTTACAAATCGTTTTATATCATAACGACTTGAAAAATCGTACTCACCTTCTTTGGGTTCATGCACATTCCATGGAATATATGTTTCTACTGTATTAAAACCAAGCGCTTTCAAATTATACAACGAATGGTACCAATCCTCTGGTAAAACTCTAAAATAGTGAATGGCTCCAGACATGATCTTAAAAGGTTTACCGTCTAACAAAAAATCTTCTTGTACTTCAAATTTCTTCATTATTTACACCTCTCCTAAAACGTTTACAGTTAGTATATTAATATATTAAGTTAATCTTGTCAAACTTTTTTTAAAAGAAAAATAAATTGGCACATTTAAACGATATCAGTTAATATATTAAGAGGAACTGTTCAGAAAGGAGACCATAATGAAAATTCCAAAATACCAACAAATTAAAAATGATTTACTCAAAAAAATTGAAGTAGGCGAATTTGAACATGGCGATCGCTTTTATAGTGAAGCAGAATTAGTAAAGCTTTACAACGTAAGTTCTATTACGGTTATCAGAGCCATACAGGAATTAGCCAACGAAGGATACTTAGTACGGTATCAGGGAAAAGGAACGTATGTCTCTCGCTCACGTAAAAGAACTTTAGTTGAATTTTCAGATATTGAAGTTTTTGCAGGTAAAACAGAAACTGTAGAAGTTTTAAGCATTGAAGAAGAAAATGAACCTGATATGCGTAAAGAGTTAAGATTACTAAAAAATGAGAGCTACTATAAAATCACACGCGTGCGAAAAGTAGACGAAGACCCTTTTCTAGTCCATTTTTCCTATATTCCCAGCCAATTCATTAAAAAAAATATCCCTAATTTAGCCTACTATGATTCTATTTATAACCGTTTTAAAAGTGATTTTAATATTCGTATGTATGATCAAGCTTCAAAAGAAACAAATGAAATTTTCTTTCCAACTGAAAAAGATATTGCAGATGTTTTGCTAATGAAAAAAAACGAGCCTACCGTACGCCAAGACAAGAAAACTATTTTACAAGACGGAACTGTGGCTGAAATCGTTGTCAGCTACAAAAAGTGGAATTATTATAAAATTGAATTATCCACTTTTAATGATCAACAATAGTTGAATGTTATGATCTAGGAGGGAAACTATGTTAAGAATTGCCATTGATATGGATGAAGTAATAGCAGATTTCTATTATAAAGATCTGCAGATGTACAATGATCTCTATGAATCAAATCTCCAGTTAAGTGACTTAAATGACCAATATGTGAGTGAGATTTATG
>DIDU01000102.1:6680-13422 GCA_002418295.1 Carnobacterium sp. UBA5792 | reverse complement strand
TTGTGGTAATAAAAGCATTATCAAAGCTGATTATTTAATAGATGATCACATTCACCATTTTGACGGTTTTGCTGGAACGGGTTTATTGTTCACTGCACATCACAATAAACAGATCGATTTTCCTTATCGTATGAACAACTGGCAAGAGGTTAGAGAATTTTTTAACCAGTTGGCTGAGTAAAGACTTTCAATACAAGTATAGCTAAATAAAACACTGGTAATTCATCAATTTAACCTGAGGAATTACCAGTATTTATATGATAAGATAAAAAATGTATTCTTTAACGAAAAGATCTTCTTATTTTACTTTTAATTTTCCCGAGCTATTTCTGCAATGTTTTTTTGCGCAATTTCTTCTAATGCAATCGTAAATTGTAATGAAAAATCTTCGAACTTACAACGGTATTTGTCTAACTGATCTTGTCCACAGGAGTTGCTCCCTAACCCATTTTGGCAAGTATCTATATTTAAGACCACATAATCACGTTTTTTCAAATCAATCGTATGCTTAGCTTTTTCAAGATCAATCGCTTCATATCTGGACACGCTGTAATCGAATGTATTATTTGTTTTGACTAACAATGCATTATTTTCTTTTGTTAAACCGACCCAATCGCACTCCATATGGTTGCCGTTTTCTTGAGGTTTTACATAATTGACAAATAAATCGTCTACTGAATTTGTAAATACTCCTAGATAAGCTGCTTGACGAGAATCACTGTAGTTTTCTAAAGGACCAAGTCCTCTCCAAGAAACAGTGTCAAAATCTTTGGCTATTTGAAGGGAAACCCCTAATCGAGGAAGCATTGGCGGAGCAAGCAGCTTGCGGCCAGACGCGATTCCATCAATAGAGAAGCTGATTTGGCCAGATGAATCTATTACATATTTATAATCAAGATCATAATACCATGCGCTGTTCGTAGTCCCATAGTAGGCACTTACTCGCATTTCAAATGTATTTTCTTTTGTTTCACATTGAACTTCGCGAACAGATTCATGAGGCAAGTGCATAAAGTATTTATTTTTGTAATCTTCTAAAAGATACATATCGTTATCAATAGGAGCTCTCCAAAAGTTCATTTCCGGACCTTTTTCAATAACTTTTTCTTTGTTGTAGTACGCCTCAAGCAGTTTCCCTTTGACTTTATCGAAACGGAAACTGAACTGATCTCCTTCTACTGTCACAAAGGCTTGTTGCTCCCTTACTTTTATTTCACTAGTATTCGTTTTATTTGTCTCTGCTAAAGGTTTTTCTTTATGCCAAACAAACACACTTCTCGTTACTTCAAATCCCTTTTGTGCCCAAGCTGCTGTATTTTTTAATTGATAAACAAACCGAACAGTATAGAGAGCACCTGATTTAAAGACAACTTCAGGATAGCAGATTCTTATAGTAGATGATTTTCTTGCTAACGTTTCAGGTATTGTTTCATTCCGTTCTTCGATCAAACGATCATCTTCATAAAACTGACATATCAATTGGTAATCAGCTAAGGTATTAAAATCTAGTCTATTTGTAAGCTGGTAAAATCCTGATACACTATCAATAACTTTTGTTTCAATCGGTTCAATTACTTTTTTGTATTCAATCAGACTAGTAGAAGGTGTCCGATCGGGCAACAACATTCCATCGATACAGAAGTTGCCGTTATTTGGATCATCTCCAANNAAATCACCACCATACTGGTAATAAACTTCCCCTTCTTCAGAAACCGATTCAATCCCATGATCGAACCATTCCCATATAAATCCGCCTTGGATATGATCGTGCTGATAAAAAAGATCTTGATATTCTTTTAAGTTGCCTGGACCATTCCCCATGGCATGTCCGTATTCACAAAGAATATGCGGTTTTTTCGTATTTGTAATAACTTTATCCATTGTCAGTTTGTCATCTTCTCTTTCTAACCACGTATACATAGTTGAGTATACATCGCTGACCTCCACTTCGAAATCCCCTTCATAATGAACGAGTCTCGTTGGATCTGTCTTCTTAGCATATTCTGCCATTTTTCTGAAGTTGTATCCAAAAGATGATTCATTTCCAAGTGACCACATAATAATAGAAGGATGATTTTTATCTCGTTGAATCGTTCGTTTGATACGGTTGACATGGGCTTCTTCCCATTCTGGATTATCAGAAAGCCATTTATAATCTTCTGTCAACTCGAAACCATGGCATTCTAAGTCGGTTTCATCAATAACATACATACCGTATTCATCACATAAATCATAAAAATAAGGTGAGTTAGGGTAATGAGCGGTCCGAATCGCATTGATGTTGTGCTGCTTCATCAAAACAATATCTTTTTCAATACTTTCTTTAGTCGTGACTCTGCCTGTTGTCGGACTATAATCGTGGCGATTTACTCCCTTTAATTTAATAGCTACACCATTGACTAGGAAACAGTTTCCTTGTACTTCAATTTGTCTGAAACCAACTTTTTGATTGATGACCTCAACAACTTTCCCATCTTTTTTAACGGTCATTAAAAGTTGATAAAGATAAGGAGACTCAGCAGACCATTTGTGCGGTTCTGTGATGGTTTTAACTAAGCTTTCTCTGCCATTTTTTTCTTCTTCAACTACTTTGTTTCCATCTTTATCTAATAATTCATAGACAATTTTCTGATCTGCTAGTTCTGTAAAGACAGGGTTAACAATCAACGTGGCTGAAGTAAAGTTTTTGTTCAAAAGAGTTTGAATCGTGAAATCATACAACCCTTCTTTTGGCCGANNCCACCACATATCTTGATCTTCTAAATACGTTCCATCCGACCATTGAAATACTCTTACCGTTAACGTATTTGTTCCAGTTGTTAATAGATCTGATAAATCAAATTCACTTTGGATTCTTGCACCTTTGCTGTAGCCGACAAATTGGTCATTTAAATAGACCTCAAAAGCAGAATCCACTCCTTGGAAACGCAAGATATATTGTTGATCTTCTTGAACAGTGTCCAAGTTGAATGTTCTTCTGTAAATACCTGTAGGATTTGCAGTTGGAACAAACGGCGGGATAATCGGAAAATTATACCATAAATCTGAATAATGCATGTCGCCATATCCTTGTCTTTGCCAGTTTCCCGGCACTTCGATTTTATCCCACTTATCTGTACTGCAAGATGTTTTGTAAAAGTCTTCTGGACTATATTCTGGAGCTTCTAAGAATAAAAAGTCCCATTTGCCATTTAAACTTTCAAAAAACAATGCAGTATGTTCACTTTTTTCAGCTTCCATACGATCAGCAAAGCTTCTAAAATTCGCTCTCGGTTCCATTCTATTGATGCTGTCTACCTTATTATTTTCCCATCTTTTTAGTTGTCTCAACCAATCCACCGCCTATTTTTTTTTCGTATTTCATATAACAAATATAAGCAAACCCTACAAAAATAATGACCCCCAGTGCATTGTAAATCAATGTAAACAATGGGTTTGCTGTGCCTTCTGCTACAAATCCAGTTTTAAAGTAGGTTATCAATGCAGCTGGAGAAGGAAGAATAGATACTACAAAAGCGAACATAAAGAAGACTAACAACATGATGCCCATTGTAATACCTGTTTTTTGGTTCCCCATTTTAAATGTACGTGGTAGATTTTCTTTTTTTACACGCATAGTAATGTACGCCCATAGTAGAAAGAGAACTGGAATCAGTGATGTAGCTGCTGTCATATTAATCAAGGTTTTCAAGAATGTATCAATGGAACCCACACCCAATGCTGGAATGATCATTAGGGCTGTGACAATAATAGCTTGCAGTAAAAGTGCATTTGTCGGATTTCCTTCATTATTTGTTTTTGATACCCATTTGCCGAAATTCCCTTCTGGAATTTCAGAAAATAAAATTTTAACTGGAGCTGCTGTCCAAAGAACCAAGGAACCGACTGAACTGAGCAGCATAATTAACCCAACGACTCGAGTAACACCAGTAGTTATTCCAAAGTGAGCTCCCAAAATTGCAAAAGCATCAAATAACGCATTAGAGTAATTTCCTTGCAATGTTTCGCTCGGTAATATCATCCCAACTGCTACCGCGCCTAGAGCGTAAATAACTCCGATGGATAGTGCTGCTACAACAATTGTCTTCATAAAGGATTTGTTTCCGCCTTTAATATCTTTAACGTATACACCAACCGCTTCAGCACCGCCGACTGCTTGCAGGATCCACGCTAAAGTTGTCAAATAGTTCCAGTTCATATTTGAAGATACCGTAGCATTTGTAAAGTGTTGTGCCGGTTTCTCACCTAAAATAAATACAACTGCTAAAGCTAAAATAATAAATCCGATTCCCATAACCAATCGAGCAACTCCAGATAAATCGGTTACTTTAGAAATCCAAGATACTCCTTTAATTGATACATAAGTGGCTAACCAAAAAAGAGCGATAGATAAAAACGAAATAATAACGGTTGCATTACTTCCGCCAAAGATGTTGTACCCTAAAAAAGTATAAGAGGCATAAATCAGAGTTTGCGGTAATAGTGAAGTGAAGAAAAATAAGTTAACAAAGAAATAGGACCACGAACCTAAGAATGCCCATTTTTCTCCAAGAGATGTACGGATCCAACTGTACACTCCAGATTCTGAATCTGTATTAGCTGAAGCAAATTCTCCGATCATCAGAGTAAAAGGAAAAAAATAGAAAATTGTTGCAAATAGAAATGTTGGAACTGCCGCTAGCCCAATACTAGCACTTGCATTAATAATGGTTCCAAAAGAAAATACTGCTGTGAAAGTCATAAGCAGAAAAGAAATGGGTTTCATTTTTCCACGTGTTTCTGGCATGAAAAGGCCTCCTTATAAGTGTTTACTATTTAGTAGGTAATCTGTTCTTTATTTTTTATACTAGCGCTAGTATTTGATTACGCTTTCATTCTAATAGAATTTTTGTTAAAATGTAATTAATGAATGTTGCTTATGTTTGACATTATGTTGCTTTTAGGAGGAAATTTATGTTCAATTCTGTTGGGACATTTTTAACAGAAAAGAGTTTGAATAAGGAATTTTATATTTATGAATGCGGATATGAAGATGTGAAGCCAAGAGAACCTTATCAATATGAACCAATCGATTATTATTTGATTCATTATATTTTAAAAGGCCAAGGTCATTTTTTTATTAATGATGAACATGTTATTTTAGAAGAAAACCAAGGATTTATTATTCCACCTAATACAAAGAATAATTATTACCCCTTAACAGAAGATCCTTGGAGTTACCGTTGGATTGGATTTAAAGGTGCTGCTTGCCATGAAATCTTTCAAGAATGTGGTTTGCTGCTTCCGACTTCTGAAAAAAATAGTTCAAATTATGTTTATCAATTTCTCGACAAGTATCAAATGGATTCTCACTTTAAAAATGTTTTTGCTTTTTCTGAAGTAAATAAACCCTATTCAGCATTAGGAGAAGCCTATCATATCGTTGATTTATTGTCTTCACAGTACCATGAGAGAATCATTCATAATTTAAGCGAAGCTGAAAAATATGTTGAAAAGGCAATGAATTTAATTCATCAACACTATTATAATCCTGATTTTAATATCGAAAATTTATCAGATGCTGTGCAGATTGAACGCACTTATTTATTTCGGTTATTTAAAAAGTATAAACAGATTAGCCCAAAAACTTATTTAATTGAATACCGTTTGAATAAGTCTGCTGAATTACTCAGAAAAACTAGTTATTCGATTGAAGAAATTGCCTTTTTAGTCGGTTTTAATCACCCTTCTCATTTTTCAAGGCAATTTGCTCATTATAAAAAGATGTCTCCTTCCAAATTTCGGGCTCAATTTTATTCTAAATAAATAGGAGTTGCAACTGCTAAACAAGCAGTTGCAACTCCTATTCTTCTTATTTTAAGCTGTGTATCTACCAGGGGTCACTTCGCATCCTGGTCTTATTTGAGCTGCGTATTCTAGCTCTTCGCATCCTTATTTAATCTACTGATTTTAGAGCTTCGATCATGTCGATATTTTTTAATTTGATGTGCATAGCGACCATCACGATTCCTGAAAACAGCATAGTCAGCAATCCTGAATAAAGGAAACTAAGCGGTTGGATATTGGGACTAAACATCAACATATCCATCTCGGCTGTATTTANNAATCCATGTAAGAGCAAACCTAAGAACGATCCGACTAAAATTCCCATTAGTGTTAAAATAATATTTTCCCGATAAATGTACATCGTGACTTCTTTATCAAAAAAGCCTAATACTTTAATAGTGGATAATTCTCTGATCCGTTCTGACACATTAATATTTGTTAAATTATAAAGAACAACAAATGCCAACAGTCCTGCTGACACGATGAGTACTAACGTCACAATGCCTAAACTGCCCATTGTATCATTGATCGTTCCGCTCACGTCTCGTACAAAGCTGACAGCTGATACATTCGGTAAAGCTGTTAATTCTCTGCCTATTTTATCTTCCCACTGTTTGCCTTCTTGGTATTTCAGCAGTTGTGTATTGTATACCGGATTTTGACCAATCACTGTTTTATAATAATCTTTTGTCATAAATGCATAATGACCTGCATAATTTTCTGCAATCTGAGAAATTTTAACATCAATTACATTATTATCATCGTCTTTCAACGCTAGTGTGTCACCAGGCTTCACATCAAACAATTTGGCTAGTTTCTCAGTGATAATGACCCCGTTATTTGACAATGAATACGTTTCTCCTGAACGTCGGTCATTCAAAAACACGTAATCAGCTAAATGATCAGTTGTTTCGGG
>DIDU01000102.1:420-6653 GCA_002418295.1 Carnobacterium sp. UBA5792 | reverse complement strand
ATCTTGAGTATTTGCTCCTTTTTCAGAAGCTGTGTACGGTTCTTGTAAGACGTCCAAGTGATTTTTGATTTCAGGTTGAGATTGAATAAATTCTTGGTACGTTTCTTTTTCTTCTTTAGAAGCATCTGCGTTGTAAGCCACTAATGCATTGTACTTCATAACTTTCCCATATTGAAGATTTGGAATATCTGCAATTGAATCAGATACACCAAAACCTGTTAAAATCAAGGCGGCACAACCAGCTACACCTAAAACAGTCATCAACATACGTTGTTTATAGCGGAATAAGTTACGGGCAGTTACCTTTTGGATGAAACCCATCCGATTCCAAATAAATGGAAGTCGTTCCAGCAAAATCCGTTGCCCAACTTTTGGTGCTTTTGGCCGCATCAACGTTGCTGCATTGCTTTGCAAAGCTACTCTTACAGCTGCATAAGCTGAAGCCACTGTACAAAGTATCGAAATCGCAAATGAAATCAATCCATAGCTGAGGTAATAAGTGATTCGGATACTTGGCAGATTGTATAATGAGCCATATGCGTTGAAGATCACGCTTGGGAAAATTTGATAACCAATCAGTAACCCAACAACCGTACCAACTACACTCGCTAGTGAAGCATAAACTAAGAATTTTTTTGAAATATCCCAATTTGTATAACCAAGTGCTTTCAATGTTCCGATCTGCAGTCGTTGTTCGTCAACCATTCTTGTCATAGTTGTCAAACAAACCAACGCAGCAATCAAGAAGAAAAAGACGGGAAAGACTTGCGCAATAGCCGATATACGGTCAGCATTATCGCTGTATTCTGCATATCCGGGATTGACACTACGATCAAAGACAAAATATTCCGGTTTAGCAAGGTCTGCCAATTCTTTCTTAGCGTCCGCCAGTTCAGCTTCGCCATCTGAAATGTCTTTATCTGCATCTTCTTTCTGCTTTTTAAATTCTGCAGCAGCTTTTTCATACTCAGCTTGGCCTGTTTCAAGCTTTTCTTTGGCTTCAGCTAGTTTCGCTTGTCCCTTCGCCTGCTCTTGATCCAATGTAGCTTGACCTTCAGTTAATTGAGTTTCTCCATTAGCTAATTCAGTTTCAGCTGCTTGAATAGCTTGCAGTCCTTCATCGATTTGCTGTTGATTGACAGCAATTTCATTTTCTCCTGCTACTAATTTTTCTTGAGCAGCTGCTTTTTGTGCGGCAAAAGCTTCTTTTCCTTGGTTTAATTCAGCTTGTGCAGCTTCTAATTCAGCTTGTTTTTGAGCCAATTCGGGTTCGCCGACTTGAATCGTACTTAGTTGTTTGTCTAATTCAGCTTGTCCTTGGCTCAAAGCAGCTTGACCGTTTTCAATTTCTTTTTCGGCAGCTGGAATAGCTTGCTGTAATCCTGCAATTTTTTGTTGCAGTTCAACTACAGCCGCTTCGTCTGTTCCGGCTTCAATTGCTTTTGCCAATTCTGTTTGTGCAGCTTGCAAGGACGCTTTCATCTCAGTCACTTGCTGTTGTCCTGCTTTGAGTTCTTGTGCTTGTTTATCTAATGTTGCTTGACCTTGTTGAATCGCTTCTTTTCCTTGGTCGATTTCTGCTTGTGCAGCTTGAACCGCTTGAAGGCCTTGGTCGATTTTTTGCTGATTGGCAGCTAATTCCTTTTCGCCAGCTGTCAACTCGGCTTCTGCTGAAGCTTTTTGTTCAGTAAAGGACTGTTTTGCTTGGTTTAATTCTGCTTGTCC
Organism: Carnobacterium sp. UBA5792; assembly: GCA_002418295.1. The sequence goes on along the minus strand of DIDU01000102.1, from coordinate 4,928 downwards.
CGCCTCGAGTTCTGTGCGTTTTGAGGCCAGTTCCTTTTTCCCTTCAGCTATTTTTTGGCTATTGGCATCCAATTCAGCTTGTGCTTTACTGATTTCACTTTCTAACTTTTNNTCTGCACGGCCGTCTTCCAGCTTTTTCTTAGCATCATCTAATTGCGATTGGCCATCTGCCAGTTTTTCTTTAGCTTCCTCAATTTCTTTTTGGCCTTTATCAATTTCTGCTTGTGCTTCTTTTTTTATTTCAGCTAACCGTTCTTGCGGCAGATCTTTCGTTAATTTTTCAATATCTTTCTGATGCTGATTTACTGTATCTTCATATGTTTTGGAATAAGCTTGCAGTGAAGCTGTATCTGAAAACGTGAGATAAGCCTCTGTATAATACTCCATATCAAAGTCCGCTTTAGGAATAACCGCAAAACCATCTAATGAACCAGTTCCAATTGTGCTGTTCCCTCNNTTACAAATCCGACTACTTTATACGTATCTTCAACCAAGCTATCTTGTATCGGATCCTCTTGATCGTCAGTCGTTAAGACAACAGTATCGCCTAATGCATAGGCAGAAGAATATTCAGATGCAGCATCCAGCGCTATTTCCCCAGATTTTTCTGGCAGTCTGCCTGATACAACAGCATACTGGTTAGAGGTATTTTCAGCGTCTTCAGGATAGCTCATGACTTTTGTTACTAATCCGCTATCTTTTAACATCACATCTTTACTGTATGCTTCTTGGACAGCCGCTCCTTTTACTGTTTTCAGTAAATCGATATCCGACTGCTCTAGTCCATAAGTAGAAACGACTTTTAAATCCATTAAATTTGTCTCTTGATAATATTGATCAGTTGTATCGATCATATCCGGGCCGGTAGCTTTGATCCCAGCAAAAAACGCTACACCTAATGTAATAATGGCAAAGATTGAGAGAAAACGAGCTTTGGATTGCCACATTTCTTTGAAAATATCTTTCCATAAAGCTTTCTTTTTCATGTTATCTCCCCCTTTACCATTCGATATCAGCTACTGATGATGGATTGGGGTTCAATGTTGTTTTACGTACTTTTGCGTTATTGATTTCAATAATCCGATCAGCCATTGGGGCTATCGCTTGATTATGCGTAATTACAATGACAGTTGTCCCGGTGTTGATGCAGGTATCTTGTAACAGCTTTAAAATCTGCTTTCCTGTTTCATAATCTAATGCACCTGTTGGTTCATCACACAATAACAGTTTTGGCTGCTTAGCAAGAGCCCGAGCAATCGCTACCCGCTGTTGTTCTCCGCCTGATAATTGAGCTGGAAAATTATTCAATCGATGGCCTAACCCGACATCCCGTAATACTTTTTCAGCATCTAATGCGTGTTGCGAGATTTCGGCAGCTAATTCCACATTTTCTTTAGCGGTTAAATTAGGAACCAAATTGTAAAATTGAAACACAAAACCCACATCATCACGACGGTATTTAGTCAATTCTTTCTTGTTAAATTTAGCAATATCCTTTTCATCAACTTTTACTTGTCCTTCATCGGCATCGTCCATCCCGCCTAAAATATTCAGAACAGTTGATTTTCCTGCACCACTGGGACCGACGATAACAGCAAATTCGCCTCTTTCGATTTCAAAAGAGATGCCATCATTTGCAGCAATGGTGGTATCGCCCATTTGATAACGCTTATATTCGTCGATAATTTCTACAAAAGCCATTCTATCCCTACATTTCTACTTTTCTTTTTTTAATCAATGGAAACAATTATAACATACAAATAAGTCGCAAAAATCGATTTTACGATTTTTACGACTTATTTAATCTTTTAACTATTAGCTTTACATGTTAATTGTTTTTAATCAAAACCAATAAAGTCTCCAGTTTTAGCATCGATATGAACATCATCGTTTGCACTATCGCTGCCTTCTACATCTATTTCATAGTAGACTTTACCGTTTTTGCTATCGATACTCCACTCTTTAGCGTATCCGCTGCCGACTTTATCCAATGCGGCTTTCATAGCTTCTTGTGGTGAAACTAATCCTTCCAGATCCAGAACGTCATCATCACTCACATTGTCTTTGTCATCTGTATCTTGTTTGACAATTTCTCCGGATGTTGCATCAACGTCTAGTTCTACTTCGTTGGTATCGTTGTATCCTTCAATTTGATAAACATAACTGTTTGAATCGTTATCGATACCGACCGAGGTGATTTTTGCATCTGAATATGTTTCTTTGAATTTATTGACTGCGTCTTCCATACTGACATCGAATGTCTTATTTTCTATTCCTTTAGATGAAGTATCATTCATATCACTACTGGTAGAGCTAGAATCTGCAGAACTTGAACTCATTGCTGATGAACTCGATTCAGCCATACTTGAGCTTTCCATTTGACTGCTCGACATACTCATTTCGGAAGAAGCTGTTTCTGAATTTGTCGTTGTATCGTTTTGAGTACCATTACTGCACGCCATCAACAGTAGTGAAGTTGCTAAAGTGACTGTACCGACCAAAGCCTTTTTATTCATCTTTGTTTTCATTATTATCCTTCTCCTTTTTATTTCTATTTCATTCTATGGTTAGTTTGAAACTACCTAAGATTCTTCTTTCTCTACCTATTGATAGTATAAGTTAAGTATAAGGAATCTCTCATGAATTAAAAGTAAAAGGACTTGTCTCTTATTTAACTTGCTAAAAACGAAAAATTAAACCAAAACAATGGTTGCCTAGATTTGCTCTTTTAGTTGTTGTTTAATTTTCATCATTTAGTCGACTATGCCGGTAGCCGTAAAAGCTATAAACTACGAGACCAAGGATCAGCCAAACGGCAAACATTATCCAAACAGTAAGCGACAATTGAAACATTAAATAGAAACAAACGATGATGGAAACGACTGGGAAAAAAGGAACCCCAGGAACTTTGAACTCACCTGATTTTGGTTTCCCATGATCTTTTCGCAATTGCAGGATACCGGCTGCAATAATAACAAAAACCATCAACGTAACGATATTGGTTAAAGCAGCTAATTGGTTTAAAGGGATAATACCAGCTAGAATGGCTGAGATGATTCCCACTACAACTGTCGCCTTATGCGGTGTCTTTGTTTTCTCATTCACTTCGCTCAATGTAATCGGCAATAACCCATCGCGACTGATCGTATAAACTAAACGTGCCAATCCATAGGTCATAGAAATCAAAACTGTTAGTAGTGTTAAAATCGCTCCAACAGAAATCATTCCAGCAATCATATCATGACCAANNTAACATCTAAATGGGTGAACGGCACAATTCCGGTTAAGATCAAGGTTACACCAATATATAAAACGGTAGCTATTCCCAGTGAACCGATAATCCCTCTTGGAACATCTTTTTGTGGGTTTTTCACTTCTTCTGCAGCTGTACTGACAGCATCAAAACCTAAAAAAGCAAAAAAGACGATAGCTGCCCCAGAAGTAATTCCTTTTAACCCAAATGGTGCAAAAGGTGTCCAGTTAACTGGCTTCACATAAAAAATACCGACCACAATAAACAATGCAATCAAACTGAATTTGATGATAACCATTAAATTATTCAACCGCAAAGCTTTTTTAGCACCTTGAACGACAATATAAGTTACAATTAAAGTGATAGCTATCGCAATTACATCTACATAGGTTCCATTGGCTGGATCGTAAGAAGCACGTAAAGCTTGTGGGAAATGCAAACCCATTCCGTCTAAAAAACCATGGACGTAACCTGACCAACCAGATGCAACGGAAGCATTGGCCAGTAAATATTCGCAGATCAGCAACCAGCCAACCAGCCAGCCTAAAAGCTTGCCGAAAATGGTGTAAATATAAGAATAAGCTCCTCCGCCAACTGGCACTCGTGAAGCAAACTCTGCATAACACATAGCAGATAAGGCGCAAGAAAAAGCTGCAATGATAAACGAAACAATCAAAGCTGGTCCGGCAGTTGTAGCAGCGGCAGTACCGGTAATCACAAATATCCCTGTTCCAACAATGGCTCCTAAACCTAACAAAATCAGATCAAACGTTTTTAATTCTTTTTTTAATGTTATTTTCTCATGCAATGCCGTATTCATTGGTTTTTTGCGAAATAAATCCATTAAGCTAACCTACCGATCTCTTATATAATTAATTAGTTGTTTTCTCATACTGCACTGTTCGATTGTCTAAGCTTTCAAATACCCTAAAACAATACCACCGACGATCACTAGTAAACAGCCCAAAATGACAAACTTGAATTCGCGTTTTGTTTTCGTTTCTCCTAAGAACCAAATACCGCCTAGTGTTGAGATGATAATTCCCATTTGTGATAATGAAAAACTAACGGCTAAACCGATTTCTTTCATTGCCAGCAGCATAAAGATATTTCCGATCCCCCAAATCAATCCAGTTAAGATATTTCGAACAGTGTATTTGCTTCGTACGTTTTGTTTCCAAGAAAATAATAAAGCTCCAACTAACATACCAACAGATTGTGGCAAAATCACAGCCAATGCGTTTACGCCAGAAGC
>DIDU01000102.1:0-402 GCA_002418295.1 Carnobacterium sp. UBA5792 | reverse complement strand
CTAAGGCTTGAATCCACGCTTTTTTAGATGAATCAGATGGATCGTCTGTTTCTTTAGTGTCGCTGACTGTTGTGAATCTTACTCCAATGATTAAAAAAGCCAACGCAACGATACCTAAAATGATATCACGAGCACTGGTCCATTCACGAAACAACAAGACTCCTGCTAAAGTATTTGCGATTAACTGTAAGCCGGTAGAGACTGGTAAAGTGCTTGATACACCCGCTAATTTCATCGATTGAAATTGTTTGTTTTGTCCTAGTGTCCAAAAAAAGCCGGAGACGAGTCCCACTATTATTAGTTTTGCATCAAGAGCTGGTTGGTATACTAAATAAACGCCAATAGCGAAAAACAACGCTCCTATCGTCATTCCAAGCGTTTGGTGGTGGGCAGTGCCTCCTA
>DIDU01000008.1:6892-9016 GCA_002418295.1 Carnobacterium sp. UBA5792 | reverse complement strand
GCTTCGCTTGAAGCAACGTCACTTGAGACTGCTCCGCTTGAAACAGCTTCTGAACTTGTATCATTTGCTGTATTATCACTGCCACATGCAGCTAAAACGAGTGTGGATGCGAAAATAACTGATGCCAACTTAAATCCTTTTTTGATTTCCATGATTATTTACCACCTTTTTTTTAGTCTGAACTGCTCTTATTGATAATTTTTTCACAAGTGAGAAGTTCATCTAAAAATAGTATAACTGATTTAGATTAAATTGTCTATAAATTTCACAAAGAATCTTTAAATTTTATTTTTTTATCTTTTTTCTCTTTTATTTTTCAATTTTAGCTAAAAATGTCTAGACAATCCTTTTTTTATCTTGTATACTTAACTCGAATTAATTGTGAATAGTTTAACTTTCTTTTCGCTGATTCATTTAATTATTTTTGTTTGTTCCCCTTACCCAAAAAGATTTAGCACTATTTTACAATTATTTGTTCAATTAATAACATAAAAAGGAGTAGAAAATTATGTCTACAAAAAATATTGTTGTGGTTGGTGCAGGATTTGCTGGCGTTGCTGCCACAAAAAAACTAGCAAAACGGTTTAAAAAGAATCCAGATGTCAAAATTACGTTGATTGACCGTCATTCTTATCAAACTTATATGACGGAGTTACATGAAGTAGCCGGTGGACGTGTTGAGCCCGAAGCCATTCAATACGATTTACAACGTTTATTCTGCCGTTTGAAAAATGTTACCCTTGTAACAGACAACGTCACTGAGATTGACCATGACAAAAAAATGGTGATTACAGAAAATGGTATCTTTCCTTTTGATCAATTGGTCTTAGGAATGGGTGGTGAACCAAATGACTTTGGGACTCCCGGTGTAAAAGAACATGCCTTTACGTTATGGTCAATGGATGATGCTATAAAAATACGTCATCATATAGAAGCAACCGTTGCCAAAGCTGCTCTTGAACGAGATGAAGCAAAACGCAAAGCAATGCTGACATTTACGGTTTGCGGTTCTGGATTTACAGGTATTGAAATGATCGGCGAGTTACTGGATTGGAAAAAACGTTTGGCCAAAGACAATAAGATTTCCCCTTCAGAAATCACTCTGATGGTCGTAGAAGCAGCACCAACGATTTTAAATATGCTAACACGAAAAGATGCAGATAAAGCTGAACGTTTCATGGATAAAAAAGGCATTCAATTATTAAAAAATTCTCCTATTACTGCTGTTGAACCTGATCATATCGTCTTAAAATCAGGACAAAAAATTCCAACTTATACTTTGATTTGGACAGCTGGTGTAAAAGCTAATACTGATGTAGAAGCTTTTGATATGGAATCAGGACGTGCTGGCCGCTTAGTAGCTAATGAATACATGGAGGCTAAAGGCATCGAAGGCGTTTATGTTATTGGAGACTTAGTTTATCATGAAGAAACTGAAAATACGCCTACTCCTCAAATCGTACAAGCTGCTGAACAAACTGGACATACAGCTGCTGAAAATATTATTGCGTCCATTGAAGGAACTGAAAAGAAAAAATATGTCGGAAACTACCAAGGTTTTATGGTTTCAATCGGTTCAAAATATGGTGTAGCCCATTTAGGAAAAAATATTCACTTAAGTGGTTTTATAGCTATCTTAATGAAACATTTAGTTAATTTATATTACTATTTCGGTATTCGTTCTGGTTACTATGCTGTTCAATACCTTTTCCATGAATTTTTCCATATTAAAGACCAACGCAATATCTTCCGCGGACACTTATCTCGTTATGGAAATGTTTTATGGAGCGTACCGCTGAGAGCTTTTTATGGTAGTATGTGGCTCTTTGAAGGTGTGAAAAAAGCCTTTGGTTTATTTGGAACAACTAGCTGGTTTGGAAATGAAGTCGCATTGCCTTTCTCATGGCTGCAAGAAGCTACAACTGGAGCTTCTGAAGCCGCTGATGCAGGAGCAGTTGCTGAAGCTGCTAAACCCGTCTTTGGTTTAAGTTATGTTTACGGCGAAGAGCCGATGATGGTTTTCTCTAAAGCACCCGGCTGGTTTGAAAGCATCATGAAAGTCATGATCCCTACTCCTGAAGTCGCTTTGATTTTCCAAAAAGTAATGACACTGCTTGAAATCGA
>DIDU01000008.1:0-6771 GCA_002418295.1 Carnobacterium sp. UBA5792 | reverse complement strand
GTTCAGGACGTGCACTTGGTTTAGATTACTACGTTATTCCATGGATCCAAAAAATTGCGGGCAAGTGGTGGTACGGCACGCCTCGCTCGTTGTATGGCAAAAAATCCTAAGGGGTTTAGCAACTAAGAGAAAAAGAGTGAACGCAGGTTCATCTGCTCTCACTCTTCTCTTTTTTAATGATTTTTAAAATGTAAAGTATTAAGATAGAACAAAGAAAGTAAGAATTTTTTTCTTTGCTGTCTCTTACTATTTTATCTAATGGCTTTCTATATATGGAGAAGCACCGACTTTCTATTTTTAAAAACATTTATGAAATGAGGCCGGTTTTACTATGACCAAGAATCAAAAAATCGTTTATATCGCTTTATTGGCTGCCCAAGCTGTTATTCTTGGTTTAGTCGAAAGAAGCATTCCCTTTCCTTTTGCTTTTGCTCCAGGAGCCAAATTAGGCATTGCCAATCTCATCACCATTATTGCAATTTTTACCTTGCCGCTTAAAGATAGTTTTACAGTAGTGTGGATGCGGTTGATCATGACAACTTTACTAGGCGGCACATTATCTACTTTTATGTATAGTTGTGTTGGAGCTCTTCTTAGTTACTTAGGTATGCTGCTCGTAAAACAATTGGGACCAAAATATGTCAGTATCATCGGCATCAGTGCCACCGGTGGCATCTTGCATAATGTCGGTCAATTAGTTGTCGCCAGCTGGATTTCGCAGACTTGGACTGTTATGCTTTACTTGCCTGTACTTTCATTTATGGGGATTTTATCTGGCATAGCGATTGGAATTGCGGCAAACTACTTATTGGAACATGTGCGCACTTTGCGCGATTTCCAAGCGGTTTATTATACTCAGTCTGCTAAAAAGAACCAGCAGACCAAATGGTTGAAACCAATCAAAGATTAAAAAACGACAAAAATAAGATAAAGGAGGCACCTGTCATGCCTGTTCATTCTCTTTGGAAACCTTACCCTGAATTAGAAAAAGAGCTGGAAAAAGTGACCCAGTTAATGGCTAAACAAGTTCGTCTACGCAATAAAGAAATTGAAACCGTACTTGTAGACCATATCTATTCCGGCGGTAAAATGGTTCGCCCTGCTTATACGCTACTCTTTTCTAAATTTGGCGATGAGGAGCGGCCAGATCGTACTCAGGCAGTTGCTGCTGCGATTGAATTATTGCATACGGCTACTTTGATCCATGATGACATTATTGATGATTCCCCGCAAAGGCGTGGGAAACCTAGTGTACAAAGCAAGTACGGCAAAGATGTCGCTGTTTATGCAGGCGATTACCTATTTACTGTCTGCTTTCGTTTACTATCTTCTTATGCTGCTACAGCAGATCACATGGAAATCAATACTAGAGGAATGGAACGCATTCTGATGGGCGAACTCGATCAAATGCATTTGCGGTATCAACAACAAATGACGATTCGCAATTACTTAACACAAATATCTGGCAAAACAGCTCAATTATTTTCATTAGCTTGTTATTCAGGGGCTTTGAATGGCGGCCAAACAGAGTGGTTTGCCAGAAATTGTTATTATATCGGCAGCCATATCGGAATGGCCTTTCAAATTATGGATGATATTTTAGATTATTCGCAAGCTTCTGATGTATTCGGCAAGCCTGTTTTAGAAGATGTTCGACAAGGTATTTATACCGCCCCGCTGATTTATGCTTTACGCAAAAAGAATCCACGGCTGCAACAATTGATTGCTAAAAAAGCAACCATGACTGAAGCAGATGCTAAAGAAGTTCAACAGTTAGTGATTGAATCAGGCAGCTTATCCGAAGCTGCACGATTAGCAGAAAAATATACGAAAAAAGCACTTGCTCGCATTGAACAATTGCCAGATCAGCCTGAAAAAGCCATTATTCGCGAAATTACTTGTAGTTTATTGAATCGTTCTCTTTAATGAAAAAGAAACTGCTTTTTAAAATATATTCTAAATTAAGCAGTTGAATAAGCAAAGGAGGTCAAGACAACAGTCTCGACCTCCTTTTTTATACCCTTTTAAAAACTTGCAAGAATAGTAGACAGACAGATTGTTGACTTTTTTAATTTTTTTGTCTTTGCAAGGAATGCGCTTACATTTAGATGGAAAACAATCTTTATTTTATTGGTTCAACTTTCCCTACTCACTTAATTTAATCGAATAAATGTTTCATTTTACGTTTACAACGATCTAAAGCATTTTTGACTTGTATCAGATCACACTCTAACTTATCAGCAATCTCTTCTACTTCCATATGATGAATATAATTTAAAAAGACACGTTGTTCGAATCCAGAAAGTGTTTCTTGGTAGTCTACTAATTTTTCNNGTTCAACGGTCGGTAATTGCTCCTTTCCATGAAGTATGTAGTGCTGCATATGTTCCTTTTTCTCAAGTAAGCCTTCCAACGACTCAGCATTTTTTTCAAGCCTTCTTTTCTTAGCCATATCCTTTCGGACCAAGCTAAAAATATGATGCTTTAGATTTAATTTATAAAAATTTCCAAACGTGTGACCTTTTTCACTATCATAAGTATGAATCACTTTAAGGAAGACCATCCGGGCTTCTTGTAATAAATCTTCCAGTTCATAACTCTTTAAGTAAAAATCTTTTATCGTTTTTATCGCTAAAACATAGTACCGTTGAAAAATAATATCAAATAGTTCCTCGTTACCATTTTTGATGAGTTGAATCAACTCATCATCACTCATTTGTACATAAAGCTGTTCTTTCTCTAACATATCCTGCTCCTCCTTTAGATCATCTACTTTTAAAGCTGAAAAAAATAACAAACATTATGTTTTCGGGTCTACTATTCTCGAAAGTTTCTAAAAAATAAGTTGTTCCAGTTTATTCTTTTGTTAAGTCATCTCTCAGCTTTTCAAGTTTATCTAATTGGAGACGGTTCCATGGAGAATTGCGGCGGTAACTTTGAAAGCGGTAATCTTTTGCATCGGCTTCAATGGATTTTTTAGCTAACTGTAAATCTTTATACAATTCATTAGCAGATTTTCTTAAAGCGCCTTTTTGAAAAACTAACCATTGTTCTGCAAGATCACTCGTTGCAACTGTTACTTGCGTAATCAGTAAATTTTCTTCTCCGATCATTCGTTCAATATAACTATCCGCTGTTTCTCCTTCTTTTGTGAAAACAACTGACAAATTATACTTTTTATAGGATTTTTGAATGCCAGGGACAAGTTGGGCATCAAATATCACACGAATTTCAATGTCTTCATACTGCTGGTAATTTGCTAATTCGTGCAGCAACAAATCACGTGCATCATTCATTTCATCTTTGTCTTTTAATCTCACTAGCTCTGGCCACGAACCTATCATATTATACCCATCAATAATTAACAATTCTTTTTTCATAATATTTTAGCCCCCTTTCCTCATCCAATTATCATTTAACTTTTATGCCGTCCGCGGTAGACCTCATACATCAAAAGGCTGGCAGCGACACTTGCGTTTAAACTTTGTACATGTCCAGTCATCGGTATAGTTAGCATCCCATCCATTTGTTCTTTGACTAGCCGAGTAATCCCTTTTCCTTCATTACCGATCACTAAACCGATTGGGATGCTGGTTTCCCACTCACGGTAATCTTGTCCAGCCATATCTGTCCCATATAACCACACACCGCGTTCTTTCAGCTCATTGATCGTTTGTGTTAAGTTCGTCACTCGCGCTACTGGTACATGTTCAATAGCACCCGTAGAAGCTTTTGCTACAGTAGCCGTCAGTCCAACTGCACGTCGTTTTGGAATAATTCGCCCATGTGCTCCGCTGGCATCAGCTGTCCGCATAATTGAACCAAGGTTATGAGGATCTTCCACTCCATCCAGAATAATAAAAAATGGTGCTTCATTCTTTTCGGCAGCTGCAGCAAATAAATCATCAATCGTTGCATACTGAAAAGCAGCAACTGCAATCACTACACCTTGATGCGTTATGCCGTCAACTAGTTGATCCAACTTCGCTTTAGGGACAAATGNNACTGCGTTTTTTAGCCAATTGTTGAATGTCATTCATCTTAGAGCCGCTTAGACCTTCTTGAATAAAGATCTTATTGATATCACGGTCTGATTTTAAAACCTCAATAGCCGGCAAGCGCCCAGCGGTTAAATCGCGTTCCTCTTCTTCCACCGTTTCAACCGGTTTTCTTGGGCTGTTTTTTGGCTTTTCTTGATGAGACGAACGACGTGTTTGCTTCGAATTGCGTTTATGAAAGGTATTTTTATCTTTTGGCATGTTGCACCTCCACTTTATGAATACACCAGCTGATCACTGCTTCCAGCCGTTCTGTTTGTTTAGACAAATGTAAGTAACCCATTAAGGCTTCAAAGCCAGTTGACGTACGATACGTCACGATATCTGCATTTTTAGCCGATGTATGGCTTTTAGCATTTCGGCCGCGCTTGTACATGGTCACTTCTTCTTCCGTTAAAAAATTTTCTTCTTCCAGCATCTCATGCATCAAACTGCTTTGTGCTTTTGCTGAAACATATTTGGTTGCCGTTTTATGCAATTGATTTGGGCGTGTGTAACCAATCTGCACTAAGTGTTCACGAATGTAAATTTCATAAATCGCATCGCCTACATAAGCCAATGCTAGTCCATTTAAAAGAGACCAATCTTTTTCTACTGTCTCTTTGTTACTTTCTTCTCCATCTGGTTCCTTGTGGGGTATCATCTAAAATAATTCCTTCCCTTTTTAGTAAATCTCGGATCTCATCGCTTCGTTGGAAATCTTTATTCGCGCGAGCAGCCGTGCGTTCTTCAATCAAGGCTTCAATTTTATCATCTAATAAGGCATCTGGTTCAAATGTAATCCCAAAAATACTCATCAGTTCTTGGTACTGTGCCAGCATAGCTTTTAAAACAACGGCTGATACTTCTTGTTGTTCGCTATAAATGTTCATTGCCTTAGCCATCTCATAAATCACCGTAATGCCGTTAGCTGCATTAAAATCATCATCCATCTCTTGAATAAAATGCTTTTTAAATTCAGCCAGTTGGTCTAAATATGGTTGGTCATTCAAAGTCTGTTCCACAGCATCGGTCAACCGGTAAAAAGTGTTATCAAAAGCTGTTTTCAATCGATTTAGATTGACACNNGAAGCGCAAAATTTGCGGATTCATTTGTTTGATCATATCATGGACCAAAACAAAATTTCCCAATGATTTACTCATTTTTTCATTCTCCATCGTCACAAAACCATTGTGCATCCAATAATTGGCAAATGGATGGCCAGTTTTAGCCTCACTTTGAGCAATTTCATTTTCATGATGCGGGAAAGTTAAATCTTGCCCTCCTGCATGAATATCAATGGTATCGCCTAAATACTTAGTGGCCATAACGGAACATTCAATATGCCAACCAGGTCGTCCGGCACCCCAAGGAGCTTCCCAACTGATTTCGTCTGGTTTAGCAGCTTTCCATAAAGCGAAATCTAATGGATCTTCTTTTTTCTCGTTTTCGCTTGCTTCTGTTCGGTTGCTTGCCCCAACTTCTAACTCATCAAGCGAAATTCCGCTTAATTGCCCGTACTTTTTAAACTTACGTGTCCGGTAATAGACATCTCCAGCTACTGCATAAGCATAGCCTTTTTCAATCAAAACCGTTATAAAGTCAATAATTTCTGGAATGTTATCCATTACACGCGGATTAATCGTTGCTTTTTCTACTCCTAATGCCTTTGTGTCGTCATAATAAGCTTGAATAAATCGTTCGGCTACTTCCGGTGCAGTCAGTCTCAATTCTTTAGCAGCTTTAATGATTTTATCGTCAACATCCGTAAAATTAGAAACAAAGTCTACTTGATAACCACGGTATTCTAAATAACGGCGAACTGTATCAAAAGCCACTGTACTCCGAGCATTTCCGATATGAATGTAATTATACACTGTCGGACCGCAAACATACATCTTTACTTTACCCGCTTCCAGTGGTGTAAATAGTTCTTTTTCTCTTGTTAGCGTATTGTATATTTTTAACATTTTTCACTTCTCCTTTACTCATTCCTTAAATGAAGGCGAATCAATTGAAGCGGCTTGCTTCTTTTTGACCACTTTAGCAGGAATTCCAACTGCCGTTACATTAGCTGGGATAGATTCCAATACGACTGCTGAAGCTCCTATTTTAGCATGGTCTCCAATAGTGATCGGTCCAATCACTTGAACATGTGCCGACAATAAGACGTTATTGCCAATAGTTGGATGCCGTTTGCCGTTATCTTTGCCTGTACCGCCTAACGTTACGCCATGGAACATTAAAACATCATCTCCAATGACAGCTGTTTCCCCTATTACAACACCCATGCCATGATCGATCATAAATCTTCTGCCAATAACAGCTCCTGGGTGAATTTCAATTCCAGTCATAAATCTTGAAAAATTAGCGATGATTCGTGCAAGTAAATACAATTTCCATTTATAAAGCTGATGAGCTGCGCGATGAAATAAAATCGCATAAAAACTTGGATAGGTTAAAATGATTTCAAGTGTGCTTTTAACGGAAGTATCTTTCTTTTTAATGGTTTGGATATCTTCTTTTAATCTGTACACTTTTTTCCCCCGCTTCCTTCAGGAAAATAACAATCACTGGTTTCTTGAAATGCAAAACAGCGCCTTTTATCTGCATAAAAGACGCTGTTTACGTGGTTCCACTTTGCTTTATAGCTAAAAGGAATGTTTATTTATTCCATTCTCAGCTACCTTGGACACTATAACGGCTGTTAGCCGACAGGTACCTACTTATTTT
>DIDU01000042.1 GCA_002418295.1 Carnobacterium sp. UBA5792 | reverse complement strand
TGGGATTTAGAAAAGATTTTCTTTGGGGCGGTGCTACTGCTGCCAACCAAAGTGAGGGCGGTTATAATGAAGGCGGCCGCGGTTTAGCGAATGTTGATGTCGTTCCGATTGGAGAAGACCGATTTCCAATCATTACCGGTCAATTAAAGCATTTGGAGTTTGATGAGACTCATTTTTATCCAGCTAAGGAAGCCATTGATATGTATCATCGGTATAAAGAAGATATTGCTTTATTTGGTGAGATGGGCTTTAAATCTTATCGCTTTAGTATTGCTTGGACACGTATTTTTCCAAATGGTGATGAAACAGAACCTAATGAAGAAGGATTAAAATTTTATGATGCATTGATTGATGAATGCCATAAATATGGGATTGAACCCGTAGTAACTATTACCCACTTTGATATGCCGATTCATTTGATCAAAGAATATGGAGGCTGGCGCAGTCGGAAAGTAGTTAGTTTTTATGAAAATCTCGTCACTGTATTATTTAACCGCTATAAAGGCAGAGTAAAATACTGGATCACGTTTAACGAAATCAATATGATTTTACATGCGCCTTTTATGGGAGCTGGTTTAGTATTTGAAGAAGGCGAGAATGAAGAGCAAGTGAAGTACACAGCTGCTCATCATGAATTAGTAGCCAGTGCTTTAGCGACTAAGATCGCACATGAAGTAGACCCTGAAAACATGGTAGGCTGTATGATTGCTGCAGGACAGTATTATCCAAATTCACCCAATCCTACAGATATTCGTCAAGCTCAAGTAGACAATCAAGAAAATTATTTCTTTATTGATGTGCAGTCTCGTGGAGAATACCCGAATTATGCTCTGAAGCGCTTAGCCGATGAAGGCATTGAGATTCCATTTGAAGAAGGCGACAAAGAATTATTAAAGGAACACACAGTTGACTATATTACTTTTTCTTATTATTCTTCACGAGTTTCTGCTGCTCAAGAAGGCCAAGAAAAAACAGGTGGGAATATATTTGCGTCTATTAAAAATCCTTATCTAGAAGAAAGCGAATGGGGCTGGCAAATTGACCCGCTTGGATTCCAGATTNNTGAATTGTATGACCGCTATCAAAAACCATTATTTGTTGTTGAAAATGGGCTCGGAGCAGTTGATACTCCTGATGAAAATGGCTATGTAGTAGACGATTATCGTATTGATTACCTAAAACAACACATTGAAGCAATGAAAAATGCTGTAGACAAAGATGGTGTAGAAATTTTAGGATATACGCCTTGGGGCTGCATTGATATTGTGTCTGCGTCAACTGGTGAAATGAAAAAACGATACGGCTTTATCTATGTTGACCGAGACAATGAAGGCAATGGGACGATGGCCCGCTCTAAGAAAAAATCATTTGATTGGTACAAACAAGTGATTGCTTCTAATGGCGAAAATTTAGATTATACAAAAGGCTAATTTCATCGAAGCCATGCTGATTATCGGCATGGCTTTTCTTAAAATTCTTTTTAGAAAAGGAAGGGTATCATGGAGACAAAATATATTTTTCTTGATGTAGATGGAACTTTGGTCAGTTATTTTAATGAATTGCCAGATTCTGCAGTTGAGGCTATTAAATCAGCACAAGCTAACGGGCATAAAATTTATACAGTAACGGGCCGCAGTAAAGCTGAGATGTATGATTACATCTTAGATATAGGATTTGACGGCTATATCGGCGGAAATGGCAACTATGTTGAAAGTGATAATGAAGTGATCTTGCATCAATTGATGACTGAAGAAGAAGAACGGCGTATTATCGATTGGCTGCATGACCGCAAATTGGAATTTTATTTGGAATCAAATAATGGTTTATTTGCAAGTGAACATTTTGAAAAACGGGGAGAACAAACGGTTAAGGACTATGTTGCCTATAAGGAAAAATCGGGTGCAGAAGCGATGACTGTAAGAAAGGTATTCCCGGAAATGATTTTTGGCGAAAACTTATATCGTGATGATGTGAATAAAATCAGTTTCATTCTAAATGATTACCAAGACTATCTAGATGCAGTTGAAGCTTTTCCCGCGTTTAAAGTAGGTACATGGGGCGGAGTTGGTGAAAAAGCGTTATTTGGGGATATTGCCTTAGATAATATTACTAAGCAAACAGCAATTGAAACGCTCTTGAACCATCATAATGCGAAGAGAAAAGACACGATCGCTTTTGGCGATGCAAAAGTAGATATTCCAATGCTTGATTATTGCGAAGTTGGTGTCGCCATGGGGAATGGCGGAGAAGAAATCAAAGCTATGGCAGATCATATAACTGATACTGTCGAAAAAGATGGGCTGCAAAAGGCCTTCCGCCATTTTGGCCTTATTGTGTAATCTTTCTTTTAAAAAAAAGTACTTCATTTTACTGGATAGATGGTGCAACTGCTGGTTTCTCAAACCTTACTCGCTGTTATAAAAAAACATCGTGATGCAAAAACAGACAAACCCAAAATTATTTTTTTGGGTTTGTCTGTTTTTACTTTAAGAATAGACAAGCTCTGGAGAATTTTTTTAATTTATCCAAATAGATCAATTGAATTTTATTAAAATTTCGATAAAAAGCGGGTAGACTTATCATNNGAAGGGACTGGTAGAATAATACTTTCTTTTTATTCAACAGATTCTACACAAAAAGAAAGCTCGTATTATGAAAGATTCAGCAATTTAAACGACCCATATGAGATTTCTTTAATGATTTTCTCTTTTTCTAACCAGGTTAACTCTCGACTTAACGATTCAGAAGTTGTTCCTAAATAAGAAGCTAAGTCTTTTTTAGCCATGTTTAATTCAACAATGGGTTCTTTTTCTGTAGAATCAACCAAGCTCATTAAAAAGTGCAACAATCTGTTTCTAACCGTTTCAGTTGTTGCCCAAGCAGTTTGCTGTTCAGAAGTACCCAACCTTTTGGTAATGGCACCTAGCATTTCAATAGAGATACTTGGATGTTCTAAGAGAAGCTCACGGAAATCTTCATGTTTAATTGCACAAATAGAACAATCTGATTGCGCTTGTGCAAAGGCTTCATATACGCCTTTCTTGAATAAAGCTAATTCTCCAGTAAATTCATTTTGATTAACCATTCGGACTAATTGTTCTTTTCCTGTGTCTGATAAACGGTACACACGTAGTTTTCCGCTTTTTAAAAAATAAAAAGAATCGGCCGTTTCTCCAGGCCGATAGATCATCTCTCCATGGAGAAATTGTTTTCGATGGATTAAGGAATGAACCTTTCCCATTTGTTCAGCTGTTAAGGATTGGAATATAGGAACAGCGTGTATACAATACTGTTTTTTCTCTTTGCGTTCACATTCACAAGTATGATGAGATATTGACTGTCTTTTGTCCATTTTATACTCTCCTCTATAATACTTTGTATGTCTTTTTTTTTATCACTTTTCTGCTCTGAAGAATAAATTGAGCAACTACAAACAAAAGAATACTCTTGTACTTGATTTAAATCAAGTAGATATGAAAAAAAATACACTATATTTAGCTTATTGAAATGTTAAAAAAATTCTTGTGTAGATTTTAACAAAACGAGGAGTGTAAATGATGAGTATAAAGTTAACCCAGTCACAAGTAATGTTGCATCAAATGGTTACCGATTTTGCAGATAAAGAAGTAAAACCGTTGGATATATTGATTGATAAACAAAGGAAATTCCCTAAAGAGTTATGGGATAAATTTGTAAACCCCGGTTTTTTAGGCTTAACGATACCAGAAGAATATGGGGGTGCCGGATTTGATGTTATTGCCAGTTCTCAAACGGTCTATGATTTTGCTGTTCGAAATGCCAGCATGGCCTTTACTTTAGAAGGCCATTATAAGTCAGTTGATCAAGTATTAAAATATGGAACAACTGAATTAAAAGAAAAATATTTGCCTCAAGCAAATCATCGGATTTTTGGATTTTCCTCAACAGAGCCTCAAGGCGGATCTAATGTGATGGGTCATACAGCAAAGGCAGTTAAGGAAGGTGATAAGTGGGTTTTAAATGGCAATAAAACCATGATAACAAATGGCGGATTAGCGGAAGTATATTGCGTGCTTCTTAAAACTTCCCCAACAGAGTTATCTTGCTTTCTTGTTGATGAAGATATGCCTGGTTTTAAGCATGGAAAAAGAGAGAATTTCATTGGGATGAACGGGACACCGATAGGAGAAATTTTTCTAGAAAATGTTATCGTCAGTGAAGAACATTTGCTTGGAACTGTAGGACAAGGTGTAGCAATAGGAGATAATGCTCACTATGACGCTCGTATTTTGATGGGTGCGATTGCAGCTGGTATTACTGAACGCGCCTTGAATATCGCAATTGATTACGCAAAACAACGTGAAGTAAAAGGCGAACCGATCACTCAATTGTATTCTATTCAAGAGAAAATCACAGAAATTGCGATTGCCAAAGAGAATACCCAATTGCTTTATCAAGAGGCAGCTAAATTAAAGACCACAGGTAAGCCTTATGCTAAAGTAGCTACCATGGCGAAATCATATGGCAGCCGCGCTTCATACACTGCAGCCGATCATGCTTTACAAGTGCTAGGTGGCTATGGTTACAGCCGAGAATACCCAGTGGAACATTTATTACGAGATGCCCGTGCTTTGCAGCTTGCTGAAGGATCACTAGAAAAAATGATGATTGAAATAGCTAAAGAAGTTGTAAGTGAGGGAGAGGAGTGAGTTCAATGAGCTTAAAGATTGTCGTATGTATTAAACAAGTACCCGTTTCCAATAACTTAAAAATTGATCCAATGACTAAAAATTTAATTCGCTCAGGAGAACCTGGAGTGATGAATCCTTATGATAAAAACGCCATTGAAGCAGCACTTCGCTTAAAAGATGAGTGGGGAGGAGAGGTTATCTTGTTGTCTATGGGACCCCCAGATTTTGAAATGACTTTGCGACAAGGCTTAGCTATGGGTTGTGATGATGCTGTATTATTAAGTTCAAGAAAGTTCGGTGGAGCAGATACGTTAGCAACAGGCTCTGTTTTATCACAAGCTGTCAAGAAATTGAAAAATGTAGATTTAGTTTTATTTGGACGCCAGTCGGTAGATGCTGATACGAGTCAGGTTGGACCAATCGTCTCTGAGTTTTTAGACTGGCCGCAAATTACATTTGTTAGTGAGCTGCATGGTCACGAAAAACAAGTAATGACTGCAACTCGGTTATTAGAAAACATGCAGCAAAAAATTGAATTCCAATTACCGGCAGTGGTGTCGGTTCGCAGTGAATTGAACGAACCGCGTTACCCAAATCCTCGCAATATCCAAAAAAGCTACCAAAAGAGTATTCGTGTTTGGGATGAAAACAATCTAGCTGTTGATGCTGAGAGAATAGGTTTGAAAGGATCGCCAACAGTTGTACGTAATGTATGGGCACCTGAAAAAGAAGTGAAGACTACCACGTTTCTTGAAGGAACACCTGATGAAGCCATTCGTGAATTATTAATACAAATGAGAGCCAGCAATTTGCTCTAAGAAAGGTTGAGAAAAATGACTAGCCAAGAAATTTGGGTATACGCAGAAAAGCATGTAGGAATCATCCAACCCGTTACCTACCAATTGATAACCAAAGCAAAAGAAATTGCTGGTGACAAAAAAGTTGTTGTGATCCTATTTGAAGCAACTAGTAAAAAATTAGAAGATACCATTAAAGAGTATGGTCCTGATGAAATAGTTGTAGTAAAAGATGACCGTTTAAAAGATGCAACCGATTCTGAAATCGCTAATCTAATGGCAGAGTTGGCAAAATGCCGTAAACCAAATAGCATTCTTTTTGGAGCTACGGTTGTTGGACGTTCAATCGCACCTCGTCTGCAAGCAAAGTTGAATACAGGATTGACATCAGATTGCTTGAATTTAGCATTTGATGGTGATTTACTAGTTCAAACAAAACCATCTTATGGGGATAACATTATGTGTGAAATCATCTGTCCTGATCACCGTCCGCAGATGGCTTCAGTGCGGCCAAATACGTTTGAAGCTAAGAAAAGCAATAGTGAATCTATCCTAGTAACAGAAGTAAGTGATTTGTCTTTTAAAGAAGCAAAACGTGTAAGAATCATAGAAGAAACTCCTTTACTATCTAAAAGCGACAGTATTGCAAATGCAGACCGGGTAATAGCATTAGGAAGAGGAGCTGCTGATGAAAAAGCTGTTGCTTTGGCAGAAGAACTTGCCCGNNAAATCGGAGTAACACGTCCTCTAACAGATCATCCTAAATTCAGTGGAGACGATCAAATTGGACAATCTGGAAATACGATCGCTCCTAAACTATTGATCAATTTGGGTATCCATGGAGCAGTACAGTATACAACTGGAATTGGAAGCGCAGAACTAATTGTTTCTATTAATAAGGATCCAGAAGCTCCTATCTTCCAACATTCGGATTACAGTTACATTGGAGATTCGGTCAGCTTTTTAGAAGGGTTCTTAAAAGTCGTTCAGTAACGATGAAAGATTGCGTCTTATGATGAAACAATTTTCAAAAAAAGGATAAACATTTACATTTCAACCTGAAATAAAAAATAAAACTTAGGGTTCTATGCAAAGCCCACTAAGAACAACACTATATATCTATAATCATGGATATGTATTGCTGTTTTTTTATATAGGTGAGGTAAAAATGATCCATCAATGCCAGAAGTGGAAGGGCATCTTTTTTAGCAGTCGTTCATCAATTAAACCAACTGCTGTTAGTCTCCAATTATTTTATATGAAAAGATGGATCTGTTTTTTCTGAAATAAGTGCCTGAAATAAAAACAAGCTTATTTAAATTCAAAAAAATGTAGAAACTTGATGTGTGTCAATTTTTATTCAATGCAAATCAACTATACTTCAAGTGTAAAGAAAAAGAGGCGAAGAAAAAACCTCTACTACAAATAAAAAGTATAAAGGAGAAATGAATGATGTCAAAAGCAGTCCTTACATTAGAAGCCTTATCTTGCCCAAGTTGTTTGCAAAAAATCGAGAGCGCAGTAAAAGGGTTGAATGGAATCGATAAAGAGAGTGTAAAAGTTTTATTTAACTCCAGTAAAGTGAAAGCCGATTTTGATGCAGATACTCTTTCTATTGAAGAAATTGAAAAAGCAATCATCGACTTAGGGTACCCAGTTCTTAAAACAAAAGTGAAAGCAGCCTAACTGGCTATAAAACAGAAAGGAAGAATGTATAATGACAGTACTCAACGAAGTAGCAAACAAGTATTTTGAAAAATTAGATATGTTTACAGTAGCGATTACACGGGCACATGGCAAAAATCACCCTGAAGCATTTGAAGTACGAGAATTGTTCAGTGAAATAAATGAGAAAATGCTAACAGCGGGTTCAGCTAGACCTAATTTGGATGCAGAATTTATTCAATTGCGTAAAATTACAAACAATTACACCATTCCTGATGATGTTTGCGGAACTTATGCTGCAGTATACAATATGCTTTCTGAAACAGATCAAGCATACCAAGTTTGATGTATTCTTAAGAAAAATGTGATCCTAGAAAGAAGCTGGATATTCTTTCTGGGATTTTTTTCTTAACTAGCTTAAATAAAGTGAATAGAAAGTCTCCAAACTTGATAGCCGTCAAGTTATACATTTTGAAATTGTTCTATACTTTATTTAACAACAAAATACACATTGGAGGAAAAAATCATGCAGCACTATATACTAAGCAAGAAAAATCAAATGACGTTGATCAGCGGTATGTTGATCGGGTTAGGGTTCTTTAGCCAATTCATTTTAGAAAATGTAACGATTTCTGAATGGTCTTTGATCATCGCTTCTATTTTCGGAGTCGCCCCGATTACTATCCAAGCGTATCAAGCCATAAAAGTAAAAGTTGTGAGTATCGATTTGCTAGTCACGATCGCTGTTATCGGAGCTTTCTTAATCCAAAATTACGAAGAAGCAGCTATTGTTACCTTCTTATTTTTATTTGGGCATTTCTTGGAACAACGTACATTAAATCAAACCCGTTCTGCTATTAAAGAATTAACTGAAATGGCACCAGAAAGTGCTTTAAGGCAAATGGAAGATGGAGAATTTGAAGAAGTAGATGTGGAAGAAGTAGACGAAGGAGAGGTCTTACTCGTTAAAACCGGTGCGAGAATCCCGGTAGATGGAACCGTTATTTCAGGTGAAGGCCACATCAATGAAGCCAGTATCACCGGTGAATCCGTTCCAGCAAACAAAACAGTTGGTTCAGAAGTCTTTGCAGGCACCATTTTGGAAAATGGAACGATCCAAATTCGTGCTGATCGAGTAGGAGAAGACACGACATTTGGAAAAATCATTGAATTGGTAGAAGAAGCACAAGATTCTAAGTCTGAAGCAGAACGGTTCATTGACCGCTTTGCCAAATACTACACGCCAGTTGTCTTGGTACTGGCATTTGGTGTGTGGCTGTTCAGCCAAAATATTGAATTGGCGATTACCATTTTGGTGCTAGGCTGCCCAGGGGCATTGGTTATCGGAGTTCCAGTTTCGAATGTTGCAGGTATTGGAAATGGTGCTCGTAATGGGGTTCTGCTAAAAGGAAGCGAAGTTATTCATGACTTCAGCCGAGTGGATACGATTGTATTTGATAAAACAGGAACTTTGACAGTAGGGAACCCAACTGTAGCGGAAACAGAATTTTATGGAGAAGAGAGCACTGAAGTACTCGGTTATTTGGCAAGTGTGGAACGCGAATCCGATCACCCGCTTGCAAAAGCTGTCCTCCAACAAATTGGCGAAACGACTTTTTCTACCGTTGAAGGAACAGAAGTTGTCAAAGGGGGCGGTGTTGTAGCACATGTGGATGGACACCGGCTAGCTATTGGGAATGTTGCATTGATGGAAAAAGAACACGTAGNNCGGAACGCTTTGAAGAAAATGGCAACTCGCTGGTACTGACAGCGGTCGATGGCGAATTGAAGATTCTGATGGGTATTCGTGATCAAGTTCGTCCGGGAGTAAAAGAAGACCTGCAAGAGTTGAAAACATTAGGCGTAAAAAATCTAGTTGTTCTTTCTGGCGATAATCAAGGAACGGTGGATGCTGTTGCTCGTGAGCTAGGGTTAACAGAAGCACATGGACACATGCTGCCAGAAGATAAATCGGCTCATATTGAGAAACTGCAAAGAGCAGGCCAAGTCGTTGCTTTTGTTGGAGATGGGGTCAACGACAGTCCTTCCTTAGCTTTAGCGGATATTGGAATTGCGATGGGAAATGGGACAGACGTTGCCATTGAAACATCCGATGTTGTCTTAATGAACTCTGATTTCAGCCGTTTGCCGCATGCGTTAGGTTTGACGAAAGCCACAGCACTAAATATGAAACAAAATATTATTATCGCAGTGGGTGTAGTCTTGGTCTTATTGGCCAGCGTCTTCTTCAGTGAGTGGATGAATATGTCTATCGGCATGCTGGTCCATGAAGGAAGCATCTTAGTCGTTATTTTCAATGGAATGAGACTATTGAACTATCGTTTAAAAGGTAAAAGAGCCCGCAAGAAAATCGAAGCTAACCTGACATCAGAAGCAGCGCATACTGTTTAAATTCTTTAGAAGAAGGCACCTACCAAATAGGAGGCTGCTAAAGCGGCAGATAGGATTATTTGACTCTTTAGCAGCTTCATTTATTGGGTGGTGTTTTTTGCTGTTTAGGTTCCAAAAAATTGTGAACAAGTTTGACATAATAATGGAATAAAAAAGTAAATTGAATACAAAATAATAGATTAAAAATAAAGTACGTGATATAAATAACAGAATGCAAATGTAAACTATAGAATTCAGTTAGAGTACATCCATTTATACGCATTTTTCTTTAGGTAACCTTTCGATGGCTCTCATGCTGGAAAAGGATTCCCTACTTTATGAATAAAATAGAACTATGCGAAATTATAAAATCTCTAAAAGGACCAAAATAAAAAAATATGATTCATACGATTCTGAGAAGTTACTGACTCACTACACTAGATAGCAGATGTATCCACTACTCCTTAGCCAAATTCCCTTTTTGAATTGCCAAATGAAGAAACTATGCTGTGTTTTATTTTTTAATGCAACTAATCGCTTGAAGTAGTAAGGGGAGGCTTTTAAATGGAGGACTTACAATTTCATTTTCAACCTAAAGTCGATGTGCAAAACAAACGACTGATTGGATATGAGGTCTTATTAAGGAATAATGAGCAACATCCGTATTACCCAGTTGTAAAAATGGCTGAAATAATCCACGATAGAAAAGAGCATTCGCTTTTCTTAAAGTGGTTCCAAGAAGAACTGATGCGTTTGGTGGTTTTATGTCCAACCGTACAATTTTCAATTAATTTTGCACCAAAACAATTATTTTACCCGGAGACTCATGTCTTTTTTACCGAAATGCAGCCATATGCTAAACAATTGACTATTGAAATAACAGAAGATGCTCCATTATTTACTGCTTCAAACGATACGATTAATTCTTTAACGATCGACCAGCATTTTTTGTCTATTTTTGCCTCAATCAAAGAAAAAGGGTATTGCATTGCATTAGATGATGTTGGCTCAGGGAGGAATTCGTTAGAGGAGGTCTTAAAATACACTCCTTATCTGGATCAAATTAAATTTTCAATGGTAAATTGTAGTAAAAAGAAGCTAACC
>DIDU01000153.1 GCA_002418295.1 Carnobacterium sp. UBA5792 | reverse complement strand
GGATTGCATGTTGAACCAGTACCGTCGAAAACCTGGGGCAGAAGGCCGATCAACTATACGGCTGTACTGAAAATGGGCGATCAGCGAAAAAGTATTTACCAATCAGATTTACTCAGTTTTAGTTCTTATATCCCGCGTAAGAAGATGCTGTTTCATTTAGGGTATCAAACAAGCAATCAAAAAAACCAAACGATCAGTTTGCAGTTCGATCGAATCGGCAGCTATGATTTGGCAAACATCCAAGTATTAACCCTGCCATTAGATGATGCTTACCAACAACGGGTCAAGGCTAAAAAGGAAAATGCGTTAACGATCACTACTTTCAAAAATGAAGAGATTAAAGGAACAGTTTACCAAGAAAAGGACAGTGTCTTAACGACAACGATCCCTTTTACAAGCGGCTGGCAAGCTGAAGTAAATGGGAAACCAGTCGATACGATCCGAGTGAACGAAGGTTTTGTTGGTGTGCCTTTAGATAAAGGCCAATCAAAAATTACCTTTACTTATCAAACACCCTTCTTAAAAGCTGGAATGGCAGCCACTTTCTTAGGAGTTCTATTGACAATCGTAAATCAAATGGTTCAACAAAAAAGAAGGAAAAATAATTAAAAATCCCTTAACTCATCTTTTGAAAATGTGAGTTAAGGGATTTTTGTTAGTCAGATTCGCTATAAATAGGAGCTTTTTCTTTTGCTAGTTCTATACTGACACCATAATGATCTGAAACGATTGGACTATTTAGTCCATTAAAGAAGACTTTAGAGATAAGAATATGGATAGGTTGGTTTGTAAAAATAAAATCAATTCTTAATGGTTCATTATTCTCAGACCACCCGTCAATATTTTTTTCAACGGTATATCCTGTATCTCGTTTTGCAGCCAAGTGAAAAGTATCAAACCATTTTTGGCATACCAGCTCATATCCTTCATTCTTAGCTTGANNCAGAACATTTTAACCATTGATCTTTAAATGAATCATTTTCATCTTCCCACCAACCTAAGTGAAGGTTAAAATACCAACTATCTTCAATTTGAACGCCCAACACAAGACGCGTTTTATAATTCTCATATGCTTTACTTTTGGAAGCGTAAAAGGTTTTGATCTCTTGGATCGGATGAAGGCTCAAAAATGCTAAACCTTCATCATAAATATCGTAACCAATATGAGTCGGCTGCCAAGTCCAGGCATACCGTAATCCGGCTTGTTCCAATTTTTGCTGCACGAAGAAAGCAAAATTGTTTCGTTTGATTTGAATAGTAGACTCAGCAGCTTGATAAGCAAAGTGATTGGATACATCTATAACAGACTCATCAATGGATTGGTTTACTTCTTGGAAAGCAATCACATCAAATTGATTGGCTAGTATGGTTTCGACAAGCGCATCTAACTTAGTGTCCGGTTGTTCTTCTAACCAGCTGTGAGTGTTTAAAGTCAATAATTTCAACTATCTATTCTCCTAAAGCATCCAGGATATCTGATTTCAAGACGTCCGCTTTCGGACCATACACCGCTTGGATACCGTTATTTTTTTTGATCAGTCCTAAAGCGCCTAGTTTTTTCCAAGCAGATTCATCACCAACGATTGCTGGGTCTTTTACTGTGACCCGTAAACGAGTCATACAAGCATCGACATCAGAAATATTTGTTGGACCTCCTAAAAGAGTGATGATGTCTTGGACTTGTGCACTTGCTGCTGGAACAGCTTTTCCTGTTGAAACGGCAGCTGAATCAATAGCTTCTTCAGTCGAAGATTCATCAATATAGTTGCCTAAACGACCAGGTGTAGCAATTTTGAAACGGCCGATCAAGTAGTAAGAAACAAAATATGCAAGTCCAAAGAAAACGATACTGCTAAGGACAAAATTGATGACATCCCATGTTAAGCCAGCGTTGACCGACATCGGTACACGAGTTAGGAATTCTAAATTTCCAAACGAATGAACGCGTAAAGGAATAAGGTCAGCTAAAGCAAAAGACATTCCTTGAAGCACTGCATAAACAACGTATAAGAGAGGTGCTGCAAACATGAACATGAATTCAAGCGGTTCAGTCACTCCTGTTAAGAAAACCGCAATAGCTGCTGAAAAAAAGATGGATTTGTATTTTTTGCGTTTATCGACATCTGTACGGCGATACATAGCTAAAGCTACACCCATTAAAGTTCCACTGGCGCCAATCATTTGTCCAACTTTGAAACGAGCAGGGATAATAGACGTTAATAAATCATTATAGGCAGTCATATCACCGCTATTTTTTAAATTGACTAAATCGCTTACCCAAGCCAACCATAATGGATCTTGTCCAAATACTTGAGAGCCGGCATTAGCACCCGTTAAAATCGTATAGGTTCCGCCGAGAGCTGTATAGTTCACTGGAATGGTCAACATATGATGTAATCCAAAAGGCAGTAAGAGACGTTCTAATGTTCCATAAACGAATGGTGCTAAAACAGGAGCGGTATCAGCAGAAGTTGCGATCCATTGACCAAAATTGTTGATCCCTGTTTGAACCACTGGCCAAACAAGCGCTAAGCCGATAGAAACGATCACCGACCATAAGATGACTACGAAAGGAACAAAGCGTTTTCCGTTAAAAAAGGAAAGAGCTTCCGGCAATTTCCGGTAGTTGTAGTATTTATTAAAAACAATTGCTCCAACAAAACCTGAAATAATACCAACAAAAACGCCCATGTTTAAAGCAGGAGCACCAAGAACAGACGTAAAGTAGCCATCAACTAAAATTTCTGAACCAAATAAGGTTTTGGTCGTGGCACCTTCAGTAACCAGCATTTCTGACGAGATACCAAAAATAGAACCAGTAGTGATATTGATCAAAATAAAAGCTAACAAGGCTGCAAATGCTCCGCCAGCCCGTTCTTTAGCCCAAGAGCCCCCAATAGCAGCGGCAAAAAGAATATGTAAATTACCAATGACACCCCAACCTAAACTTTCCATCACATTTCCTATGACGGATAATAATTGAATATCGCCTCCAAACTTGACGATCATTTTACCGATACTGATCATTAAGCCTGCAGCAGGCATAACAGCAATCACGACCATTAAAGCCTTTCCGAGTTTTTGCCAAAAATCAAATGAAAACATTTTTTTCATTTTTGTTCATCTCCTTAAATAAGTTAATTAATGCAAACGATTGCTTTAAGTATAAGTGCTTTAAAATGAAGTTGCAAGCGATTTCCGAGTAAGAGAACGAAATAAATAAGTTGTTACCGGTAACAGTTTTGCTTATTAAATTGCAGTGTTTAAAACTACTCTCTATAGTATTCAAAGGCTAATAGGGATAAAATTTGAACCGAATCGAAATTGACAACGCAATCGTTTGCGTTTATGATTGCGATAGAACATTAAAAAGTCTGCTGTACAGTTTAAGGTATACGAATAAAGCAGTTCGAGGAGGAAGAAAATGGAAAAAAAGCGATTATTTGAATTAGACGAATGGAAAATCAAAACACAAACATTGGATAAAGAACAAAGGAGATTACAAGAAAGTTTGACCAGTATTGGAAACGGTTATATGGGGATGAGAGGAAACTTTGAAGAGCGCTATTCAGGAGACCATCATCAAGGCAGTTACTTAGCTGGCGTTTGGTATCCAGATAAAACGCGTGTCGGCTGGTGGAAGAACGGTTATCCCGATTATTTTGGCAAAGTCATCAATTCCATGAATTTTATCCAATTGGATTTGTTTATAGATGGAGAGGCAGTAGACTTATATAGTGATACCATTCATGAATTTGAAATGGAGCTTGATATGCAGACGGGAATTTTATCGCGCCGTTACATCGTTGAGAAGAACGGAAAGCAAGTACAAGTTGAAGTTGAACGATTTGTCAGTCTGGCTCAAAAAGAATTGTGTGCGATTCGAATGAATGTAACAAGTTTGAATGAAGCCGTTGACGTACGTTTTGTGCCAGGTCTAGACGGCAACGTGACAAATGAAGATTCAAATTACGAAGAAAAGTTCTGGCTACCGGTAACGGCAATGAAAAACACGTTGATTGTTGAAACAAAACCAAATGACTTTGGGATTGAACAGTTTACAGTGGCTGCAACGATGTTAAATCGTACCGTTGGCGTTGAAAAAATTTGCGATACTGTATCGGATATGTGTGTCAATGAAGAGTTCGTTGGAAAACTAGCAGCAGGCGAACAAGTGTCTATTGAAAAGTTGATTATTTTGACGACTTCACGAGATAGTTCAAAAGAAGAAGTAGGAACGCGCAGCCAGGCGATGAGTGCTGATTTGGATTCTGTTTCTTTTGCAGAATTGAGAAAACAACACGCTGACTTATGGCAAGAGCGTTGGGCGAAAGCGGATGTGATCATTGGAGGCGATAGTGCTGCGCAACAAGGGATTCGCTACAATCTATTCCAATTATTCTCAACCTACTATGGTGAAGATGAGCGTTTAAACATTGGTCCGAAAGGCTTTACAGGCGAAAAATATGGTGGAGCAACGTACTGGGATACAGAAGCGTATGCTGTCCCATTGTACTTAGCGTTGACCGATCAACAAGTGACTAAAAATTTACTGACTTATCGCCACAATCAATTGCCGCAAGCTGAACACAACGCGCGCCAACAAGGGTTAAACGGAGCACTTTACCCAATGGTAACGTTCACTGGAGTTGAATGCCACAACGAATGGGAAATTACATTCGAGGAAATTCACCGCAACGGAGCGATGGCTTATGCTATTTACAATTATACAAATTATACCGGCGATGAAAGTTATTTGATATATAAAGGGCTGGATGTTTTGGTTGGAATCAGCCGGTTCTGGGCAGACCGTGTCCATTATCATCAAGGAAAAGATCAATATATGATGCATGGAGTCACTGGTCCTAATGAATATGAAAACAATGTCAATAACAATTGGTACACAAACACGATTGCGGTTTGGACACTGAACTACACATTGGCTGCTTTAGAAAAAGTACCAAACAAAAAAGAGGCCTTAAATGTAACGAAAGCTGAAGTAAAAGAATGGAAAGCCATTATTGAAAAAATGTATTATCCGTATGATGCTGAAAAAGGTGTCTTTATCCAGCACGATACTTTTATGGACAAAGAATTGCGTCCGGTCACGGAGCTCGCTCCAAGCGAGTTGCCTTTGAGTCAAAATTGGTCGTGGGATAAAATCTTGCGTTCACCTTTTATCAAACAAGCCGATGTCTTGCAAGGGATTTATTTCTTTAAAGAAGAATTTTCTCAAGAAGAAAAACAACGAAATTTCGATTTCTATGAACCGATGACCGTTCATGAATCGAGTCTTTCACCAAGTATCCATGCGATTTTGGCAGCCGATTTACACCGAATGGACAAAGCGGTTGAATTGTACAGCCGTACAGCTCGATTGGATCTAGACAACTACAATAACGATACGGAAGATGGGCTGCACATTACATCAATGACCGGCAGCTGGTTAACGATCGTAGAGGGCTTTGCGGGTATGCGCACAGCGAATGAAACATTAGCGTTTGCTCCATTATTGCCGACAAACTGGACTCATTATGAATTCCACATCAATTACCGAAGACGCTTATTGAAAATCACTGTGACCCAAACCGCTACAACGATTGAATTAGTGATCGGTGATCCGTTAGAGATGAAAATCTACGAAGAAATTATTTTGTTAACCAGCCAATACAGTTGCGCAACAAAAGCTGCAAAAGTAACAGTACAGTAGGATAGGAAGGCGGAGAAAAGATGAAAGCTGTATTATTTGATTTAGACGGTATCTTGACAGACACAGCCGATTACCATTATCAAGCATGGAAGAAGCTAGGTGCAGAATTAGGAATTGAATTGGATGAAGCCTTTAATGAACAACTGAAAGGCATGAGCCGTACAGAGTCTTTAGCTTTGATCTTAGCTAAAGGCGGCTTGGAAGAACAGTTTACAGTTGCAGAAAAAGAGGCATTGGCAACGAAGAAAAATGGGGTCTATAAAAAAATGATCGAGCAAATGTCTGCTAAAGATATCTTGCCTGGAATCAAAACGTTATTAGATGAACTAAAAGAAAAAGGCGTTTTGTTGGGATTGGCTTCAGCGAGCCAAAACGGTCCCGTTATTTTAGAAAAGTTAGGACTCGAAGAATTATTTGATACGATCGTAGATCCGGCTAAATTATCTGCTGGAAAACCTCATCCGGAAATATTTGAAACAGGGGCTGAGCAATTGAATGTGTCGGTTCAAGAATGCATCGGAATCGAAGATGCAGCGGCAGGAGTTCAATCCATCAATAGTGCCGGTATGGCAGCAATAGCTGTTGGAGATGAAACAACGTTGGGAGCGGCTGCTAAAGTTGTGCCCTCGACGAATGAGTTGACTGTAGAATTGTTGACCGCTGTCTGGGCTGAGTCTGTTGGAATTCACTAAACGACGATTTGGTTGGATAGGCGATCAAGAAATAACAGAATACCAACTGACAACTACTAAAGGGGCCCTTTTTCGGTGTTTAAATTACGGAGCGGTCGTGACCGGTATTGAGGTACCCGATCGTAACGGAAACTGTGAAAATGTGGTATTGGGTTTCGATACACTAGAAGAGTACGTTCAGGACTCGCCTTACTTTGGTGCGTTAATCGGGCGTGTAGCGGGACGAATCAAAAATGGCGCATGGGGAACGCATCAATTGACTCAAAATGAAGGACTGCATCATATTCATGGCGGACAACCCAATTTCAGTCAAATTGTATGGNNTGAAGCTGCTGATTTTATCGATATTGTTTTTACTCATACAAGTCCAGCAGGAGACAATGGGTATCCCGGAAATGTAACGGTAAAAGTAACTTATCGATGGACTGAAAATGCTGTTTGGAATATGGTCATTCAAGCAGAAACGGATGCAGCGACGTTGTTTAATCCAACGAACCATACGTATTTCAACTTGAGTGGGACTGCAAAACGAACTATTTTAGACCATAAACTACAAATTTCCAGTGATGTTTATGCTGAAGTTGGTACTGACAAATGTCCAACGGGAAGGTTGTACCCAGTTGATGGAACACCTTATGATTTCCGAACGCCTATTTTTATGTGCGAAGCATTGGAAAAGCAACCTGCTGGTTATGATACACCCTTTAAATTGACGACAGGAGACATGCGGCTTAGCGAGCCGAAAAGCGGCCGGCAAGTAGCAATTCGTACGACTCGAGAAGCAGTCGTTGTTTTCTCGACAACAGGGATGGATGAAGATTATCTAGTAATGGGTAAGAAAATGTGCAGTCACTTGGGAATTGCTTTAGAAACCCAGGAGCTGCCGGATTCTGTTCATCATCCTCATTTTCAATCGATCGTTTTGAAACCAGGGGAACGGTACTTTTCACAAACAACCTATCATTTTTCTGCTTGAAAAGGCTTGCCAGTCGTTAGTTTCTAACTTATGATAAGAGAAAGAAATAAAGATACTAGAGGTTGAGGGAGTGAGCAGATGGCGATCACGATTAAAGATGTTGCAAAAAAAGCAGGTGTGGCGACTTCAACTGTTTCGCGAACGATTCAAGATCATCCCAGTATTAGCGAAAAAACGAAAAAGNNAAGTTCGCTTAATAATGAAAGAACTTGGGTATCAACCTAATTTGGCCGCACGAGGCTTGGTAAATAAAAATACACGAACGATTGGAGTCATTTTGCCTGTATCTGGTGGGGCGGTCTTTCAGAACCCTTTCTTCTTAGAAATGATTCGCGGCATCAGCAAGACTTGTAACGAGAAAAAATACATGGTGGCGATTGCTTCAGGAACAACAGAAGAAGAATTGCTGGAAAGTATCCGAATGATGGCAAAAGGCGGTCGGGCAGACGGTTTTATCGTGTTATATTCTAAAAAAGAAGACCAAGTGATCAATTATCTGCACCAAGAGAATTTGCATTACGCTATTATTGGAAAACCTTATCAGTATGAAAATGAAATCTTATATGTTGATAACGATAACCAGCTAGCAGGAAAAGACGCAGCAAATTATTTGATTGGACTAAATCATCAAAAAATAGCCTATATTTGCAGCGATGTAGGTGAAATGGTTACAGCTGAACGACTATCTGGTTACCAACAGGCCTTGGTGGCAGCAGACATAGCCATTGACCCAACGTATATTGTAGCAGAAGCTTTTCAAGATACAGAAAATAAGCAGCAGCTGGCTTCGTTATTTCTGGCTGACGAACATCCAACGGCAGTAGTGGCGAGTGATGATATAGTAGCTATGAGTCTAACACATTTATTGAAAGACATCGGATTATCAGTTCCAAATGATATTTCAATCATCAGCTTCAATAATTCTATTTTTGCTGAGATGATCCAACCAGCGTTAACTTCTATCGACGTTCATATTGACTATTTGAGTAGTCAGGTAGTGGAGAAGTTGGTTGAGTTTATTGAAGGTAGACAAACAATAGCAATGAAAGTTATTTTACCGCATAAAATCATTGAACGAGATTCATGCAAGAGCAAAATAGAGTAAAACTGAAATTTTCAACAAAAAAACATTCTTACTTAAAAGAATGTTTTTTTATCTGATTTTTAGCGGTCTTTAATGGTATGGATTCGAATAATGTTGTCTAAATTAGATAAATCTTCTACGACAGTAGTGGAGTCAATTTTTTCTGACAAGCTGATCGTATACAGATTCAAATAAAGTGGGTTCGAAGGATCTTTTAAGTCAACGGAGTATTCTAAATCAACTAGCTGGATGTCTTTTTCATCAAAATACTTTTTGATTTCTTTTCGTGTTTTTTCTCGATGATGGTAATAAACTTCAATTTTTTTAAGATCTTCTATCCGGAAAAATCTTTTGATTAGCCGCAAAGTTGCTAGAATAATGATACAACCTGTGACAGCAATAAAATAATACCCCATACCAACAGCAATACCAAGCCCCGCAACGGCCCAGATAGAAGCCGCAGTAGTCAATCCAGTCACACTTCTTTTGGTAACAATGATGGTTCCGGCACCTAAAAATCCGATACCGCTGACAATTTGCGCTGTCATCCGTGTCATATCTGTGTTGAGGATCTGCAGCAAATCTGGGTTGACTAAAGCCATTTTAACAGTCGTATAAGTGGCTTGTGTCTGGATTAAAGCAATCAAAGCTGAACCGACAGCTACCAGAATATGAGTCCGAAGACCAGCGTTATGTCCGCGCGTTTCTCGTTCATAGCCGATGATACTTCCAAAAATAACCGCTGCGATCATGCGTCCGGTAATTTCAAAATAGTCTAATTCAAACATAGGGTCTACCAGCCTTTCACAAAAAAATTGAAGAAATGGGCGTTAAGTAGCTTTTAATTAAGTATAAACAAAAAAAAGTATTTCCCCTAATAAAAACCTTTAAAAAGATAGAAGCCAAGTCCACATATAGGTTTAGCTTCTATCTTTTTTGTACATATATGATTAAAGTTAAGCAAATGCTGTAAGGAAATGATAAAGCACACCAAGAGCTCCCGCAAACAGCATAATGTAAATCNNGATTTAATTTGAATTTTCTTAAGATAACCAAACTTAATAAAAACAGAACGAAAGCAACCCAATTTAAATCAGCGAAGTGAATAGGAAAGGTATCATCATTGAATAAAGCAGTCAATAGAATAGAGAGACCGGCAGAAGCAATCAGAGCAACGACAGCTGGCCGCAGTCCTTTAATAATACCTTGAACCATGCTCAGTCCTTTATATTTATAATACAATGTGGCCAACGTCAAAACGAGTATAGCAGAAGGCGTTACACAACCCAATGTAGCAACTATAGCACCAGGCATTCCAGCAATTTTTGTTCCAACAAATGTTGCTGTATTGATTGCGATCGGACCAGGTGTCATTTGTGAAATCGTTAAAATATCAATAAATTCAGTTGAAGATAGCCATGGATGAACTTCAAGCACTTGCTCTTGAATCAGAGGAAGTGCAGCGTATCCGCCACCGAAACTAAACAATCCTACTTGGAAAAAACTCCAAAATAATTGTAAATAAATCAATTTACTTCTCCTCCTTTTTAGCTAGAAGGTTCGC
>DIDU01000077.1:9446-14826 GCA_002418295.1 Carnobacterium sp. UBA5792 | reverse complement strand
AAGGAGAGTAAATAATCATGGCACAAAAAACAATGATCCAAGCAATTACTGAAGCGCTTGAACAAGAAATGGAACGCGATCAAGAAATATTGATTTTTGGTGAAGACGTTGGTAAAAACGGTGGAGTTTTCCGTGCTACAGCCGGTCTTCAAGAAAAATTTGGTGAAGAACGAGTTTCAGATACACCGCTTGCTGAATCAGGTATTGGCGGATTGGCAATTGGGTTGGCACTTCAAGGATTCCGTCCAGTTCCAGAAATCCAATTTATCGGATTCATTTTTGAAGTAATGGATTCAATTGTTGGACAAGCAGCACGTACTCGTTACCGTATGAGCAGCACTCGTACTTTGCCGATCACTATTCGTACACCGTTTGGTGGAGGCGTTCATACTCCAGAAATGCACTCAGATAACTTAGAAGGATTGATTGCACAATCTCCTGGTATTAAAGTAGTTGTTCCATCTAATCCGTATGATGCAAAAGGTTTGCTGATTGCTTCTATTCGTGATAATGACCCAGTCTTCTTTATGGAACATATGAAATTATACCGTTCATTCCGTGATGAAGTTCCTGAAGAATCATACACTGTTCCGCTAGGAAAAGCTGCTATCACTCGTGAAGGTAAAGATGTTTCTGTTATCACTTATGGAGCTATGGTACGTGAAGCGATCAAAGCTGCAGATGAGTTAGAAAAAGAAGGCATTTCAGTTGAAATCGTTGACTTAAGAACTATTTCTCCATTAGATATTGAAACGATTGTAGCTTCAGTTGAAAAAACTGGACGCGTAGTAATTGTTCAAGAAGCTCAACGTCAAGCAGGTGTCGGCGCTATGGTCATGTCAGAAATTTCTGAACGTGCAGTCCTTTCATTAGAAGCACCGATCGGCCGCGTAGCAGCTCCCGATACTGTCTTCCCATTTGGTCTAGCTGAGGGCTCTTGGTTGCCAAATGCAAATGATATTGCAGACAAAGTAAAAGAGGTTTACAACTTCTAATTTATTTCTATTAGATAAAGCAACGCAGATGCAATCAATTTAGTGTTCAATTAAATGGTTGCATTTGTTCTTGTTGAAAAGTGTTCAATCAAACCTATTTTTGAAAATAGAATTGCTAAAAAGAAGGGAAGATATTAAATGGCTTTTAAATTTAAATTACCAGATGTCGGCGAAGGAATGGCTGAAGGCGAAATCGTAAAATGGTTAGTAGCTGAAGGCGATGAAATCAAAGAAGAAGATTCAATCGTAGAAATTCAAAACGATAAATCAGTTGAAGAAATTGCTTCTCCAGTTTCAGGTACTGTTAAAAAGATTTTGGTAGAAGAAGGAACAGTTGCAATGGTAGGACAAGCAATCGTTGAGATTGATTCTCCTGAACACAATACTGAAAGTGCAACACCTGCTACATCTCCAGAAGAACCAGCAGCTGAAAGTGAAGCAAAAGATCCAGCAGCAGGCGCTTCAACAGATTCTAGTGTTGTAAAAACTTCTGACTCTAGCAAACGTGTACTTGCTATGCCATCAGTACGTCAATTTGCACGTGAAAATGATGTGGATATCAGCTTAGTAACAGCGACAGGCAAAAACGGCCGTACAACAAAAGAAGATATTGAAAACTTCAAGAAAAATGGTTCAGCAGCTCCTGCAGCACAAACTACTGAAGCTCCAGCAGCAACAAAACAAGCTCCAGCAGCTAAAGCAGCAGCTCCAGCTCAACCATTTAAATCTTCTCAAGCAGAACTTGAAACACGCGAACCAATGACAGGTATGCGTAAAGCAATCGCTAAAGCTATGGTTAATAGTAAAGCAACCGCTCCGCACGTGACATTATTTGATGAAGTAGATTCTACTAAATTAATGGCACACCGTAAACGTTTCAAAGATGTTGCGGCAGGTAAAGGCGTTAAATTAACGTTCTTACCTTATGTTGTTAAAGCTGTCGTATCTGTTTTACGCAAATACCCTGCTTTAAATGCTTCAATTGATGATTCAACAAACGAAATTGTTTATAAACATTACTTCAACATTGGTATCGCTACAGATACAGATCGCGGATTGTTTGTACCAGTTGTTAAAGATGCTGACGCTAAGAGCATTTTCTCTATCGCTGGCGAAATTACTGAGCTTTCTGGTAAAGCTACAGAAGGTAAGTTAGCAGCTAACGAAATGAGTAACGGCTCTATCTCTATCAGTAACATTGGATCAATTGGCGGCGGTTGGTTCACACCAGTTATCAATTACCCTGAAGTTGCTATTTTAGGTGTTGGTCGTATTGCTAAAAAAGCAATTGTAAATGCTGATGATGAAGTTGTAGTGGCACCAGTTATGCAATTGTCATTAAGTTTTGACCACCGTATTATCGATGGAGCAACTGCACAAAAAGCAATGAATGAGTTAAAAGCATTGCTTGCTGATCCAGAATTATTATTAATGGAAGGGTAAGGGTGAGTACAAAATGGTAGTAGGAGATTTCGCAATAGAGTTAGACACAGTTGTTATTGGTTCAGGCCCAGGGGGCTATGTAGCAGCGATTCGTGCTGCTCAAATGGGACAAAAAGTAGCAATCGTGGAAAGAGAATATATTGGCGGCGTTTGTTTGAACGTTGGCTGTATCCCTTCAAAAGCTTTAATCAGTGCAGGACATCATTATCAAGAAGCTATGCACTCAGATGTATTCGGTGTTACAGCTGAAAATGTTGTTTTAGACTTTGCTAAAACGCAAGAATGGAAAAACAATAAAGTTGTTTCAACCCTTACTAAAGGTGTTGAAGGCTTATTGAAAAAGAATAAAGTTGAAATTTTAAGAGGAGAAGCTTATTTTAACGATGAACACACAATGCGTGTCATGGGCGAAACAGCTGCTCAAACTTATTCATTCAACAATGCCATTATTGCAACTGGTAGCCGACCACTTGAAATCAAAGGATTTAAGTTCGGCAAACGTGTGATCGATTCAACTGGTGGACTAGCTTTAAAAGAAGTTCCTAAGAAATTAGTTATTATCGGCGGCGGAATCATTGGTACTGAATTAGGTGGAGCATACGCTAATTTAGGCGCAGAAGTTACTATTCTTGAAGGTACTCCACAAATTTTACCAACATTCGAAAAAGATATGGTTAAATTTGTAGAAAAATCATTCAAAGAAAAAGGCATTAACATGGTAACAAAAGCAATGGCTAAAGAAGCTGTGGAAACTGAAAACGGAGTGACTGTTAAGTACGAAGTTGACGGAGCTGAACAATCAATTGACGCTGNNCGTCGTCCTAACACTGACGAACTTGGTTTAGAAGGCGCTGGAATTGAATTAACAGAACGCGGTTTAGTTAAGGTAGACAACCAAGGACGTACAAGTGTTAAAAACATCTTCGCTATTGGCGACATCGTTCCTGGTGCTGCACTAGCTCATAAAGCTAGTTACGAAGCTAAAATTGCTGCTGAAGCAATCTCAGGTAAAAAAGTTGCTGTTGATTACAAAGCAATGCCTGCTGTAGCTTTTACAGATCCTGAATTAGCTATTGTTGGTTTAACTGCAGCAGAAGCTAAAGAAAATGGAATGGACGTTAAATCATCTAAATTCACTTTAGCTGGTAATGGCCGTGCACTTTCTTTAAATGCTAACGAAGGTTTTGTACGTTTAATTACTACTAAAGAAGACAATGTGCTTGTTGGAGCCCAAATTGTCGGAGTTTCAGCTAGTGATGTAATTGCAGAATTAGCTTTAGCTATTGAAGCTGGAATGAATGCAGAAGATATTTCTTTAACTATTCATTCTCATCCTTCTTTATCAGAAGCGGTAATGGATGCTTCTGAATTAGCATTAGGTCTACCAATTCATATGTAATTTAAGACAATCAATAATAAAAAAGAGCTGAAGAATAGAAATCAGCTTCTCGTCTTCATTGTTCCAATAAAGACGTGTTCCAATTAAAAAAGGGCGCTTATTCTGTAAAGAATAAGTGCTTTTTTTATATCTGAAATTCAAAAAAGACACGAAACCAACGGGTTTTTGTTAAAATGAAAAGTGAGAGGGGTCGACTTTGATTTTATTCATCTGAATTTTTAACAACTGTTGCTATTGGGGGAGATAAAGTGACTAAAAAACAAGATAAAAAAATAATGATCGTTGGTACAGATGACAGAGCCTATCAATTCGGGTTTCTTAGTATGCTGAAATTAAAATTATCTGAAGTGTTTTTCTTTCAACAAAATGATTTAAAAGAAGAGTTGATTCATGATTTACAGTATGCAACAGCTTTTTTTTCTTCTGGGTCTTTTACTATTGGACACGAAAAAGATTTTCAAACAACAGATATAATGGTCATCACTGCTAATGAAAAAAAATTAGAAGAAGAAACAGATGAAAATCACTTAAGAAGAAATATACGTTTAATTAGAAAAATCATTAAGCAGGCAATGGCAAATGGATTTAACGGTATAGTATTAATTGCAACAGAACCGACTGATATTTTTACTTATTTGATTTGGAAGTTCTCTGGATTGCCTAAAGAACAGATTTTTGGGCTTGGAACGTACATTGATTCTGTTTTGTTTCAGCAATTATTAAGTCAAAAGTTAGGGATCTCGCCGCGAGATATCAATGCTTTCATTATTGGCGGCAGCTCAAAAGAACATAAAATCGCTGCTTGGAGTAGATCTAACGTTGGTGGTAATTCTATTCTTAGTTTAACGATTGATTCTGATAGTGGTATGGATCAAGAAGACATGTTTGAAATAGAGCAGAAAATTTTAGAAAAAAACTTATTTTCTGATACGTTTACTTCTCCTTTTACTACTGCAGCTGCTCTAATAAAGTTGGTGCAATTTATTTTAACAAACGAAGAAGCGATCGTTCCGTTAGTTCATTTGGTAAACATAGAGGAGATGACAGATATTCCTTTAGCTCTTCCAGTTTTGCTGGGCGAAGAAGGAATACGTAAAACAACAGGGATAAATTTTTCGGATTTAGAAAAACAAGAATTGCTGGCAGCAGCTAAAGATATCCGAGCAAATTTAGATTGGATAGAAAAAGGATAAAAAGGAGTAGAAAATGGATAATAAAAATTATAGTTACCCAATGGATTATGACTGGACAAAAGATGAAATGGAAAAAGTGATTAATTTATGGCGGGCAGTTGAATTAGCCTATGAAACAGGGATAAACCGAGAACTCTTTTTAGAAAAATACAAAAGTTTTAAGCAAGTATTGCCTTCTATTGGTGAAGAAAAAAAGTGGAGTCGTGAATTTGAATCTATTTCGGGTTATTCTCTTTATAAAGTAGTCCAAGAAGCTAAGAAAACCGATAAAAAAACGCTTCTTATAACAAGCAAATAAGTAGAAAATAAAGGAAGTACATGATAATTTAAAAGAATAGAAGGGAAGTGAT
>DIDU01000077.1:5165-9378 GCA_002418295.1 Carnobacterium sp. UBA5792 | reverse complement strand
TCACGAAAAAACCAATAGAACAGATTTAGTGACAAATATTGATAAAGAAATTGAACGATTTTTTATTGATAAAATCGAGGCTTTTTTTCCAGGGGAACGTATTTTAGGAGAAGAAGGCTCAGGCCACCAAATGACTGACTTAGAAGGAATTGTATGGATTATTGATCCTATTGACGGGACCTTAAATTTTGTGAAACAGCAAAATGACTTTGCCATTATGATTAGTATCTACGAAAATGGGGTAGGCCAATTAGGTTATATCTGCGATGTTATGGAAGATGCACTTTATTTTGCAACCAAAGGACAAGGTGCGTATTTAAATGGAAGAAGATTAAAAAACGTGGAAGATACACCATTAAACGAAGGCTTGATTGCCATTAGTCATCGCTTAATGGCGGATGAAACAAACGAAGAAGCAAGAAAAATTGGAAGAGCCAGCAGCGGTGTACGTATGATTGGTTCCGCTGGTCTTGAAACAGTACATGTCATTACAGGTAGGTTAGTTGGGTACTTGGGTGCATCGTTAGCTCCATGGGATATTGCAGCTGGAAAAATTATAGCTGAAGAAGTCGGTCTCGTATACACTCAATTAAACGGCAAAAAGATCGATTTATTGAAGCACAATGCAACAATTTTGGCTACGCCAAGAGCGTATAACGAAATTATGAAAAACTACCATTTAGAGCGATAAATAAAACGGTTGCATAAAAAAGAACGAAAATATACTGCTATCACAAACTTTTTTCTTTTCAATTATTTGTTTTAGTGGTAGAATAGACAAGTTGATAGTTGTCTTCATAAGTTTTCAATGCGTTTTCATTCTGAATTTTGCAGAAGCTTATGGAAAAGTTCAAGTGCATAAATTGGGTTGAATAATTTTTATAAAGATAGATAGCGAATCAGAAGCATTGAAATAACAAGAAGAATCTTGGAGGAATAGAGTAATGAAAAGAAGAGAAGACCTTAGAAATGTAGCCATTATAGCCCACGTCGACCATGGTAAAACCACATTGGTGGATGAGTTATTGAAACAATCGGATACATTGAATTCCCATAACCAATTGGCTGAAAGAGCGATGGATTCAAATGCCATTGAACAAGAACGTGGGATTACCATCTTAGCTAAAAATACAGCCGTTAAATACAAAGACACGCATATCAATATTCTGGACACACCAGGCCATGCTGACTTTGGTGGAGAAGTTGAACGTATTATGAAAATGGTTGATGGAGTAGTTTTAGTTGTCGATTCATATGAAGGAACTATGCCACAAACACGTTTCGTATTAAAAAAAGCTTTGGAACAAAAATTAGTTCCAATCGTTGTTGTAAATAAAATTGATAAAGACGCTGCTCGTCCAGCAGAAGTTGTAGATGAAGTCCTTGAATTATTTATTGAATTAGGCGCAGACGATGAGCAATTGGAGTTTCCAGTTATTTATGCTTCTGCTATGAATGGTACAAGCAGTCTTTCAGACGACAAAAATGATCAAGAACCTACAATGGATTATGTTTTTGATNNACAATTATCAAAGAAATCCCAGCACCAATTGATAACTCTGATGAACCGTTGCAATTCCAAGTGTCATTATTAGACTATAATGATTATGTTGGACGTATCGGTATCGGCCGTGTTTTCCGTGGTACGATCAAAGTTGGCGACAGCGTTACATTGAGTAAATTAGATGGTACAACGAAGAATTTCCGTGTCACTAAATTATTAGGGTTCTTTGGATTAGATCGAGTTGAAATTGAAGAAGCAAAAGCTGGTGATTTGATTGCCGTTTCAGGAATGGAAGATATTTTCGTTGGAGAAACCATCACACCTACTGATCACATTGATCCATTACCAATACTGCATATTGATGAGCCTACTTTGCAAATGACTTTCTTAGTGAACAATTCTCCTTTTGCAGGACGCGAAGGAAAATGGGTTACTTCACGCAAAATTGAAGAACGCTTAATGTCAGAATTGCATACAGATGTCTCTATTCGTATTGAAAATACGGATTCACCTGATGCTTGGATCGTTTCTGGCCGTGGCGAATTGCATTTGTCTATTTTAATCGAAAATATGCGTCGTGAAGGCTATGAATTACAAGTTTCTCGTCCAGAAGTTATTTTACGTGACTTTAACGGCGTTCAATGTGAACCTTTTGAATTAGTTCAAATCGACACTCCTGAAGAATATATGGGATCGATCATTGAATCCTTGAGTGCACGTAAAGGTGAAATGCAAGATATGGTCAATAACGGAAATGGACAAGTTCGTTTAACTTTCT
Source organism: Carnobacterium sp. UBA5792 (assembly GCA_002418295.1). Next base: position 7,096 of record DIDU01000077.1, on the reverse strand, counting down.
TGGCACCAGCTCGTGGATTGATTGGTTATTCTACTGAATTTCTTTCGATGACTCGTGGTTACGGAATCATGAATCATACATTTGATCAATACTTGCCGCGCTTAAAAACTAAAATTGGCGGACGCCGTAACGGTGCATTGGTTTCAACAGAAACTGGTAAAACAACAACTTATGGTATCATGGGTGTCGAAGATCGTGGAACGATTTTTATCGAACCATCAACTGATATTTATGAAGGAATGATCGTGGGAGAAAACTCTCGTGAAAATGATATTACGGTAAATATCACTAAAGCTAAACAAAAAACGAACGTCCGGTCAGCGAATAAAGACCAAACAAACGTAATCAAAACTCCGCGTCATTTAACGTTGGAAGAATCTTTAGAATTCTTAGGAGATGACGAGTATTGTGAAATTACTCCTGAAAATGTTCGTTTACGTAAACAGATCTTAAATAAAGGCGAACGCGAAAAATCTGCTAAAAAGAATAAAACTTCTCAAATAGGTTAAGCCATTTGAGTACGAAAAGGTTTCAAGGACATTTTTATGTTCTTGAAATCTTTTTTTGTTTTCCTGAAACCTTATATGATGGAATTGCATAGCCTGCTTCATTCATGAGTTGGGCTTAAAACAGCTTAATTTNNTAATTTTCTGGCAAATAAAAATACCTGGCCTTTCATATTGTTGGATAAAGCTTTTGTTGATATAATAAAACTGTTACTTTAGAAAAAGTGTTTAACTAGTAGTATAAATTGATTCGTTTTAGTGACAGAACATTATCGGTTCTTGCTGAGTCATTTTAAGAAAAAGGCATACTACGTATCTGAAGGCTTTATAGTAATAAATAAAAATATAAAGGAGGCCGTGGGCTTCTTTTAAGCCGAGAGCATGAAAAAGTTAAAGTATTTAGATTATTATATTTTTATTCCCTACTTGATTCTTTCTGTATTTGGAACACTGATGGTCTACAGTTCGAGTAGTTACGTTGCCATTAGTGAATACAATAACTCAGAATATTATTTTATTAAGCAGGCTTTGTTTGTAGGAGCAGGATTACTTATCAGTTTGTTTATCTTTTTCATCAGGTATACTAAATTAAAACACAAGAATCTAATTATGTACGCCATCAGTTTCATAGTAGGATTATTAATTTATCTTCTTATTTTTGGAGAAGAAATAAATGGAGCAAAAGGTTGGTTAAATATTGGCCCAGTTGGGATACAACCGGCTGAGTTTGCCAAAGTTGCGGTTATTTGGTATTTTGCTTACATTTTTTCCCGGAGACAACAGCAAATTGTACGTGATTTTTGGTCTTCAATGAAACAGCCTGCCATTCTATTTGGCGTGATTTTATTGTTGATAGCTATTCAACCCGATATAGGCGGAGCAGCTATTATTTTATTTATCGGTGTAATCATGATTTTCGCTAGTGGTGTTTCGACTAAATTAGGTGTTACGATGGGCGCTCTAGGAATTACAGTGATACTTGGTGTGGTAGAATTGGTTAGAATTTTCGGTACAAAACTGCCTTTTCTGCAAGCTTATCAATATGATCGTTTTTTAGCTTTTTGGGATCCTTTTGAAGTGTCTGAAAGTGCTGGACTACAGTTAGTGAACTCTTACTATGCTCTTAGCCGTGGTGGCNNTGGAATTGGACAAAGTGTTCAAAAGACAGGCTACTTGCCTGAGCCATATACGGATTTTATCATTTCAATCATAGGTGAAGAGTTAGGATTATTAGGTATCTTGTTTATTTTAACCCTTTTTATTTTTTTGATTTTGCGTATCTATCTTGTAGCTATTCGAACAAAAGATCCCTTTGGTTCTTTGCTTTGTGTAGGAATTGCTACTATGTTTTTAATTCAAGGCTCGATCAACCTAGGAGGAGTTTTGGGATTGCTTCCAATCACTGGAGTAACTTTTCCCTTTATA
>DIDU01000077.1:4195-5117 GCA_002418295.1 Carnobacterium sp. UBA5792 | reverse complement strand
AACTATTTCAATAGGATTAGTTTTAAATGTAAGTTCACTAGATAAAAAGCGCAGACTGGAAGAGAAAACAATAAATTGATCAAAAAGTTAGAGTTAAAACGAAGAATGCCTCTGTAATAAAGGAGGCTTTTTTTAATCAGTAGTCAAAGGCAAATAATAAAATGTTTTAGGAGTGAGACGATGGATAAAGTATTAGTGGCTAACCGAGGAGAAATAGCTATCCGGATATTTAGAGCCTTAACGGAACTGCATATTGGTACAGTTGCCGTTTATGCACAGGAAGATGAGAGCTCTGTTCACCGTTTTAAAGCGGATGAAGCTTATTTAGTCGGAAAAGGGAAAAAACCAATCGAAGCTTATCTTGATATCGAGGATATGATTCGGATTGCTAAAGACGCGGGTGCTGATGCGATTCATCCAGGCTATGGATTTTTATCAGAAAATATTGAGTTTGCTAAACGTTGTGAACAAGAAGGTATTATTTTTATTGGACCTAAANNTCAATCTATCCCTGGATCAGATGGTCCAGTTGCGGATTTAGAAGAAGTCACTGCCTTTGGGGAAAAATATGGTTACCCTATTATTATCAAAGCAGCATTGGGTGGCGGAGGCCGAGGAATGCGTGTGGCTCATTCTGTTGAAGAAGTTAGAGATAGTTTTGAACGGGCACGCAGTGAAGCAAAAGCTGCTTTTGGAAACGATGAAATATATGTAGAACGCTACATCAAAGATCCTAACCATATTGAAGTTCAAATTCTAGGTGATTCTCATGGAAATATAGTCCATCTCTATGAGCGTGATTGTTCTGTTCAACGTCGCCATCAAAAAGTAGTCGAAGTAGCTCCCTGTGTGTCTATCACGGAAGAATTACGTCAAAAGATGTGTCAAGCAGCTGTTCAATTAATGAAACACGTCGGATATG
>DIDU01000077.1:3776-4040 GCA_002418295.1 Carnobacterium sp. UBA5792 | reverse complement strand
TTGACATTGTTCAAGCTCAAATTCAAATTGCTCAAGGAATGGATCTACACAAAGAAATCAACATACCGCAACAGTCAGCTATTCCATTAATGGGAGCTGCTATTCAGTGCCGTGTCACCACAGAAGACCCTTTAAATGGATTTTTACCCGATACTGGTAAGATTGATACGTATCGCTCTCCAGGAGGCTTTGGCATTCGGTTAGATGCAGGAAACGGATTCCAAGGAAGTGTCATTTCGCCTTTCTTCGATTCTTTATTGGTAA
>DIDU01000077.1:0-3680 GCA_002418295.1 Carnobacterium sp. UBA5792 | reverse complement strand
AATTGGCTGTACAAAAAATGGTCCGGGCTTTAAAAGAATTCCGGATCCGGGGAGTCAAAACAAATATTCCATTTATGCAAAACGTTATTTCTCACCCTGTTTTTTTATCAGGTAATGCTAAAACAACTTTCATTGATACTACCCCAGAACTTTTTAAATTTTCAAAAGTCCGTGATAGAGGAAATAAAACAATGAAATACATCAGCAATATCACAGTAAATGGATTTCCAGGGATTGAGAAAGCAGAAAAGAGATTCTATGAACCGGCTAGAAAGCCAAAACAGCTGATTTTATTGGACGAGAACTACCAAAGCGCAAAAAATATCCTTGATCAGCAAGGAGCAGATGCTGTAGTAGAATGGGTAAAGCGGTCGAAAGAAGTATTATTAACGGATACAACCTTTAGAGATGCGCATCAAAGTTTATTGGCTACTCGTGTACGGACTCAAGACTTCTTAGCCATTGCTGAAGAAACTGAGAAAGCTATTCCACAATTATTCTCATCTGAAATGTGGGGCGGAGCTACTTTTGATGTTGCGTATCGATTCTTAAATGAAGACCCATGGGAACGTCTAAGCAAATTAAGAGAGAAAATGCCGAATACTTTATTTCAAATGTTATTTAGAGGCTCCAATGCTGTAGGGTATCAAAATTATCCCGATAATGTGATTGAAGCCTTTATCAGACAAGCAGCTCAAAATGGAATCGATGTATTCCGTATTTTTGATAGCTTAAATTGGATTCCGCAAATGGAAAAAAGCATTCAAGTCGTCCGGGATACGGGCAAGATTGCGGAAGCAGCCATTTGTTATACAGGAGATATCAATGATCCAACAAGAGATAAATATACGGTAGAGTACTACAAAAAAATGGCTAAAGAATTAGAAAAACAAGGTGCTCATATCATTGCTGTCAAAGATATGGCAGGAATTTTGAAACCTCAAGCAGCTTATCGTTTAATCAGCGAATTAAAAGCCAGTGTAGATCTGCCGATTCATTTGCATACTCATGATACAAGCGGCAATGGCATTTTTACCTATGCCTCAGCTGTCAAAGCAGGAGTAGATATTGTGGATGTAACAATGAGTGCGATGAGCGGAGCAACCAGTCAGCCTAGTATGAATAGCTTATACTATGCTTTGTTAGACACAGAACGTGTTCCTTCGATTACAATTGAAAATGCACAACAAATTAACCGCTATTGGGAAGATGTGCGGGCGCGGTACAACGACTTCGAAAATGGAGTTAGTGCTCCTCAAACCGAAGTCTACCAACATGAAATGCCTGGAGGTCAATACACTAATCTGCAACAACAAGCAAAAGCTGTAGGGTTAGATGACGAATGGGACAAAGTTAAGAAAATGTATGCAGTAGTTAATCAACTGTTTGGAGACATTGTTAAAGTTACTCCTTCTTCAAAAGTTGTAGGAGACATGGCTTTATTTATGGTTCAAAATCATTTGTCAGAAGAAGATATTTATACAAGAGGAATGGAAATTGATTTTCCAGAATCTGTCATCAGCTTTTTCATGGGAGATTTAGGACAACCAGTTGGCGGCTTTCCGGAAAAACTACAAAAAATCATTTTAAAAGAGAAAAAACCCATTACCGTAAGACCAGGATCATTAGCGAAACCAGTTGATTTCACTGAAATAAAAAAAGAATTAGCTGAAAAAATTGATAAAATCCCATCAGATGAAGATGTATTAAGTTATATTATGTATCCACAGGTTTATTTAGATTACCAAAAGAACTATGAACAATTTGGGGATGTAACAGTGCTAGATACGGTAACATTCTTCCATGGTATGCGAACAGGAGAATCAATTGAAGTTCAAATTGAAAAAGGAAAAACGTTAATTATTAAGTTAAACCNNAAATCGAACTATTTACTTTGATTTGAATGGACAAGGCAGAGAAGTAGTAGTAAAAGATACGAGTGTTACCAGTACAAAGATAGTCCGTAAAAAAGCTGAGCCGACAAACAAAGAACAGATTGGCGCAACGATGCCGGGTTCAGTTATTGAAGTATTAGTATCTAAAGGGGAACGTGTCAGTCAGGGGCAACCGATTGTTATCACTGAAGCAATGAAAATGGAAACCACTATTAAAGCTACTTTCAATGGTGTTATTGATCAAATTTATGTAGAGCCTGGCAATCTTATCGAAACAGATGATCTATTGATTGAAATGGTAGCAAAATAAAAAAACGACAGTGACTGAAAGGGGACCTGATAAAAGTGAAAACTATTTTAAGAGCTGTACCGATCTTTCTGCTTTTAATGGCTGTAACTTATTGGGTTCCCCAAATCACGTCAAAGGGTCCTTCTGAAATTATTACACAGAAAAATAAAGCACAAGAAGTAAAAAAAGAAAATGCTGTTAATCAGCCAGCCACATTTAAACAAGAAAAAATCCCTTTATCCGGTATTGGGCTTTATATAGGACAACCGATTGAAAAAATCCAGGAAGAGTTTGGAGAACCTTTACGGATTGATCCTACTCTGTATGGGTATGATTGGTGGGTCTATGGTGAAAACGAGCAAGATTACTTTCAAGTAGGAGTATCTGCTGATGGAAAAGTTACAAATATTTTTGTTTTAGGTGCACAATTAGATGCTTCTCCTTTTAAAATAGGAATGGATATTACAGAAATTTACCAATTAACTATGTTTTATCCGACTTTTTCAATAGACTATCAGGAAGATACGTATACACTTGAATTATCAGAAAATGACTTGAATTACCATCCTTTGATTCCTTTTGAAAATCAAACCTTTGCTATTTTGATGTTTGATCGAAAGACCAATGAAGTGAACGCCATTCGTTACCTAGATAAACGTTCACTTTTACAATTAGGCGTTTATGAGATCACGTCTCAAACTCCAATCCCTGCTGTAGAATACCAAGAAAATGATTTTAAAGAAGTGTATAAAAGTAACCAACAAGAAATTTTGACGATTCTCAATAGTTTGCGTCAACGCTATGAAGTGCCCGTTTTGACGTATAACACGGAGTTAACCAATATGGCTAATGATATCTTCACTTATCAAGCAAAACAGCTTGTTGAAGAACCTCATGTGAATAACAAAGNNAATGAAATAGATGAATATCCACCGTTAACGACTGATTTAATTCAAGAAAAGTTAAAGCTAGAGGAAGTACCTTTAGCGGATACTCGGGTTTTGTATTCGAATCAATCAGCTGACTCTACTTGGAACGCATCTTTTTGGTTTAGTATTGAAAATCAGCGGGTACTCTTGATGGATCCGAACCTAAAAAGAATCGGTATTGCTTTTCGCGGACAAGAAGTTCTTTTGATTCTAGATAGAGATACATCAAATTCTATGAAATGATATTAAAATCAGCTGTTAAGATAGAAAAAATAACTGGAGCATAAGAAGAGGAGGGGCGATAATGGAGTTAGTGTTAAACAAACGACAAGGGATCATTGTATGGGTGTACAGTCTAAGACATTTAAAAACGTTAAAGCGATTTGGTTTGATTCATTACGTTTCCAAGCGCATGAAATACATTGTTCTATATGTTAATCAATCAGAAGTAGAAACAACGGAAAGAAAATTAAAAGAACTACATTTTGTCCGTCAGGTAGAGCCATCTTATAGACCGCTAATCAATATGGACTTTAAAGAAATACTTGGGAAATCAGCTCCTAGCGC
>DIDU01000107.1:2245-2513 GCA_002418295.1 Carnobacterium sp. UBA5792 | reverse complement strand
GTGCACCAATTAAAAAGGGGATTTGTCTTAAATCGTGAATACAATTTTCATCCATATAGATAGGATAGCGCATACATAAAATAAGAGGGATACTCGTACAAAGTATAATAAGTAGTTTTTTATATTTCTTCAAATTGCGCCCGCTATCATATATAAAATAAAAAATAAATATGCTACTTAAAATGTATAGAAGGTTATTTGACACGTGTTGATTGATATACACAAAGTTCATAATATTTGCCTCGTTATTTTTAATTTCCTTTTCATA
>DIDU01000107.1:1779-2047 GCA_002418295.1 Carnobacterium sp. UBA5792 | reverse complement strand
TGTTCTCGAATCAATTATAGCGTTTAGTTCAAATTCTTCAGGAGACATAAAACGTGAGGAACCCCATAATCTTCCCATTTTATTTACGTATGGTTTTTTAGAATATAAATCAATATCACAAATTTTCGTTTTATTTGCATTAAAATTATACATAATACTACCATCATAAAAATCTATCGCTACATATTTTTTCTTTTCGACATATGTATGGAAAGAAAAAATGGAATTTAAGGATTGAACTCGTTTTCTAACAGGTAAATGCTTAAAT
>DIDU01000107.1:0-1695 GCA_002418295.1 Carnobacterium sp. UBA5792 | reverse complement strand
AGGAGGCGGGAAACTCCAGTGCGAATGAAGACATTCACCATCAAACCAATCGAAAATTAATACATATCCAGATTGAACTGGAAAGTGTTCAATTAGTTTTATAAGCGAGTTGTGTTTTAATTCCTCGTATAGGAAAACTGAATTTTTCAAACGTTCAATAGCGTCGTTTATTGTTCCTTCGTATGCAATTGTTTGTGCCCCTGCGTATTTAATGAATTTTTTATGGCCATTTTTTTCAACACCAAAACTTATATTACCTGAATCTTGCTGGTCAAAAACTGCAAATACGGTTCCTAATTTCAATAGCCAATCAAAATTATGATGTTCTTTTAACTGGAATGTAACTTGATTTAACTGAATTTCAACTGGAATATCTTTCATATTATACCTCGCATTTATTATAATTAAGTTATATATTTCAGTATTCGACACGTTTTGTAAAAATCCTATGTGAATCACATGAAATTTATATAAATATAATTNNAAAATGGAACAACAAATCGTTATTAAACCATATGAAAAAGAGTGGCACGAAGAGTATTTAATAGAAAAAGAGAAATTTATTTCTTTATTCGGGGAAGATTGTATTGCTATTGAACATATAGGGAGCACATCTGTACAAGGGTTAGGAGCGAAACCTTTAATTGATATGATGATTGGCGTAACAGATTTGCAAATTATCAAAAAGTGGATTGAAGATTTATTAAAAATTGGATATGAGTATGTTCCAAAAGAAACACCTAATTGGCGTTTTTTTAGAAAGGGAAAATGGAGAGCGGGTACTCATCATTTACATGTTTATATTTATAATAGTGACGAATGGAAAAACAATCTTTTATTTCGAGACTTTCTAATAAAGCATGAATGGGCACGTAAAGAATATAGAGAACTAAAAGAGAGACTTGCAGCTACATATCCTTTTGATCGTGTTTCTTATACAAATGCAAAAGCACCATTTATTCAAAAGATATTAGAATTAGCTAAAACTCAAAAGAATTAACATTACAGATTTTTATCTGAAAAAATTTAAAAAATCCCTTCCTACGTTATTTATAGGGAGGGATTTTTTCTTTTGTCATAACGATATACATCTAATTATTGGAGACAGATTAGTTTATTTATTTCAATATTTCTAGTACATTGAAAATATTAAGGGGGAATGAAGCAATGAAAGCAATTTTACATCAATATAAAAAAGGGGTAGAGGGGTTAGAATATAAATTTTTATCTGAAACAAATCCTAATGCCGGGGAAGTAAAAGTAAAGTTAAAAGCAGCAGGATTAAATCATAGGGATTTATTTATTATAAACAATAGAAAAGAAATGGATCTACCGTTAGTAATAGGGTCAGATGGTGCAGGTGTTGTTACAGAAATAGGAGAAGGTGTTTCAGCTGATTTATTACAAGCCGAGGTTATTATTAATCCTAGTATTGGATGGGAGAATATTGCCGAAGTACCAGAGTTACCAGAGGTGTTAGGGGGACCAAAAGATGGAACGTTTGCTGAATATGTAATAGTGCCCGCTGAAAATGTAGTAGGAAAACCGTCATATCTTACTTGGGAAGAGTCTGGCGTTTTGGCTTTATCGGCACTGACTGCATATAGAGCGCTTTTTACAAAGGGTAGATTGAAGTGTGGAGAACATGTTTTAATTCCGGGGATAGGCGGCGGTGTAGCGACATTTGCTATGTTA
>DIDU01000136.1:2425-2737 GCA_002418295.1 Carnobacterium sp. UBA5792 | reverse complement strand
ATTTTATGGGAAGTATGATTTTCAAGTAATTCACAAATTTTTCAATTTGTAAATAGTTTTGAGCAAATTTTACATAAAATCTAGCACATTGTGCAAATTAAACCAATAAATGTCAAATTTGTTTGAAAGTTATGAAAAATTCTTGTAAACTATTAGAGTAATTTGAATAAGTTACAAATCGGTTACAAAATAATGAGCAATTAAAATTAGCTCATTGGAGTATATTAGGAGGATACATGAATAATTTTAAGAAGCCACTTCTTGTAATGACTTTGGCTGTATCATTATCTTTGGGAGCAAATGTTTCATTTG
>DIDU01000136.1:483-2413 GCA_002418295.1 Carnobacterium sp. UBA5792 | reverse complement strand
TTGCAGATAATGAAAATAACAAGTCAGAAACAAATGTTAAAGCTATATTAGATAATTCAAGTAAAACTGAAACAACAACTAAGATACAAGTAAAGCTAGATGAAAATAACAAAGTAATATCTAATAAAAATAAAAATAATACAGAAAAAAAAGAAGCTGAAGTCAAATCACAAAAAAGTGCAAAAACAGAAAGAATAGACGCAAAAAACAGATTTGAAACAGCTAAGAAAATCAAAGAAAAAGAATTCAAAAATGCAGACACTGCTGTAGTTGTGAATTCAAACGAATTTTCAGACTCAATCAGTGCAACAAACATTTCAAATGGTAAATCACCTATTCTTTACACTGATTCCAACAAACTAGACAACTTGACAAAAGAAGCTTTGAAAGGTGTCAAAAAAGTCTACATAACTGGTGGCGAAAAAGCTATTAGTTCAAAAGTAGTTGACGAATTAAATGGTATGGGAATTGAAGTCATCAGAGTTAAAGGCAAAGACAGATACGAAGTTAATGCAAAATCAGCTACTACATCTCACCCAGTTTCTAACAAGAAACAAAACGTAGTTATCGCATCTGGTGAAAACTTTGCAGATTCTATTTCTTCAACTTCTTTAGCTAAGAAAAAGAACGCACCAGTTCTATTAGTTAAGAAAAATGAAGTTCCAAAATCAATCAAAGAATACTTAAATTCTTTCAGAAAAAAAGGCCTTTTGGGAGACATCACTATAGTNNNAATGAACTTTCAAAACTTTCAAAAGTTATTAGAATTGCAGGACATGACAGATACCAAACATCTGTAAAAGTTGCAAAACAAGTCGGTGTAAATTCTGAAAGAACAATTGTAGCTAGTGGAGAAAAATTTGTAGATGTACTTGCTGCATCTCCTGTAGCTCAAAAATACAACGCCCCAATTGTTTTGGTTAAGAAGATGGACGTTCCAAGAAACGAAGATTACAAAACACAAGAACAAAAATCAAACTCTGTGGAATCTTTCTTCAGACAAAACAAATCAAACATCATGTACACAATGGTATTTGGTGGAAAAAACACTATCGATAATTTCGTAGTAAATGGAATTAAAGATTTGTTAGCCGGTAAATCACTACAAGCAAAACCAAAAGTAGATGCATTAGTAAATGTACCTAAAAAAGAACAACCAAAACAAACTAACAAATTAGACAAAATCGTAAATCTTGCTTACAAACAATTAGGTAAGCCTTATGTTTGGGGAACTCGTGGTCCAAGATCATTCGACTGTTCAGGACTTACATCTTACCTATACAGACAAGCTTATGGAATTTCTATAAGCCCAAGTTCAAGAGCACAAGTTTCTTATGGACACAAAGTTTCCAAATCAAACTTGAAAAAAGGCGATTTGATGTTCTTTGCAACAGGTGGTGGCGGAATAAGTCACGTTGGAATTTACGTTGGTAGCAACAAATTAATCCACGCTTCTACACCATCAACAGGAGTTATCTTATCAGATATCAACTCACGCTATTACCAAAGAACATTCGTTACAGCAAGAAGATTATTAGGTTAAATTCAAAAGCAATGATTCTAATGAATCATTGCTTTTTTGATTGTCTATTTGAATTTTATCGTTTCATCATTGAAAACTCNNATCACCTATTGGAACGATCATTGTATCATCTTTTGCATCTTCAAAAAATACGAGTTTATCTTTTTCTAGATTATACGCGATTTTATTGTCCAACCAAGTCATATATTTTTTAGACACTTTAAATCTTTTCAATACATTTTCATAACCTTTAATAGTAGATTCCATTATCAGCTTATCATTCTTGTACAACCTTGAATTTCCAGTCTTAAAATCGTACAAAGAATAGAAGACATCCTTATTATTCATCACAACGTCAATTGGATACTCATCTTCTGTCAAATCCCTACTGAAGATTTCCTTATCGTC
>DIDU01000136.1:0-438 GCA_002418295.1 Carnobacterium sp. UBA5792 | reverse complement strand
TATTATTCCTGAAAATCTCACATTCAAAAAATTTAATTGGAGAATCAGAACGCAAAACCATAGCGTACACATTTTTATCCGATAACTTAGCATCACTAATATGCTCTGTTGATGTGAGGTTTTTCATTTCATCATCACCTTTAATCATCAACTTAGAAGCAAAAGATTCATCTGATTTGTAAAGGAGATAATCTTTATTATCTACATCGTGTATTCCATATCCATCATCTAGTTGTACTAATTCGTCCTTGGAATCGTCGTAAATAAAGTTCTTGCCATCTTTTAACACGACAATTTTATCTCCATACAATTTCTGAATAAACTCAGAGTTCTTTAACTTATCTGTGTATTTGTTGTGAGAATCCATTTTTTTGATTCTATCTACTTTTATGCTGGATTCTACTCCCTTGTACACTTCTTTTTTTCCACACGACACAA
>DIDU01000200.1:17773-18137 GCA_002418295.1 Carnobacterium sp. UBA5792 | reverse complement strand
TTTTAACTGGTTTAGCAGCTACTTCAGCACCTTTGATTGTAGGAGGTCGTCAATTTGAAACCATTACGCCAATGATTTTGACCTTTTCAAAGAGTACCTCTTCTAGAGACTTGGCAACTGTGCTGGCTTTAATATTAGGATTAGCTACCATTATTCTTTTATCTTTTATGATTCGTTCTGAACGAAAAGGGAATTATATGTCTGTTTCGAAAGTGAAATCAGAATTTAAGAAACAGCCAATCGAAAATAAAGCAGCAAACTTAGCCGTTCACGTATTTGCTTATGCATTATTTGCTTTATATGCGATTCCAGTTGTTTTGATTATCATCTTCTCATTTACAGATACGTACAGTATCTCAACAGG
>DIDU01000200.1:16501-17694 GCA_002418295.1 Carnobacterium sp. UBA5792 | reverse complement strand
TTGTATCCATTCTTTATGGGTTCTTTGGTTCTCTTATCGTAGTGGCTTTTTGTTTATTGTGTTCCAGAATTATTCACAAGTATAAAAATAAATTAGTGACCCTTTTAGAATATGCTTTAATGATTCCATGGTTTTTGCCTTCAACGTTAATTGCAGTAGGTTTAATTGTATCTTTTAACGTAGAAACGGTGTTCACTTTCCGATTCATTTTAGCTGGTACGGTCTGGCTGTTGTTATTGGGCTACGTATTGATTAAAATTCCATTCACTTTACGAATGACAAAAGCAGCTTTTTTTGCAATTGATAGCGAAATCGAAGAAGCAGCTAAAAATCTAGGCGCAGGTTCTTTTTATACTTTTAGGAGAGTTTTATTTCCTATCATATTGCCAGCTACCACCGGGGTATTTGCTTTAAATTTTATAAGCATTTTATCGGACTACGACTTGACTGTCTTTTTGTATCATCCAGTTTATGAGCCATTAGGGGTGATGATCAAAAACGCGACCAGTGCGCAAACTTTAGCAGATACGAAAGCACTGTCGCTAGTTTATTCGGTTATTTTAATGATCATGTCTTCAATTATAATGTATTCAGTCTATGGAAATAAAAAAGTGAAATTAAGGAGTTTGATTAAATGGAGATGGAAAACCAGTCCAACAGATTTACAGTAGCTACTTACAATATACGATTAGACACTTTTATGGATGAACAAGATCAATGGGTAAACCGAAAGGAGAATGTTAAGGCACTGATTGTGAATTCAGAATGGGATGTATTGGGTTTACAAGAAGCGAAACAAAATCAATTAGATGATTTGAAAGAATTAGCAGATTATCAATTTGTAGGGTTGGGACGTTCAGATGATGAAAATAACGAATACAATCCCATTGCTTTTAAACCAGCTCGATTTGCTTTAATAGAAAGCGGAACTTTCTGGCTTTCCATAACTCCTGACATCCCTTCACAAGCCTTTGAGTGGCAGGCAGATTGTCCTCGTATCTGCACATGGGTTCGTTTAAAGCAAAAAAGCAACGACAAAGAATTTTTTTTCTTTAATACCCATTTTGATCATATCAGTGAAGAAGCTCGTTTTCAGTCAGCTTTACTGATAAAAAAAGAAATAGACAATCTAGCAAAAAATAAGCCTGTATTTTTGACCGGCGACTTTAACGCTGATGAAAAAGAGCGTTGGT
>DIDU01000200.1:16019-16359 GCA_002418295.1 Carnobacterium sp. UBA5792 | reverse complement strand
TACACATGATGTTTCTATTTACTCTACTTGTACCATAACTGATAAGTTTGCTGGTCGTTATCCTTCTGATCACTTTCCTGTTTCAGCTGTATGCAGTTTAAGTGAAGAAACCATTGATTAAAAGTAAAGAGGTGAGAATATATGGAGACTAGTCTTATTTTGTTTCGATTGCTATTAGCAGTTTTTATTGGAGGAATAGTAGGATATGAACGTTCAAGTAATAATAGCAAAGCTGGTTTAAGGACATATATCTTAGTCTCAGTCTCCATGGCAATGATCGCTTTGATTCAATTAGCCATGATGGAAACGGCATACACATCAGCAGCTGAACATCCTAATG
>DIDU01000200.1:11189-16003 GCA_002418295.1 Carnobacterium sp. UBA5792 | reverse complement strand
TTGGAACTATTTTGCATTTAAAAAACAATATTGTGGGCTTAACTACTGCAGCAAGTATGTGGGCAGTGGCAGTTGCCGGTTTGGCTACAGGTATGGGATATTACGTTATCGCTATTGGTGGGTGTTTTATTATTGTCGGAACACTTAATACAGTTAATAAATTTCAAAAAAAATACATTACAAAAATTCGCGAGATCCAACTAGATATTTATTTCCAATCAGATAAAAAAGTAATTGGAGATGTGCTATCAGCGTTATCAAAATACAACGTGGAAATAGAGAAAGTAGAATTTGTTGAGTTGAACACTAACGAAATGAATCACATTAAATATTTTATACATTTACCAGGAAATCTGAATATAGATCTATTAAAAAAAGAATTGTATTATGTAAATCAAAATATAACTAAGGTTACACAATATGGTTTTTAAAAAGGCAGGAGATTCATATGATTCCTTTTGAGCGTCAAAAATTTATTTTAGAACAATTACAAAAAGAACCAGCTTATATTGAATATTTAGCTAAGCTATTGAAAGTTTCGGAGATTACAATACGCCGTGATTTAAAGACCCTGGAAGATGAAGGGGTAATAGAAATGNNAGAAGCTTATCGACACGACTAAAGAAACTACTATGCAAAGACGTTCTACTCGTTTTGTTGATAGAAAGAAAATCGTAGGTAAAAAGGCTAGTGAGTTAGTAAAAGATGGAGACTTTATTTTTATTGATTCAGGGACAACTACTCGATTTATGATAAAAGCATTAAAAGATAAAAAAGTAACCATAGTAACTAATGGATATGAGAACATCGAATTAGCGATGAAATATCATATAGAGATTATTTCGCTAGGAGGACAGTTAAAAAGAGAAACCCTTGCTTTTATAGGACCAGAGGCCATAAATAGTTTGAATAGATATCATTTTGATAAATGCTTTTTAGGTGCTAATGGGGTAGATGAAACAGGTGGGATTACAAATGCGGATAATAATGAGTCGATTATCAAAGAATTTGCCATTGCCAAATCAACTGAATCTTTTATTTTGATTGATTCTTCTAAATTTAATAAAATAGCAAATTATAAATTTGCAGAGATGAAGGCTGTTACGGTAATTACCGATGAAATCCCTGAAAAGTACCAAGACTCGGTTCAGTGTAAATGCATTTAACAAGCNNAATGAGGCAAGAAGCATACACTTATTGGAAAGAAAAACTCATCAACCAGCCGTTGGTAACAGAAGAATTAAACCGATTGACTGAAGAAGAAATAACTCACTTATTTGGAAATTTTTTAGATTTTGGAACAGGCGGTATGCGAGGAACGATGGGAATTGGAACTAACCGATTAAATGTGTACACCATCAAAAGAGTGGCGCTTGGACTAGGACGCTACTTAATAGCTAACCATGTAAATCCTAATATAGTGATCGCATATGATACACGACAGCAGTCTCTTGAATTTGCTAATGAAACAGCTAGAGTGATGGCAACGCTAGGAATAGAAACTTTTATATTTAAAGAAGCAACTCCTACTCCAGAATTGTCTTTTGCTGTTAGAGAATTGAGCGCAACTGCGGGTGTAGTTATCACAGCTAGTCATAATTCAGCTGAGTATAACGGATTTAAAGTTTACAATCAAAAAGGTGGTCAAGCTACTCCGACACTTANNGGAGAGTGTTGATGATTATCTAGAATACACTCTCAAAGATTATGATGAATTAAAGAGGAATGGGAAAATAAGATACCTCGCAAAAGAAATAGATGCGTTGTATCTTTCGTCTATTCAAAATGTTTCTTTTCGTAAAGGTATTCTTCAAGGCAGTAATGCTCCTAGTATTTTATACAGTCCTCTTCATGGAACAGGTGATAAATTGGTGCCAACAGCATTGCAACAAGCTGGAATCAAAAGACTTCAAGTGCTAGAAAAACAACAGACAAGAGATGGATCATTTTCTACAGCTCCGTCGCCTAATCCTGAGCAAATTAATGCCTTTTCTTATTTGTTAGAAGCTGCAAAACAATTGAAAAGCGACTTATTGTTGGCTACTGATCCAGATGCTGACCGTTTAGGTGTTATGTGTCTCCATAAGGGAAGATATCAGTTATTGTCAGGAAATGAAGTCGGTATATTAATGTTATCCTATATTTTAGACTACCGCAAAGAAGGAGGTATCTTAAAGAGTGCAGATACTGTTCTTTCGACAATTGTCTCTACTTCTTTAGTGGATAAGATTGCTAAGAAAAATGAGATAAAGTCTATCAAATTATTGACTGGTTTTAAATACATTGGCGAGTACATCGCAACTCAGCATTTGACAACTAATTTTTTATTAGGATTTGAAGAAAGCTGCGGCTATTTGATTTGTCCTTTTGTACAAGATAAAGATAGTATTCAAGCAGCCATATTAGTTGCTGAAATGACTGGGTATTTTAAGCAATTTGGTAAGACCCTGATAGATGAGCTAGAGGAAATTTATCATGAATANNTATTATCAGACAGCTCTAGAAACAATCCAGCTTAAAGAAGATTCAAAAAAATCAGACTCTTTAATGGAACATTTCAGGCATCTACCAGAAAAAACTTTAAAAGAACTTGATGTTTTATGGATTGAAGATTTTTATACCGGAAAGCGGCATAACTGCTTCATAAAAAAGGAAAGCGAGAGAATCCAACTACCCAAAGAAAACGTTCTAAAGTTTATAACTATTGAAGGAGATTGGGTTTGTATCCGTCCTTCAGGAACAGAAGCAAAACTAAAAATATATTATGAATGTAGAGGACACACTAAAGAAGAAAGCGAAAAAAAGATAGACCATTTTAAAACATGGGTGAAACAAATTTTTGACGAACAAAAGAGCACAAAGAAATAAGGAAGGAGAGAGTGAATGAACCAGTTATTGAAAGGAACAGAATGGGAGATTTGGGAAGAAAAGGTTGAGCCAGCTCTAATTGCTCATAATGAGACCCTCTTTTCTTTAGGGAATGGGCACATTGGTACGCGAGGCAGCTTAGAAGAAGGCTATTTAAATAAGAACTTTACTGTAAATGAAGGAAGCTATGTGAATGGCTTTTTTGAATCTGCACCGATTATTTATGGAGAAACAGCCTTTGGGTATGCTAAAAATACACAAACGATTTGTCAAGTTCCTAATGGAAAAGAAATGAGCTTTTCGATTGATGGAGAGTGGTTTCATTTAGGGGCAGGAATCATATTAAACCATAAACGTATTTTAGATATGAAAAAAGGGATTCTTAAGCGTTTCTTTACTTGGAAAAACTCGAATGGGAAAATAGTCGATGTGGTGATTGAGCGATTCACTTCTTATGATATACCTGAAATACTAGCTATTTCTTATAAGCTAACACCAGTAAACTTCAATGGAGAAATTATGTTTAAGAGTTGTTTGGATGGTGATGTAAACGTTTCTCCCGTTATTGGAGACTTAATAGATGACCCTCGAGTAGTTAAACGTGAAAAGCGAGACTTTCATACTCGATTAAGCTATGAAAAAAATCAAGCGTTTTTAGTAGCCGCCACAGAAGTCAGCAACTTGTGTTTAGCAACCGGACAGCTAATTAGCATCACTTCGTCTAATGAAACCCTGCACTGCACAGCGACCGATGACCATATTCTAAATGAATTTACCTTTAATGTTAGAGAGGGAAAGACTGAAACAATTGAAGTGTTTACCGGCTATAGTACTTTTTATTCAGCAGCGGAACAAGACAGTACAGTGATTAAAAAGTTAAGAAAAACCTTACAAGAAGTTGAAAAACTAGGTTACGATAAACTTAAAGAAAAGCAGATAAAAACGATGAATGCCTTTTGGAAAAAAAGCGACATTAAAATTAAAGGCGATACAGTGTTGCAAAAAGGATTGCGGTTTAATTTATTTCATTTGAACCAAGCTGCTGGACGAGATGGATTGACCAATATTCCGGCTAAAGGGCTGACTGGTGATGGATATGAGGGGCATTATTTTTGGGATACAGAGATGTATATGCTACCCTTTTTTGTTTATACTCAACCGGATATTGCAAAATCTTTACTACTATACCGTTATTCTATTTTAGAAAATGCACGAAAACGAGCGCGAGAGTTAGGTGTGGAACAAGGAGCGTTGTTTCCATGGCGGACCATCAATGGAGAAGAATGCAGTGCCTATTATCCAGCAGGCACAGCACAGTTTCATATTAATGCGGATATTGCTTATGGAGTAAAACTGTATTTAGAAGCTGTGAATGACTTAGACTTTAGATACCATGAAGGATTAGAAATTCTAGTGGAAACAGCTCGCTTTTGGATAGAATTTGGAGATTATATTCCCGAAAGTGGGAATGCTTTTTGCATTAATGGAGTAACAGGTCCAGACGAATATACGGCTATTGTCAATAATAATTATTACACGAATCTAATGGCTAAAACGAATTTAGAATTTGCTGCAAAATTGGCTAAAGAAGTGTTAAGCGAACCCGGAGAAGAGACCTCAGAGATAGTTAAAAAATTAACGATTGATAATAGTGAAATTCAGCTTTGGGAAGCAGCTGCTGAAAAAATGAAATTACCATTTGATCAAGAAAAAAAATTAACGAAACAGGACGATACCTTTTTTGAGAAAACTGTGTGGGATTTTGAAAATACACCTAAGGAAAAATATCCTTTGTTGTTGCATTACCATCCATTGATGATTTATCGTTACCAAGTGAATAAGCAAGCAGATGTCGTTTTAGCTCAACTGCTGCACTCTAAAAACATTTCTAAAAAGCAAAAAATGCGGGATTACCATTATTATGAATCCATCACAACTCATGATTC
>DIDU01000200.1:10826-11175 GCA_002418295.1 Carnobacterium sp. UBA5792 | reverse complement strand
GCGAGTGAAATCGGAGAGAAAGAAAAAGCTTATCGTTATTTTATGGATACAGCATTAATGGATCTTGTTGACCAACAAGGAAACACAAAAGATGGAATTCATGCTGCTAATATGGGCGGAACATGGATGAGTATGGTGTATGGATTTGCAGGAATGGCCATATATGAAGATAGGTTAACTTTTTCGCCTAGATTACCAAAAGAATGGCAGGAGTTAAGTTTTAAAATTCATTTTAAAGGTAGGTGGCTTAAAATCATCTTATATGAACAACAAACTACTTATGAACTGCTTTCGGGAGATAGCATAATTTTTAGTCATAAAGATAAAGAAGACTTTCTTGAAGACAGTC
>DIDU01000200.1:7255-10799 GCA_002418295.1 Carnobacterium sp. UBA5792 | reverse complement strand
ATTCTTAATATAAAAGAGAATATTTAGTAGGTTGCTGGAGCTAAGCCAATCAGAAAAGCAAGTATAGAAGTTTTAAAAATTTATATGTAAGAAAAAGCCTTTATAGGCTTTTTTTGTTTATTTTTCGGTAATACTAGATTCCAATATAGAGGAAAATAATAGGTAAGATCTCAAAGAGCAAGAAAAGCAAGCGCAGTTATGTGAACAAAGATAACTCTTATAATTACTGGAAGCAGCAGTGTGATTATTTCTAGGTTTACTGAGGCTGCAAAATAAAATAGTCATCTATTAGGAATTGGAGTGTTTTTATTTGCAGGGGGTAACAGGTAGTGTGCTGTTTGTCGTTATTATTGTAGTGTTTGATTTGTGTAAAGAATCAAAAGGAGGAATTTTATAATGAGCGTACAAACAGAAAGCTTTATCAATAAAGTAAAAGGAGAGGCTACAGCATTATGGTCCGTCTACAAAGTTCTGCCGTCAGTTACTATCGCACAAGCTGCTCTAGAATCAGCGTGGGGCACATCTGGTCTTGCTGCTAATCACAATAATTTATTTGGCATCAAGGGCAATTATGGCGGGAATGCGGCCAACATGGCTACTTGGGAAGTGTATGGCGGTATAACTTATACGATTACTGCTAATTTTAGATCCTATCCTGACTGGGCAACGTCGATTAAAGATTACGGTGTGTTTTTAAATGTGAACAGTCGTTATAGCAAATCTTTAGGTTTAACAGATTACAAACAGCAGATCAAAGCCATCCACGAAGCCGGTTATGCGACGGATCCGCAGTATCAAACTAAAATCATTTCAATTATTGTAGCAAACGATTTAGTGAGATTTGATAAACAAGTAATAGATAGTACGATATCTGATTCTAATAAATTGCCAGTATCATCAGTCAAACTGGTAAGCGATAAAATCACTGGCAATAGCTATACGGTTAAGTCGGGTGACACATTNNATGGAACGGTATTAAGAATAAGAATAGCATTCAGGTGGGGCAGAAGTTATCACTTAAAGCACCAGCTGCAACAACTAGCTCAAATTCAAAAACATACACTGTCAAAAGTGGAGACACATTAAGTGGCATTGCTGCTAAAAATGGCACAACTGTAGCGATCTTGCAAAGCTTGAATAGCATTAAAAATGTCAATTTAATCCATATTGGACAAGTGCTTAAATTGCCTGGAACAGCTGCTTCTTNNTAAAATATATGTAGGTCAAAAAATAAACTATTAAAAAAAGCAAAACCCTATCTCTTAGTTGAGGTAGGGTTTTGTTGTGTTACAAAGATGGTTTTGTGCATTTCGGCTGTGGCCGAAATGGTCTGACTTGATTTTGAGCGGTTAAATTCTTCTTGACTGCAATATGGAGTAGGAAATGATAACCATATGCTAGGTAAATCATCTTTACGTAACATATGAGGTAAATAAACTAATGCGTATATCACACAATAACGGTTTACGTACTGTATCCGTTAAATAAACACATTGATATAGCAGGTAAAACCCTTTTAAAGATCATATCCCCCAAATACCTTTATCCGTATGGTACGGAAAGTAAGATAATGCTGTAGGGCATTTCGGCGGTGGCCGAAATGATCTGACTTAAGCTGATAAAGTCTGTTGCTTGCCCTAACTAAGATCAGCAATGGACTTAAGGGAGGGTAAACTTCTTTGCGTGACTTAACAGGTTATGATTCCTCTTTTTATGTCACGCAAAACCTATTTAAGTGCCTTAATAAGTAGTAGGAACTCTCTTTAGGTCATGCAAACCAAATTTTTAAAGCATTTCAATGCGAGGGCATTTCGGACATCGCCGAAATGGTCTAACTTGAGAAAAATAAATCAGAAATACGGTTTTAATTTGTAAAAAATAGCTAGGAAGGGGCAAATGATTCAATAAGTAAGAATGAAATAATTGACTGTAAGTATATACACGTATATACTTTAGTTGAGTCGAAATGGAGGAGGAGTAAATATGTTTGTGAAAGAAACGAAGCTGAAAAAATGGGGGAATTCACAAGGAATTAGAATAGGAAAAGAAGAACTAAAAGAGCTAGGTTTTCTCGATGAAGACGTTGTTTTTACCATGACAGTGGACAACGGACAAATCATTTTAACTCCGAAAAAGAACTATCCCGATACTCTTGAAGAACTCTTTGCTGATTATGATGGAAAACCATTAGATTCTGAAGATAAGTTTGTCTGGGGAGAATCAGTAGGAAGGGAGTTACTTTAGTTGGAAATGCAAGATATAGATTATTCAGAGATAGAACAAGGAGATATCATTTTTGTTAGTCTTAACCCTACAAAAGGACATGAACAAAGAGGTTATCGACCTTGTATTGTACTGACTAAAAAAAATAACTATTTGAATTATATGTATGGAGTAGCACCGATAACTTCTAAAACAAAAAAATTTCCTCTTCACATCCCTTTGCCTGAACACTTAACGACTAAAGGTGAAGTTTTACTCGAACATCATCGCATGATTGATTTGGAGACAAGAACATTTAAATTTGTCGAAAAAGCTCCAAAGGAATTAGTTGAAGAGTGTTCTGTGAAGGTGAAATTATTGTATTAAAAAATTACCTATGCTATTTATATATGAAGTTTAGATCCATCTTTTCGAACTAAATAGATATTCTTCCTTCCAACCGGTAACTTTCGTCTCCACGAAAGTTTTCCGCTATGTGTTATACTAATTGTAAACGCATGGATGAGGAGTAATAACATGAAAGTAGTCATTATAGGAGCTTCTTTTGCTGGGGTAGCAGCAGCTTTAGAAGTACGAAAAAAACAGTCCGATGCAGACATTCTTTTGCTGGAAAAGCAGCCTACTTTAGGTTACATTCCGAATGGTCTGCATCTGTACTGGGAAAATAGGATTTCTGATTTAAAAGATGCTTATTTCATCACTCAAGAGCAATTGGAAAAGCAGAATATTCGTTGCTATTTAGCAGCAGCTGTTGAAAAAATCCATACGGGCCAGAAAACAGTCGACTATCTTTACCATGAGCAAGAAATGACGCTCGCTTATGATAAATTGATTATTGCTACGGGTTCAAGCCAGTTGTCGNNGAGCTGGTCAAGTCGGAGTAGAAGCAGCTGATTTGCTAAGCAAGCAGCAAAAGCAAGTCACATTGATTGAAAGCATGGACTATGTGTTATTCAAGTACTTTGATCAAGAGATGATTCAACCCTTGCAACAGAAAATGCGGGAACAAGGCATCAATTTGCGCTTGAATCAAACCGTTTCCGCTATTGAAACTGAAGCGAATCAGCAGGTTACGGTTCGATTTGGCAATGAAGCGGTTGCAAGCGATGCTGCTATTTTAGGAGTGAATGTGAGGCCGGACTTGCACTTTTTAGATGAACACATTCAACTTCACAGGGACCAAACTATTGCAGTCGATCGCTATATGCGGACGTCGGTGGAAGATGTCTTTGCTGTTGGTGATTGCATCCAACTGGCTTTTGGAGCAGACGACGAAACGGTCTACATTCCGTTGGTAAACAATGCTGTTCGGACAGGAATC
>DIDU01000200.1:723-7238 GCA_002418295.1 Carnobacterium sp. UBA5792 | reverse complement strand
CGTACGATTGGGACGCATCTATTTGGCTGCTACATTGCCAGCACTGGCATAACAGAAGCCGAAAGTTTATTTACTGGGCAAACAGTTAAAGCTTGTCGACAAGAAGTTCGCTTAACCAGTTTGCCGGATGCTGACACCGTCACGATCAAATGGATCTACGATGCAGCCAGTCACATTTTACTTGGTGCACAACTGATTTCGACTTCAAATATCTTAGAAAAAATTAATACAGTGGCGTTGGCCATTCAAACGAAACAAACGTTGAAAGATGTGCGGCAAAAAGATTATTTCTTCCATCCATCATTTTCTCAATTGATTTCGGCCACTAATTTTGTTTCGTGGCAAGAAGTGAGGGATGACGGAAATGAAAATTGAACACTTCCTTGAGAAAAATGAAATCAGAGAAGTCACGATTTTTAAACAACTTGTGTTGAATGGCGGCATTCTCTCTTATGCGGAGATGCTGGACCATTTGGCCGTTGCTAAAGCTTCACTGGATAAAGATTTGGAATCCATTTCTTTTCGGATTCAACCGCTTGCCGNNTATGAGTGACGATTGTTCGTTGCAGCAAATTTATCAGCTTTATTTAAAGCAGTCAGTCAAAGTGAATTTGATTCGTTTTCTATTTAAGCACCAGGAATTTTCGATTACGCAGCTGACTCAAAAGCTGGCAATCAGCGATTCTTCCTTATTTCGTAAAATCAAAGAATTGAACAGCTATTTGAAAGAATTTGGCATCAAAATCCGTAACGGTCAGCTGCACGGGGAAGAGTTGCACATTCGGTATTTCTACTTTCAATTTTATAGCTATATTGAGGAAAAGAATGCCCTTGTCACCTCGCATTCTGATAAGCAAATCACTCAAATGGTCCAAGCGGTAGAAAGTTTTCTGCACGTTGAAATTGAACCAGAAAACAAACAACGTCTTAACATTTGGATGCTTATCAGTAAAAACCGTGTCAATTGTAAAGGAAAGAAATACACGCATTTACGTGAACAAATGCAGCCTTATTTAACAGATCCGCTATACCAAAAAATTCGTATCATAGTTTTGCGCTACTTCAGCCGGTACTCCATTGAAGTCGATGAAGAAGAAGCTTTGCTGCACTTTGCGTTTTTACTGGCTTTTCCCATCCTGACTGAACACGATTTTCATGAATATCGATTGGAGCGAGATCGGCGTGCTCCTATCGCAGCGTTGGATACGTACATTGTCGAAACGATTATTATTCAATACAAGTTCCGCCGATTGCCGTACATGTTGGAGCGCGATATGTACTATTATCTCTCCCATATCCATACGAAGTTGTATTTTTTCCAAGGCGATATTGAAATTTACGACTATGATGAAATGCTGATCAAAGAGAAACAATTTACTGGTCGAGCTTTAATTTCATTTGCACAGACATTGCTGACTATCAGTATAGGCAAACTAGGAATCAAGGAAACAGAAGAAAACAGCCTGTTGAAAATGGAATTGCTGAAATACAGTAGTTTATTGGCCATTATTTCCTTTAAAATGACCACAATCGTACAAATTGGAATTGATTTGAAAATGGAAAGTATTTATACGGAAACGTTGAATCAGCTGCTGATACTAAATATGCGGCATATCAATGGCATACGAGTAGAAGCTTACCAGCCGAATAAACACTACGATCTCATTCTTACTAATGAGCAACCAACCGAAAAGGACCACTACGAAGACGCGAAAGTGTACGTTCTCTCTGAAATCTTGTCGCCTTTCGATATGAAAAATATCCAACGCATTGTGCAGCAGTTAAATGCTTAATGTGAGGTGTTAAATCGATCGGAATCGGGAATTAGGTTTGAAAAATGTATTTGTCTACCTTAAATGTAAACTGCGTGAGAGATAAGGTCTTTAAAATAGGTTTATGGACCTTATCTCTCAAAATTTCTCAACATATGGTAGGTTCATCCATTTTATGCACCTGAATGTTACCTTTTATTCGGAGTTGCGGTACATAATGCTTTGAATTAAAAATAACCATCCAAAAGTGAGTTGCTCATTTTGGATGGTTATTTTTGCTTAGATATAATAGGAACCTCTTCCTGTACTTGCTGTCTTATAGTCTTTTTGCAAGACAGAACGGATCCTCCTTGCAGCACAAATACCACCACACCAGTNNAGAGGTCGTCAGCTTTCTCTCTGGAAATAATCGTTTGTACTCTAATACGTGCCTAGAAATTAGAGTTGAAATTCGTTCTTTATGACCGCATGCTTGGCATGTGCAGAATTTACTTTTGAGCTCAATCTCTGGAATGAATTGCTCGCATCCTAAACAAATAATGCCTTTTCTGCACATTTCGTACGTGTATTCCGGTATGCCATTTAAATAAGGCTTTGTTTGAGCAGACAGTTCGCATAATGTTTTAGCGAGAAGAAAGTGTTTTGCGGAAAGAGGTTCTAACTGTGCATTTAACTTTCTGAAATGCTTTGGAAGTGTTGCACGCAGCAGAATTTTCTGGATGTTTTCCACGTCATATAACATAAATTCCGGATGAACAAACGCCACAAAAGATTTAATGGGCAAGCTCATTTGATGAGTTTCCAATAAGCTTCGGAGCAATGAAGTATGCCGATTGATTCTTTCTGTCGGGCTATGAAAAGATATTCCAGACGGGATAGATACAAGAAACCCATCGTTGTAGATATACTCTCCGCCATAATTTTTTACTTCATACAGTAAAATTTCTTGCGCGGTGATAATCAATGCATCAATTTGAAAACCAGTGCTGCCGATTGCTAGCGGTAAATCATTCAAAATGAGACAATCACAAGTTCATCCAGCTGTCAGTGTATCTAAATGACACTGACCTGGATAACCTTTTACTTGATTTTGGTACTCATTCCAGTTTTCTTGAGAAAATTTAATCCGGTTTTTCAAATACTCCAACATCAGCAATTTATAAGGTTTTTCACGTTTTTTGTAAATCACTTTGCATTCTCCTTTCTACCTGAATGTCCGTAAAAATAAAGCTTTCTTGTGTCTGAAAAACTCATTTTGTTTATTAAATTGACATTCACGTACCGATTAGACCATTTCAGGCGTAGCCGAAATGCACCAAATTCGAAAAACTCTCTCAATAAAATGGCTTATGAACCATATAGGTAGAACTTTTCTATCTTTATGGTCCTTAAAATTAGGTTATGGACATTATTCATCACTTTAGTTGATAGATAAGGTGCATAAGTTGTTGTTAAGGACCATAAGTTTGTTATTCTATACTGGATAAGGTCAATAACCAAGTTTACCCAACACAAACAACCTTGATCAGACCATTTCGGCGGTTCCGAAATGCACGAAATCATAAAACCTCTCAAAAAATTTCAAAAATCTAAAAATGTTGACGTTTTCTTATTAAGAAAAACGGTTACAATAACTTATGTAGAGAAATCGCTTGCAAATATAAGGAGGAAATTAACATGACAGAGAAAAAATATATTATGGCTATCGATCAAGGAACAACAAGCTCAAGAGNNAAAACGAACACGATCGGTAGTTCGCAAAAAGAATTTACGCAAATTTTCCCACAAAGCGGCTGGGTAGAACATAATCCGAATGAAATCTGGAACTCAGTGCAATCTGTAATTGCGGGAGCCTTTATTGAATCCGGTGTTAAACCAACAGAAATCGCTGGAATTGGGATCACTAACCAACGTGAAACAACTATCATCTGGGACAAAGAAACAGGACGTCCAATTTATAACGCAGTCGTTTGGCAATCACGTCAATCAGCACCTATTGCAACCAAACTTCAAGAAGCTGGCCATTCAGAAATGATTCATGAAAAAACCGGTTTGATTATTGATTCTTATTTCTCAGCTACTAAAATTCGTTGGATTCTTGATCATGTAGAAGGCGCACAAGAACGTGCTGAAAAAGGCGAGTTGCTATTCGGAACAGTTGATACTTGGTTAGTATGGAAATTAACTGGTGGAGAAGCCTTCGTTACCGACTATTCAAATGCCAGCCGGACGATGCTGTTCAACATTCATGATTTAGAATGGGATCAAGACATTTTAGACTTATTAAATATTCCACGCGCAATGATGCCGGAAGTTAAATCCAACTCAGAAGTTTACGGAAACACAACGAATTACCATTTCTACGGTGCCAACACACCTATTTCAGGAATGGCAGGAGACCAACAATCCGCTTTATTCGGTCAAATGGCTTTCGAACCAGGGATGGTGAAAAACACTTATGGAACAGGTTCATTTATCGTCATGAATACAGGGGAAACACCGCAATTATCAGAAAACAACTTGTTAACGACAATTGGTTACGGCATTAATGGAAAAATCTACTACGCTTTAGAAGGAAGTATTTTTGTAGCCGGATCGTCTATTCAATGGTTGCGTGACGGATTGAAAATGATTGAAAATTCAGCTGACTCAGAAGCTTTGGCTAAAGCGTCTAAAAACGACAATGAAGTTTTCGTCGTTCCGGCCTTTACTGGACTAGGTGCGCCTTACTGGGATTCAGATGCGCGCGGAGCAGTCTTTGGATTAAATCGTGGCACAACGAAAGAAGACTTTGTCAAAGCGACCTTACAATCGATTGCTTACCAAGCACGTGACGTTATTGACACGATGAATAAAGATGCTGGCATTGACATTCCTCTACTGAAAGTAGATGGCGGAGCTGCTAACAACGACTGGCTATTGCAATTCCAAGCAGACATCTTGGGAACTAAAGTGCAACGCGCCCACAACTTAGAAACCACTGCTTTAGGAGCAGCTTACTTAGCTGGTTTAGCTGTAGGATTCTGGGAAAGTATGGATGAAATTAAAGACATGTACGAAGAAGGCGGTACCTTTGAACCTCAAATGTCAGAAGCAGAACGCGAAAAATTATACAAAAACTGGAAGCTAGCGGTCAAAGCGACCCAAATCTTTAAACCAGAAGCATAAAAGGAGGAAAAAGAATCATGGTTTTTTCCATCAAACGAAGAAAACAAGATATCACAGCATTAAAAGAAGAAACATTGGACGTCTTAATTATNNTCTAGTTGAAATGCAGGATTTTGCAGAAGGAACCTCTTCTCGCTCAACCAAATTAGTCCATGGCGGCTTACGCTATTTGAAAAACTTTGATGTTGAAGTAGTAGCAGATACGGTTCAAGAGCGTGCGGTTGTACAAGGAATCGCGCCACACATCCCAAAAGCAGATCCTATGATATTACCGATTTATGACGAACCAGGTTCAACTTTCTCGATGTTCTCCTTAAAAGTAGCAATGGATCTATACGACCGACTAGCAAGTGTAACAGGAACAAAATACGCAAACTATACGTTGACAAAAGAAGAGGCCTTGGAACGCGAACCGCAATTAAATAGTGAAGGCTTACTCGGTGCTGGGGTTTACTTGGACTACCGCAACAATGATGCTCGTCTAGTGATTGAAAACATCGAACGGGCTGCTGCAGATGGCGGACATATGGTCAGTCGGGTCAAAGTCGTGGGTATTTTACACGATGAAAATGGCAAAGTTTCTGGAGCAGAAGTGGAAGACTTGTTAACCGGTGAAACGTTTGAAATCAAAGCACGTGTCGTCTTAAATACAACAGGTCCATGGTCAGACACAATTCGACAAATGGACACTAAATTAGACGCTGTGCCACAAATGCGCCCGACAAAAGGGGTTCATTTAGTTGTAGACAATAAGAAATTATATGTACCGCAACCAACTTACTTCGATACGGGTAAAAATGATGGCCGGATGGTCTTTGTGATTCCGCGTGAAGAAAAAACGTATTTTGGCACAACAGATACAGATTACAAAGGCGATTTTTCACATCCGACTGTTGAGCAAGATGACGTCGATTACCTATTAGACATTATCANNGAATCCAGCTGGGCAGGGTTGCGGCCGTTGATTGCATCTAATGGCGGTTCTGACTACAATGGCGGCAACAGCCAACCCATATCAGATGAGAGTTTTGACCATGTGATCGCTACGATTGAACAATACCAAAAAGGGAATGTTGATCGGTATACCGTAGAAGATGCATTGAAAAATATCAAATCCAGTAATTCTGAATCAGAAACCAATCCTTCAGCGATTTCACGCGGGAGTGTGCTAGAGGTTGATGAAGATGGCTTGATTACAGTAGCTGGCGGGAAATTAACTGACTACCGTAAAATGGCGATTGGCGCGATGAAATCTGTTATCGAAATCCTACAAAAGGATTTCAATTTATCTTATGAATTGATTGACTCTGCTAAATACCCAGTGTCCGGTGGAGAACTTAATCCGCAAGAAGTCGATGAAGAAACAGAAAAATTAGCACAAATAGGAGTGGAAAAAGGCTTAAGCGAATCAGAAGCGCTTTATCTTGCTCATTTGTATGGTTCAAATGCTCCTAAAGTATTGGCTTTATTAGATGAAGTCAAACAAGTAGAAGGGTTAACGGTAGCAGATACTCTGAGCTTACGCTACGCGATGAACGAAGAAATGGCTTTAACACCAAGCGACTTCTTGATTCG
>DIDU01000200.1:312-634 GCA_002418295.1 Carnobacterium sp. UBA5792 | reverse complement strand
CTATGACTGGTCAGAAGAAGCAACAATCAACTACAGGAAAGAACTAGAAACGGCTATTGCCGAATCTGATTTAAAAAAATTAAAAGGGGATGGAAAGTAGATGACTGGAGATACATTACAGATTTTTAGTGAGTTCCTAGGAACAATGATTTTGGTATTATTGGGTGATGGTGTATGTGCTGCCGTTAACATGAAAAAAAGTAAAGCAGAAGGAGCAGGATGGGTTGCCATTGCTCTTGGATGGGGGGCAGCCGTAACGATTGCCGTATATATTGCAGGAACTATGGGACCCGCTCACTTAAACCCCGCTGTAACGCTTGGT
>DIDU01000200.1:0-220 GCA_002418295.1 Carnobacterium sp. UBA5792 | reverse complement strand
GGTTGTACCATTTATTATTGCTCAAGTACTCGGAGGTATTTTAGGAGCCGCTTTAGTTTGGTTGACCTACTTGCCACATTTCAAAGCAACAAAAGACGAAGGTGCTATTTTAGGAACATTTGCAACTGGTCCAGCTATCCGTAACACAGTCAGCAACGTTACGTCAGAAGTAATTGGAACTTTCGTATTGGTATTTGCACTAATGATGTTTGGACAAAAT
>DIDU01000163.1:233-4851 GCA_002418295.1 Carnobacterium sp. UBA5792 | reverse complement strand
ATCGAAGGGACGCAAGTCTTCGATTTAAGAAGTACCCAAATCTCTCCAACTATTTGGAAACTAGCTTCGGCTGATTATGTTTTTTTTGACAAAAAAAATTACGAAGCAAATGTAGAAAAAATAGCTGAAGCTAGCTCTGCCCAGTTAATTACCGATTTTTCTGCAACTGAAGGATTTAAGATGCAGACAGCGCATCTTATTTTAGTAGATTGTCCTCCAGATTTAGCTTGGTTAAGCCGTTTACTACAGAACTGTCATCCAGAAAAAATCACTGTTTGTTTTTATAGTCAAGAGAATGCTTATTTAGAGGGAATGCCGACTCGTGATCAATTCACTAAAGTATATAAATTTATAACGACACACGTGAATATCAATGTACGACAACAATTAAATGTATTAGCCGACTTTTTAAAAATAAAAGAAAACTTGTTAATTTTCATGATTTCAGTGTTTTTTGAAGTAGGATTTGTTACAATAAAAGACGGTGTTATGAACATAGTTCAAAATACCGAAAGTGGAGAATTAACAAAAACAGATAAATATCAAAAACGACTGAGAAAAATAGAAGCTGAAGAAGCACTTATTTACAGTCACTTTACAGAACTGGAAAGCTGGCTAAAGGCTCAGCTGAAAAAAGAACTGTAAAATTGAATGGAGGAAAAGATTCAATGGATTTAAAAGAATATATTGCAGACGTACCGGATTTCCCAGAAGAAGGTATTATTTTTCGTGACATTTCACCCTTGATGGCAGATGGGGAAGCTTATCGTTATGCAACAAATGAAATTGTTCAGTATGCAAAAAATAAAGGGGTAGACATGATTGTTGGACCGGAAGCTCGCGGTTTTATCGTTGGTTGTCCTGTAGCTTATGAATTAGGCATCGGCTTTGCTCCTGCAAGAAAGAAAGGAAAACTTCCGCGTGAAACAGTTGAAGTTAACTATGGTCTAGAATACGGCAATGATATCCTGCAAATTCATAAAGATGCCATTAAACCTGGCCAAAAAGTTTTAGTTTGTGATGATCTTTTAGCCACAGGTGGTACCATTGCAGCAACCATCAAATTAATCGAACAATTAGGCGGAGAAGTTGTAGGGACAGCTTTCCTAGTTGAATTAAGTGAGTTAAAAGGCCGCGATAAAATTAAAGACTACGATATTTTAGCTTTAATGGAATATTGATTTTTTTCTTTAACAAATAAATGGAAANNAAAAGAGGTTGACCCTAAAGGGCCAACCTCTTTTCCATTACTTAACAATTTTTATTAACGTGTTCCAAAAGGCAGACGCGATATCCACTTTGTCATGCCTATAGTAGCTTAGCTACGTTAGTCACTCTACACTGTTTATGATTAAAAAATATGGCTTCGATAAAGGCCGACAACTTTTCCTAGAACGGTTACTTCATCTAAAATAATAGCATCCATTGTATCATTTTCTGGTTGTAAGCGATAGTAATTACTTTCTCGATAAAATCTTTTGCAAGTCGCTTCATCTTCATTGGTTAAAGCAATAATAATGTCACCGTTATTTGCACTTGATTGTTTGCGGACAATCACTTCGTCACCGTCGAATATCCCGGCGTTGATCATACTTTCACCGCGAATAGTCAGCATAAAAAGAGCTTCGCTTTCTTGTTTTAAGTTAGGAGGAAGCGGAAAATAATCAGTTGCTTCTTCTACTGCTAAGATAGGTTCTCCAGCTGTAACAGTACCCAGTAAAGGAATGTGTTCCAATTGAATGCCTAGTTTTGATAAANNCCCATTTTTTTCTAATCTTGCTAAATGACCATGGACAGTTGATGTAGAAGACAAAGAAACGGCTGTTCCAATTTCACGCACAGTTGGCGGGTAACCCTTTAACTGTACTTGTTCATGAATATAATGTAATACTTCTATCTGTCTAGATTCAGGAGTCTTACGCATAAATAATCGCACCTCATTTCTTAGATTGTATATTCATTGACAGAATACCATAAAATTATAGGACAATCAAACAAATGTTCGCTATTTTGTAAACTAATTTAATGTATTTCCTTATTTTTTTTGGTATAGTAGTGAAAGAATAAAAAAATGGAGTGAGTAAAATGTTGCCTAAAGATCAACTAGAAAGAATTAATGAATTAGCAAGAAAATCTAAAAATGAAGGTTTGAGTCTTTCTGAACAAACGGAACAAAAAAAACTACGTGAAGCCTATTTAGCAGCTTTTCGTGGTGGCATGCGCAACCATATCGAAGGTTTAAAAGTCGTTGATGAGACTGGTAATGATGTAACACCTGATAAGTTGAAAAAGATCCAAAAAGAAAAAGGCTTTCATAATCGCTAAAAGCAATTTAAGCTGCTGGATACAATCGAAAAATATTTTTAAATTATTGTATTCAGTCGTTGCTTCGATAGCGATAAAACAGTAAACTAGAGGTAACACAATTGAAAGGATGATTTAATTGTTTGACAATACGGACCAACTAGCGGTAAACACGATTAGAACACTCAGTATAGATGGAGTACAAAAAGCCAATTCGGGACACCCAGGATTGCCAATGGGAGCAGCGCCAATGGCTTATACCCTTTGGACTCAACACTTAAAAGTGAACCCTAAACATTCAAATTGGGTCGATCGTGATCGATTTGTTCTTTCAGCTGGGCATGGATCAATGATGTTATACAGCTTATTGCATCTAGCAGGCTATCAAGTTTCGATTGAAGATCTAAAAAGCTTCCGTCAATGGAACAGTAAAACTCCTGGACACCCTGAAGTTCATTATACGGATGGTGTCGAAGCGACAACCGGCCCTTTAGGACAAGGGATTGCGAATGCGGTAGGAATGGCTATGGCTGAAGCCCATTTGGCGGCGACTTATAATAAAGAAAATCATACTATCGTAGATCACTATACGTATGCTTTGTGTGGCGACGGCGATTTAATGGAAGGGGTTTCGGCTGAAGCTGCTAGTTTAGCTGGTCATTTAGGTTTAGGCAAATTGATTATGTTGTATGATTCAAATGATATTTCTTTAGACGGACCCACGTCAAAAGCTTTTACTGAGAATGTAGGCCAACGGTTTGAAGCTTATGACTGGCAGTATATTTTGGTAAAAGACGGAAACGATCTTGATGAAATCAATGCAGCAATTGAAACCGCCAAAGCAGAAACAACTAAACCAACCTTAATCGAAGTTAAAACAGTCATTGGTTTTGGTGCACCAAATGCTGGATCGCATAAAGTTCATGGGGCTCCTTTAGGACCAGAAGGAATTGAAGCTGCGAAAAAAGCTTATGGTTGGGAAGGTGAAGATTTCTTTGTTCCTTCAGAAGTGGCTGATCGTTTTAAAGAAACGATGGTCGATAAAGGGGCGGATGCTGAAGAAGAATGGCATACGGCTTTTGAAGAATACCGTAAAGCCTACCCTGAGTTAGCTGCTCAATATGAACAAGCTATGAAAAATGAATTGCCAAAAGATTGGGATAGCGAATTACCGACTTTTTCAGTAGAAGATGATGCTTTAGCTTCCCGTGTAACAAGTAGTCAAACGTTGTCAGCGATCTCTAAAAAAGTTCCTTCTTTCTGGGGAGGTTCAGCCGACTTATCTTCTTCAAACAACACCATGGTATCTGGCGAAAAAGACTTCCAGCCTGGACAATATGAAGGACGCAATATTTGGTATGGCGTACGTGAATTTGCAATGACAGCTGCAGCAAATGGCATTACTTTACATGGAGGAACAAAAACATATGTGGGTACGTTCTTTGTCTTTACGGACTATTTAAGAGCTGCTATCCGCTTGGCTGCTATTTCAAAATTGCCTGTAACCTATGTCTTTACACACGATTCTGTAGCCGTTGGGGAAGATGGGCCAACGCATGAGCCCGTTGAACATTTATCTAGTTTACGCAGTATGCCGAACTTAACTGTCTTGCGCCCGGCAGATGGAAATGAAGTAGTAGCCGCTTGGAAAATCGCTGTTACTTCAACTGATCATCCGACTATGTTAGTGTTGTCTCGTCAAAACTTACCTGTTTTGCCTAAAACACAAGAACTAGCGCAAGAGAATGTGGCTAAAGGGGCCTATGTTCTTTCTCCTCAATCAGGCGAAACACCTGAAGGGATTTTGATTGCGACTGGATCGGAAGTAGCCTTAGCGTTGAAAGCCCAAAAAGCGTTAAAAGATGCAGGTAAAGATGTCTCAGTCGTTTCTATGCCAAGTTTTGATTTGTTTGAAAAACAAGACGCTGCTTATCAAGAATCTGTCTTGCCACGTGCTGTCCGCAAACGAGTTTCCATTGAGATGGGAGCTAGCTTTGGTTGGGAACGGTATGTCGGCCTTGATGGAGCAACAGTAGCCATTGACAAGTATGGTGCAAGTGCTCCAGGGAATACCGTTATTGAAAATTACGGGTTCACAGTTGAGAATGTTGTAGCAGTTTACAACACGTTATAGAATTTTCTAGCAATTAGCCATGTGGATTGGTGATTTTCGCAATTCACATGGCTATTTTATACAGTAGAGTACCCTTACAAGGCAAGGCGACTTAGAGAACATTTCTAAATTGCTTTCGAATCAAGTCGAGCTTGTCTCGTTTTTCTTATTATTAAACCGATAATTTCAGTAAAACCTTTA
>DIDU01000163.1:0-170 GCA_002418295.1 Carnobacterium sp. UBA5792 | reverse complement strand
CAGGTTTAGCAATATTTTTAATTATTCTTGCATTAGTAGCAGGTTTAGTTGCCGGATTTTTCTTGGCAAGAAAATACATGATGGATTACTTCCAAAAAAACCCACCAATTAATGAAGATACTTTACGTATGTTGATGATGCAAATGGGTCAAAAACCATCTGAAAAGAAA
>DIDU01000131.1:8081-8601 GCA_002418295.1 Carnobacterium sp. UBA5792 | reverse complement strand
TATGAAACAAGTTATCATACACCCCAAGGAATGATCACCATGGAAACAGTCACTCGTCACTTACGAATCAGTTACCGGGATCAGCCTTTTTCAGGAGAATTACAAATGGAATACGATTTGTATTTCAGCAAAGAAAAATTAGGAAATTACAAATTACAATTGCTTTTTACTGTTTAAATATAGTATGATAAAGAGTAGACTGTTGAAAGGACGTGGCTTTCGTGAAACTTGAAAGATTTGATGGACAAAATAAAAATGAATTATCAATGATAGAAGTCGCTCATGCCATTTTAGAAAAAAACGGTGAAATTTTAGATTTTGCTACTTTATTAAAAGAAATCAAAGAATTTTTAGGAATGAGTACAGAAACAGTAAATAACCAAATTTCTCAATTTTATACAGATTTAAACATTGATGGAAGTTTTATTTCTCTTGGGGAAAACCGCTGGGGCTTGCGCTCATGGTATCCAATCGATTTTATTGATGAAGAAGTTACTCAAGGAAATGAAGATGAATCTCC
>DIDU01000131.1:2224-8034 GCA_002418295.1 Carnobacterium sp. UBA5792 | reverse complement strand
AAGACGAAGATGAAGAAGAAGAGCTTCTAGTAGATAGTGACGGCGTAGTCATTGAAGAAGAAGACAAAGAAGACATTGGGAAATATAAGCAAGACCTTAGTGAGATTGGCGCCGATGACGAAGATACTGAAGATGAATTGCCAGATGGTGTAGAAGGCGAATTGAATGTAGTCGACGAGTACGATGAACCGGATGACGATGATGACGACTTTAATTTAAGCACGCACTAGTAAATGAATTGTCTTCATTTCGAATTGCTTTTTTAGAGTCAGCAAAGAAATGAAAAATAAAGATAAAGTCCTTGACGAAGCCAACTTAAGATTGTATTATCTTTGTTGGGCTCCCTTAAAGTTATTTTAAGGGACAAGGACTAAAAGTAATTTATAGGCTCCCTATTCTTAACGGAATAGGGAGCCTTGTTTTGTTGTTTGACTACCCAAATTAAACCAAAAGGAGTTCGATAAAATGACGAAGTATATTTTTGTTACAGGTGGAGTAGTTTCTTCAATTGGTAAAGGTATTGCAGCAGCTTCTTTGGGAAGATTATTGAAAAACCGCGGATTGAAAGTCACTATTCAAAAGTTTGACCCTTATATCAATGTGGATCCAGGAACAATGAGTCCCTATCAACACGGAGAAGTATTTGTAACGGATGATGGAGCAGAGACTGACTTAGATTTAGGCCATTATGAACGCTTTATCGATATCAATTTAAATCAATATTCGAATGTAACGACTGGAAAAGTGTATTCCGAAGTTATCCGTAAAGAACGGAAAGGAGAATACCTAGGAGCAACGGTCCAAGTCATTCCGCATATTACAAACGAAATCAAAGAAAAAATTATGCGTGCCGGACAGACCACAGATTCAGATATCGTGATTACTGAAGTCGGTGGTACCGTTGGAGATATTGAATCTTTGCCGTTTCTAGAAGCTTTGCGTCAAATGAAAAGAGAAGTAGGATCCGATAATGTAGTCTATATCCATACTACGCTTATCCCTTATTTAGGCGCTGCCGGAGAAATGAAAACAAAGCCGACCCAACATAGTGTTAAAGAATTAAGAGGATTAGGAATCCAACCTAATATTTTAGTTGTGCGTACTGAACGCCCAATTTCACAGAGCATGAAAGACAAATTAGCTTCATTTTGTGATGTAGCACCTGAAGCAGTAATTGAATCATTAGACGTTGACACGCTGTATTCCATTCCCTTGAATCTGCAAAAACAGGGAATGGATCAAATCTTTTGTGATCATCTGAAAATCGATGCTCCACCTGCTGATATGACAGAATGGATCAAATTAGAAGAAAAAGTGTTGAATTNNATCTAAAAAAACTAAAATCGCCTTAGTCGGTAAATATGTCGAACTGCCCGATGCTTACTTATCAGTAGTAGAGTCATTGAATCATGCCGGTTATGCAGAAGACGCAGAAATTGAAATAGCGTGGATCAATGCGGATGAAGTAACGTCAGAAAACGTTGCTGCTGTATTAAAAGATGCAGATGGTATTCTAGTCCCGGGCGGCTTTGGGGACCGTGGATTAGAAGGAAAAATTGCTGCTATTCAATATGCCCGTGAAAATAGGGTTCCTTTCTTTGGAATTTGTTTAGGAATGCAGTTAGCTTGTGTTGAGTTTGCCCGTAATGTAGCAGGACTTGAAGGAGCACATTCTGCCGAAACAGATCCAAAAACTCCCTATAACATCATTGATTTGATGGTTGATCAAAAGGATGTAGTCGAAATGGGCGGAACATTGCGCCTTGGATTGTACCCCTGTAAATTAAAACCAGGTTCTGTTGCAGCTGAAATTTATGACAATATGGAAGTTGTGCAAGAACGTCACCGTCATCGTTACGAATTCAATAATGAATACCGTTCATTATTAGAAGAAAAAGGGCTAGTATTCTCAGGTGTTTCACCAGATAACCGCTTGGTTGAAATCGTGGAATTGTCAGATCACCCATTTTATGTGGCTTGTCAATTCCATCCAGAATTTCTTTCACGGCCAAATCGTCCACAAAAACTATTCTCCGGTTTTGTGAAAGCTTCATTAAAAAATCAACACTAATACTTGTTTTAATCTCATTGAGAATCGCGACAAATGGCTGAATAAGTATGGAAATAGTTTATTTTGTTTGGTATAATGAAAATGTTGGCTAGGGGAAGACCTTGGCAAATAATATCTTTTCCTTAAGGAGGAAAATACATGAGTCGTTTAGTTAGTATGACAGATATGTTAAATAAAGCATTAGAAGGTAAGTATGCTGTAGGTCAATTCAACATCAACAACCTTGAATGGACACAAGCGGTTTTAGAAGCTGCTGAAGCAGAAAAATCTCCAGTAATTTTGGGTGTTTCTGAAGGTGCTGGAAAATACATGGGCGGTTCAAAAGTTGTTGCTGCAATGGTTGAAGCTTTAATGGAAACAATGAACATTACTGTTCCTGTTGCTCTACATTTAGACCATGGTTCTTCATTTGAAAACTGTAAAGAAGCAATTGATGCAGGATTTTCTTCTGTAATGATCGATAACTCAGCATACCCAATTGATGAAAATATTGCTGCAACTAAAAAAGTTGTAGAATATGCTCATTCAAAAGGCGCTTCTGTTGAAGCTGAAGTAGGAACAGTTGGCGGAACGGAAGATGGCGTTACTGGAGGAGTTCAATACGCTGATGCTCAAGAATGTCTACGTATGGTTAAAGAAGCAAACATTGATGCACTAGCTGCAGCTTTAGGTTCTGTTCACGGAGACTACGAAGGCGAACCTGTTTTAGGTTTTGACGAAATGAAAGAAATTTCTGAATTAACACATGCTCCACTTGTTTTACATGGTGGATCTGGAATTCCTGAATTCCAAATTAAAAAAGCAATTGAAAATGGTCATTCTAAAATCAATGTGAACACTGAGTTGCAACAAGTTTGGACTGCAGCTGTTCGTGAAAAATTAGCTACTGATGATAAAGTTTACGACCCTCGTAAAGTTATTGCACCAGGTAAAGAAAAAATTGTTGAAAAAGTTAAAGAAACTATGCAACGTTTTGGTTCATCAAACAAAGCATAATTTCCAACTGTACAACACATTAGCAAGAAATTAGGACCAGAGCTAGAGTCACATTAACGTGACTTTGGCTCTGGTTCTTTTTTTAGAATTTGCATTTTATATGAAAGAAAGCACATTTCACTCATCAAATTTTCATTTTCTACCTTCTTCTAGTAAGAAAAAAATATAAAAATTGTATGTTAGCGAATAGTGTAGTAACATAGAACAGTGTATTTAAGTGAACAAAAAAGTAAAAATATATGTTAACTAACCTCGTGTTAATCTCGTTGTACCGGCTTTTATAAATAGCTTTTTCAATGTAGGTTTAACCTATCTGCTCCATTCAACTTCCGTGTACTTGTCCGTCTAGTTTTTTTGCCGTGTTTTCAAAGAACCAAAATGATTAAATCACATTAAAATAATGCTTCATTGTCAATCGGTTTCTAGAATGGATTGTAGTGTAGAAAGAGAATCTTATAAGAGACATCAATTGTCTCTTACTATTTTTTTAGTTATAAATTAAGAAATAAGTTTCTTTAAGAATTGAATAGTATATGTAAAATAAAAAAATTGTTAAATTAATGAAGTGAGGGTATTAAATGAATAAATTAGTTATTAATGGGGGAAAAAAACTTTCAGGAAAAGTCACGATCACTGGGGCAAAAAATAGTGCAGTCGCTTTGATTCCGGCTTCAATTTTAGCAGATTCTCCCGTAACNNGGCTGATTGAAATCTTAAATGTGATGCATGTTAAAACTTCTTTTGACGGATCAACATTAGTTATCGATCCAACTGAAATGATCTCTATTCCTATGCCAAATGGAAAAATACAAAGTTTACGAGCTTCTTATTATTTTATGGGAGCTTTGTTAACAAAGTACGGACAAGGAGTTGTTGGGTTGCCAGGCGGCTGTTTCTTAGGACCGCGTCCAATCGATCAACATTTGAAGGGATTCCGTGCACTAGGAGCCACAGTTGAAAACGAACTAGGTGCGATGTATTTGAGAACACCTGAAGAAGGAATGATCGGTACTCGGATCTATCTAGACGTTGTTTCGATCGGAGCAACCATTAATGTTATGCTGGCAGCAGTCAAAGCTAAAGGGACAACCATTATTGAAAATGCAGCTCGGGAACCTGAAATTATTGATGTGGCTACATTATTAAATAATATGGGAGCCAAAGTTCGAGGTGCCGGTACAGATATCCTTCGTATTGAAGGAGTGGAAGAATTGCACGGTTGCCGTCATACCGTTATTCCAGATCGAATTGAAGCCGGAACTTACTTAGCTCTAGCAGGTGCTGTCGGTTCAGATATTATAGTGCAAAATGTGATCGTTGAGCACTTGGAAGGACTGCTAGCTAAAATGGAAGAAATGGGCGTTCCAATGGAAATTGGAGAGGAGAGCATTCGCGTGAAAGAGGCATCCAAACCTTTAAAACCGATAGCAGTCAAAACGCTGCCGTATCCTGGCTTTGCCACAGACTTGCAGCAGCCGTTAACTCCATTGATACTGAAAGCTGCAGGAGAGTCTTCTATTTTAGACACTATTTATGCTAAACGAGTGAAACACATCCCGGAATTAGTCAGAATGGGAGCACGTGCTCGAGTAGAAGGTGAATTGATTCTATTAGAAGGACCATGCGAATTAAAAGGGGTAGAAGTGGAAGCGAGTGATTTAAGAGCAGGTGCTTGTTTGGTAATAGCTGGTTTAATGGCTGAAGGGACCACAACAGTTACAGGTGTTGAAAACATCTTACGAGGATATGACCATATTGTTGAGAAACTGACTGCATTAGGTGCCGACATCAAAATGATAAAAGCCGACGACAATATATAGGAGCTAAAAATATGAGCGAAATATTAACGATAGAGCAATTAGAAGAGAAGACGTTAAAAGAGATTTATACTTTTGCTAAAGAATTAAAAATTCCTTACTATAGTCAAATGAATAAAAAGGAGTTAGCCTTGGCAGTTATTCGTGCACAAGAAGAAAAACAAGGTTTCTTTATTGCTGAAGGTGTGTTAGATATTATGGCACAGCAAGACTTTGGTTTTTTAAGACCAATCAATTATACACCCAGTAAAGAAGATATTTATATTTCTTCTTCGCAAATCAAACGCTTTGGTTTGCGCAATGGGGATAAAGTTACGGGAAAAGCAAGACCGCCAAAACCGTCTGAACGTTATTATGGATTGATGCATGTAAATAAAGTAAATGGGAAGAATCCGGAAGAAGCTAAAGAACGCTCGCATTTTCCGGCCTTAACACCTTTGTATCCTGACCGTCAGATGAAACTAGAAACAGAACAAGCTAAAATTTCTAATCGTATGATCGATATTGTAGCTCCGGTCGGATTTGGCCAACGTGGTTTAATTGTAGCTCCGCCAAAAGCGGGTAAAACGACTCTTTTAAAAGAAATCGCCAATGGGATCGCGAAAAATCACCCTGACGCAGAGTTGCTTGTGTTGCTGATAGATGAGCGACCAGAAGAAGTAACAGACATTGAACGAAGCGTAAAAGGCGAAGTGATTTCTTCAACATTTGATCAACAACCACAAAATCATGTGCGTGTTGCAGAACTGGTACTAGAAAGAGCGATGAGGTTAGTTGAGGACAAACGAGATGTGATTATCTTGATGGACAGTATTACGCGTTTAGCACGGGCGTATAACCTAGTGATTCCACCAAGCGGCAGAACGCTGAGTGGTGGGATTGATCCGGCAGCTTTGTATCGACCAAAACGATTCTTTGGAGCGGCT
>DIDU01000131.1:0-2202 GCA_002418295.1 Carnobacterium sp. UBA5792 | reverse complement strand
ATTCAAAGGGACCGGTAACTCTGAGTTGCATTTATCAAGAGAGTTAGCAGAACGCCGTATTTTCCCTGCTATCGATGTCAAAAAATCGAGTACCAGAAAAGAAGAATTGTTGTTGGATAACAGCCGCTTAGAAGAAATTTGGAAGTTGCGACACGCAATGACAGGGGATGCTTTAGAATTTACGGATCAATTCATCAAGTTTTTACGTAAAACAACCGACAATCAACACTTTTTTGAAGGCTTTTCTGAAAAGAACTTTACACAAACAAGAAACACCCGAAACCAGCGGAAATAAAAGTAAGATACAGCTGGAAAAGTAGTAAGATTTGTTTGCATTATGGTAAGAAACATGTTAGTATGCTAATGTTGTCTAAAAATAATAAAAACTCTGGTTCAGCAAATGCATCAGGGCAAAGGAGCGAGAACATATGAAGCAAGAAATTCATCCGAAATATCAACAAGTTGTCTTCATGGATACTACAACTGGTTTTAAATTCTTGTCTGGTTCTACTAAACATTCAAGTGAAACTGTTGAGTGGGAAGATGGTAACACTTACCCATTAATCCGTGTTGAAATTACATCTGATTCACACCCATTCTATACTGGACGTCAAAAGTTCACACAAGCAGATGGACGTGTCGACCGTTTCAACAAAAAATACGGTTTGGCAGATGCAAACGCAGCCGAATAAAACTAAACTCTTTGAAAGCTCCGATCTTCGGAGCTTTTTTTGTACCATTTTTCCATATTACGTGCTTTTTGAAGCGTTATTTGTTACGATGAACAAAAGAAAAGAGAGGTGTGCAAACTATGGTTTGGCTAGTTATGATCGTTATAATTGTCCTATTAGTACTAGTGTATATCAGCTTGTATAATAATTTGGTTAAAGCNNAATTCCTAATTTAGTGGAAACGGTCAAAGGATATGCGAAACACGAACAAGAAACATTGACCAAAGTCATTCAAATGCGCAATCAATTAACTCAAATTCCTTCTGAAAATCGAGAAGAACAAATGCAAGTTTCTAATCAGCTAACGGATTCTTTAAAGACCATTTTTGCACTTAGTGAAAATTACCCTGATTTAAAGGCTAATCAGAACTTTACCCAATTACAAGAAGAACTCACTTCTACGGAAAATAAAATTGCTTATGCCCGTCAATTATACAATTCGAGTGTGGCAACGTACAATATTAAATTACAAGCTTTCCCAAGCAATCTCGTAGCTGGTATACATGGATTTAAACCAGAAGCTATGCTAGAAACTCCTACTGAAGAAAAAGCTGTACCAAAAGTTTCTTTCTAAATTGGGCAGTTCAAAAACTCAGAATAAAAAAGAACTTAAGTGTTAAAACGACCCAAAAAAGGTGGACTTTTTCAGAGTAGAGAAATCTACTCTGTTTTTTTATTGAGTAGGGTTTTACAAATTTCTCTATCTTAAATGTCTAGTGAACCCATCTTGTCCTGCTGTTTATTGTTTTTAAGC
The DNA here is from genome assembly GCA_002418295.1 of Carnobacterium sp. UBA5792. The sequence goes on along the minus strand of DIDU01000131.1, from coordinate 717 downwards.
TGCTAAAGACAGAAAAGCAGGAATTTATTAATAACGAGGTAGGTTCAGTTAATAGAACTTTTCTTTCGTGCCTTAAGGAGTTTAAATCACTATCTTTAAGGCACGTAAACTCAGACTTCCATGGATTTCTGCTTAATCAATTAAACCACTACTCTCTCATTCAACTGATCCGATTAATGTAGCGAATGTTTTGAATGTTCTTTAGATTTGTCGTTCCTATTTGTGGCAGGAAAGAAAGATTGAACGTCTAAATAAAAGAGATTGGACAAAAATAGAGAATGTAGATTTTAGTCCCATTCAAAGAGCTGTGGTATACTTGAATTAAGGAATCTGATTGGACGAAAGGAAGGGGGGCAGAGCATGTTATTCCAACAAATTGAGCAGAATAAGCGAAAAACGATTTTATTGATGGTTGGTTTTTTTGTTTTAGTTTTGATAATAGGCGGAGCAGTAGGGTATTTGAATTTCAGTAGTGCCTGGGCCGGAATTCTATTAGCTGCAATTGTGGCAGCGGGATATATGGGCTTGACCATCTCAAACTCTACCAATATTGTAATGAGTTTAAATAACGGGAAAGAAATTACCAGCAAAGAACAGTATCCGCTTTTATGGAATGTGGTAGAAGAATTGGCTTTGATCAGTAAAGTTCCAATGCCTAAAATTTATGTGATTGAAGATGCGAGTCCTAATGCATTTGCTACAGGCAATGCCCCTGAT
>DIDU01000215.1:362-2805 GCA_002418295.1 Carnobacterium sp. UBA5792 | reverse complement strand
TTTGTCTCTTCGGTCGAAGAAGCCCAGGAGCTTGCACGTCCTGCTGACTATGATTATTTAGACTTACTGCAAAAACGATTTTATTCACTAAGAAAATATACGCCAACGCTATTAAGGGTGTTGGAATTTCATTCTACAAAGGCAAATGAGCCACTTTTACAAGCTGTAGAGATTATCCGAGGAATGAACGAATCCGGAAAACGAAAAGTACCTGATGACTCACCTGTGGATTTTATTTCAAAACGTTGGAAAAAGCGTTTATACGAGAATGATGGTACAACAATCAATCGTCATTACTATGAAATGGCTGTTTTAACAGAACTTCGGGAGCATGTTCGGGCAGGAGATGTTTCCATTGTTGGCAGCAGACAATATAGAGATTTTGAGGAATATTTGTTTTCCGAATTTACATGGAATCAAACGAAAGAGAATACGAGATTATCAGTTAGTTTATCATTCGAAGATTATATAACGGAGAGAACCAGCAGCCTTAATGAAAGGTTAAAGTGGTTAACTGCCAATTCCAACAAGTTAGATGGAGTTTCTCTTGATAAAGGAAAGCTGTCACTTGCACGCTTAGAAAAAGATGTACCAGAAGAAGCAAAAAAGTTTAGTACAACCCTTTATCAGATTCTACCAAGAATAAAATTAACCGATTTACTGATGGATATTGCTTATATAACAGGATTTCATGAGCAATTTACTCATGCTTCCAATAATCGAAAACCGGATAAAGAAGAAACGATTATTATTATGGCTGCCCTTTTAGGAATGGGAATGAATATAGGTGTAAGCAAGATGGCTGAAGCAACACCCGGACTTACATATAAGCAATTAGCCAATGTATCTCAATGGCGCATGTATGAAGATGCAATGAATAAAGCCCAAGCCGTATTAGTAAATTTTCATCACAAATTACAATTGTCTTCCTATTGGGGAGACGGTACAACATCCTCATCAGACGGTATGAGAATGCAGTTAGGTGTTCATCACTACATGCAGATGCAAACCCACATTATGGAACTGGAAAAGGAGCCACCATCTACCGTTTTACTAGTGATCAATTCTCTTCTTACTACACAAAGATTATTCATACTAATTCAAGGGATGCGATTCATGTTTTAGATGGTTTGTTGCACCATGAAACGGATTTAAACATAGAAGAGCATTATACAGACACAGCTGGTTACACAGATCAAATATTCGGACTGACTCATTTATTAGGATTTAAATTTGCCCCAAGAATAAGAGATTTAGCAGACTCAAAATTATTTACAATAGATAAAGCAAGTGAGTATCCAAAATTAGAAGCCATTTTACGTGGACAAATAAATACAAAGGTCATTAAAGAAAATTATGAGGATGTTTTGCGATTAGCTCACTCAATAAGAGAAGGAACAGTTTCAGCATCCCTTATTATGGGGAAACTAGGATCTTATTCAAGACAAAACAGCTTGGCTATAGCCTTACGTGAGATGGGTCGAATAGAAAAAACAATTTTTATTTTGAATTATATATCGGATGAATCATTAAGAAGAAAAATACAAAGGGGATTAAATAAAGGAGAAGCCATGAACGGATTAGCAAGAGCTATTTTCTTCGGAAAACAAGGTGAGCTTAGGGAACGGACTATACAACATCAATTGCAAAGAGCCAGTGCTTTAAACATTATCATCAATGCTATTAGTATTTGGAATACCTTACATCTAACTAAAGCAGTTGAATATCAAAAACAGTCTGGTAGTTTTAATGAAGAATTATTACACCATATGTCGCCTCTAGGTTGGGAACATATTAATCTACTAGGAGAATATCATTTTAATTCGGAGAAAGTGGTCTCGTTAGATTCTTTAAGACCATTAAAACTTTCTTAACGTTGTAAAAATGGGGGAATCGTCAGGAAAATAGGCTTAGCGTTGTAAATCCGCATTTTCCTGACGGGACCCCTATAAGTTCTTTTTTAATAGTAATAATGCAATAAGGAGAAAATTAACTTTCTTCTTATTGCATTATTGCTGGCTAAGTAGTTTAGAGTTTCTTGTCCTAAGTACAAAAAGTTTAGACTTTCATGTCCCGTTATTAAGACAAGAATNNAGCAAATCCATGTGATCTTATGGGTACGTGTAGGTTTAAATGTAGGTTACTTTTCTACTCTGTAACAAGTTTAAATATATAGTATATAAAAAATAAACAAGATAGATATGCTAGTCTATAGCTACTAGTGATTGGGTGTGTAGTAGGTATATATAAAGAACCCGACATTTGTGCCAGGCTCTTTTGGGTTATATTTGAGATTAGAGTTTGTTAAATTTAGTCTTTATTTCTTCTTTTTCTTTTCGCTCATCTTTTGGTGTACGCGTGAAGCATACGGAAATATTCCTTGTACCAATAAGCTTATGAGCATCGGGTAAAAGTTTTTCCGTTTTCGCTTTATTTTCTAAAC
>DIDU01000215.1:0-157 GCA_002418295.1 Carnobacterium sp. UBA5792 | reverse complement strand
GAGCCTTGAAAAAATATAGTGGTTTATTCGCTTTATTTTCTAAACTCCGTTTTTTTCCATTTAAATCATTATTAAGGAAACTGCGAAAATATATTTTGTCTTGTTCATTATCTTTACTGGTAGGATATGAATATGAACAAGCCAATCTATCCTTAAG
>DIDU01000220.1:2032-2920 GCA_002418295.1 Carnobacterium sp. UBA5792 | reverse complement strand
TAGCAGGTTTGCCAGTTTTCCCTACAACTTTACTCGCAACGATACCTAAAACACCTTCATGCCATCCTTCTTTCGCTAAAACATATACATGAGGATCGCTATTGTTTTTTTCAATCATATTAAAAGCCTCTGCTGTAATGGAAGCAACAATAGTTTGCCGTTCAATATTTTTTTCATTAATCTGTTTAGCTAATTTAACAGCTTCCTCTTCATCAAATGTTGTCAGTAGTTCTACTGCAGGAGTAGCATCACCTAAACGTCCTATCGCATTTAAACGGGGAGCCAATATAAACCCAATTGTTTCTTCATCTATTTCTGATTGTTTCACGCCAGCAACCTTACAAAGAGCCGCTATTCCAATTCTTTGAGAATCTTTCAAAACAGCTAATCCTTGTAGAACCAATGCTCGGTTTTCTCCTGTTAGCGATACTAAATCTGCTATGGTCCCTATAGCTACCAAATCTAGTAACTCAAAAGGCATTTCGCCTAATAACGCAGTAGCTAACTTAAAAGCTACTCCGACTCCTGCTAATTCACCAAAGGGGTAATTTCCATCTGGGTGACGTGGATGAATTATAGCATAAGCAGCTGGCAATTCTGCTGGTACTTCGTGATGATCGGTTACAATAACGTCAACTCCTAATTCATTTGCTCGAGCAATAGCTTCATGACCTGAAATACCATTGTCACAAGTGAGAATTAGTGCTGTGCCTGATGAAATTAAGCTTTCAAACGCTTGGACATTTGGACCATAACCATCATTAAACCGATTGGGAATGTAAAAATTTACTTCTCCTCCAATCATTTCTATGGTTTCTTTTAGTACAGCGGTACTGGTAACACCATCCGAATCGTAATCGCCATACACAGTGATTCGTTCGCCATTTT
>DIDU01000220.1:0-2024 GCA_002418295.1 Carnobacterium sp. UBA5792 | reverse complement strand
CCATATCCTTCAGCATAAAAGGATCGTGAATCCATGTTTCATCAGGTTGTAAAAATTGTTGAATTTCTTCTGCGGTTTCCAGCCCTCTTTGCAGACATAGAGAAAGAAACAACGATGTATAAGTAGATTCTGGATCTAGTTCTTGTCTTTTTACTTCGCTTAACGGCAATTCTTCTTTTACTTTCCATTTTGTATGTGTTTTTAACAAACGGCTTCACTCCTAACTTTTACATTATAACAAATAAACACTAAAAAAGGTTGATTCATAAATTAAAGGTTGGAATAAAGTGGTCACCTCACTTTATTCCAACCTTAGTTAGCTACTGTTTAAGTATTTATTGTTTGAGTAGATCTAAAAGGACTTTCTCCTTATTAAGGCTCTAAGATGCTTATACCAATTCCAATCAAGCCAGGACCAGTATGGACACCCAATGCCGGGCTCACTTCCCCTTCAATNNTGTTGTTTCTGAAGTTCTGCACGGATCTCTTGCACTTGAGCTTTGGCCGTCTTTCCTCCATAAGCAATAGCTAAATTATACTTTTTAGCATTCCCTGCAAATTCCTTGGCTAAATCAATGGCTTTTTGCACACTTTTTTTACTCCCGCGAATTTTTGCAACTGTATCATAAACCCCATCATCATTACAGGTAATAATGGGTTTTAAATTCAATATATTTCCTAAAATGGAAGCCACTAAACCAATACGTCCACCTTTTTGCAAGTATTCCAATGTGGGTACATGAAAAAACACTTTAGATTTTTTCACATCTTCAAGTAATTTACCCTTGATTGTTTCCCACTTTAGGCCATTTTTGACATAGTTATAAGCTTGAACAGCAATTAAGCCACTGCCTATTCCAATATTTTTCGAATCAACTGTAAAAATATCCATATCTTTAAAATTTTCTGCTACAAGGCGAACCATATTATTTGTACCACTTAATCCGCTTGAAATAGTCACACAAATAACTTTTTTAAATCCTTCTGCTTGAATTTGTGCTAAAATTTCGCTAATAACTTCTCCACTCGGAAGAGAAGTCTTAGGAATTTCTTCGTTAAGGCGATCATAAACATCTTGTGCAGTAATATCTACGTTGTCCGTATATTCTTCATCTTTATAAATAACCTTTAATGGAATAACTTTCATGTTTCCTAATGCAATATACTCTTCAGGAACATTTGAACCAGAGTCCACAAGAAACGCAACTTTTTCTTCAGTCATATTCTTTACCTCGCAATTTTATTTTTTCGATTTACCATCTTTTTTATTTCTTACCTTTTCTTCTCCAATCAGTGCTAACGTTTTTTCTGTAACAATTTTAGTTGCTACTGCAATCGTTGCAGTTCGCACAACTAAATTGTTCATATCAGTGTCATCTGGCAACAATGGCAACGGAGAAGGTTCTTTCTTTACAAGATGAGACCCAATGGCTACCAATGCGGCTTCTTGTTCTGTACAAAATAAATCATATGCCCCACGAATTCCACTAATAGAAGCTTGATAAACGAGCCCTTCTTTAACTTCTGGTATGGTTAACACTTGTTTTAAAACGGATATAGCAATCAAATAAGCTAAATGCTTTTTTTTATAACGCTTTTTTACAGGTGGAGGAATTAAATCCAGTTTCACATAGTTATTTATCATTGAAGCTGTAATAATCTTTTTCTGTTTACTTGGATTAAAAACAAAGAGGTATTTATCAATTAAAGTCAAAACTTGATCCATGTAAAGATCAAAGTCAGGCAATTCTTCCCAGCGCGGAAAATGAAACTCAGTAATCTCTTGTGTCCACTCAATAAGCTCTTCTTCTATTTTATTCACTATCTCACCTGTTTCATTTTTTATGATTGATTGTATTTTACCATTAATTCCAAAACTAGACAAACTAGTTTTGGAAACTAGTTAACATCCATAAATATCTCTTTTCCTTAAAGTAACCGTATACATAGTAACACGATAAATTAGTCGCTTGCAAGAAAAGAAAATGAACGTTACGTTTTCGCTAAAAAATGTGGTTCTTTGT
>DIDU01000002.1:2014-4723 GCA_002418295.1 Carnobacterium sp. UBA5792 | reverse complement strand
AACGGCCAATTTTCGACTGTTCAATGTTAATTGAACTTTTTCTTCTTTTATCAACCGAATCAAACTCGACAGTATATCAAACTCTTTCCAACCGTAAGGAACAGTTTGGTATCGCTGAATGACTTCTCGCAAAGTAATCATTAGTTGACGTTCATGCTGACTATATAAGTAATTCGCTATCTCAGTAGTTGCTAATACATTTTCATCATTGTAATGGCCTTCCAGCAGATCCATTTCTTTATCTTGAATGTTTTTTTCCAAATCTTCTTTTGTATAGGAAACAGCCATATAATTTATTTTTGAATAGAGCGATTCTACTAATGAACGCAAGCCCTCTTCTATGCGTTTAGTTGGTGTCCCCATTACTTCAACTAAATAACCATTGACATAAATTTTGGCATTTTCAATAGCCGCTTGCAGATGCAACTTAATTTGTGTTTGCAGTTGTCCTCTCTCGTTAGCTTTTCGCGAATTGATTTCTTGAATAATCGGCGTTTTTACTTTTGCAGATTGGCTTCTTAGATAATGATTGATTTTTAAATAGTAACGCAATTCTCCAAAATCTTCCTCTTCCGGTAATTGCACAATTACTTTTGGCTCTCTTTGAGACAAGGCAACTATTTCCGGTTCTTCCGTATAATCTGAATAAACGGTTACGNNTAAATGGCCGTTTCTAATCACTCGTTCATCGATCCATTGTGAGAAATCAAATAAATACTGCAGCGTTTTTCTATCTTCAAACGGTTGGTATGTATATTTCTTCATGCTTATGAGTTCATCATAAATAGACTTTCCGGCTTCCAAAACTAATTCAGAAGTTGGCAACTGAATTCGGCTGATTTCACGGTTAACATCTTGTTCCTCGTTTGTTAAAAATAGGTATTTGTCTCCCATCCGCTGAATCAAGAACTCTTTTTGCAAACGCAACAACGATTCATTGATTCTCTTACTCAATACAATCGTATCTTCATTAATGCTACTTAACATCAAAGTAGTTAAATTTTTGATCGTTCCTGGCATTTCATCAATATAACGGATCAAGAATAACAATTTCAAAACTTCTACATCAAAATCTTCAATGCTCTCATTTTGATAAGCTTTAATGATCGTTGCTCGCACAGAAGCTTCTAGTGCTTGATCAATACTGTCATAAAAAGTTTGAAAAGGTACCAATTTGCCAATCGTGTCGTTTTCAATACCAATCGTTGCTTGTTGGATCGATTCTAATAAGTTTCGCTCACCATCCGACAAATGTTTTCCAGCTGAACCATGTTCGCGAATACTGGTGAATACTTTTTGCAATAAATTAAATTGGTAAGGAATGAACGGATAGACTTCTGAAAAATCCATACGGTCTTTATAGAAACGCATGGTAGCTGTATTTTCAAATTCTAATTTATTTTTTAAAGCTGCTTCTTGTTCATCATAAGTTAAAACTAATGTCTCTTGAGCAGTCGGTGTTTTTTCAAGCAAACGGATTTTAATGACTTCATCGGCATTAGCACTGCTTAAACTAATGCGTGTGTTAAAGCGCCCTTGGATTTTTGAAAAATCTCTAACAGACATATTTTCTGTTAAACTATCAATATCTTGTTGTGATGTCACCACTACCCAAACTTTTCCCTTAAGCAGCTTGCCTAAGTCCTCGACAACCGTTTGGAGATTCAACATCAATTGTGTATTATCTGCAATAAATTGACCAACTTCATCGACTGCAAAAACCAAATGATAATTTTCTTCTTGTTGATCGACAAAATTCTTTAAACGATTGGCAAAACTCTCAACGGAGATACTGTAATTATCTTCTCCATTTTCAATCCAGCTGCGAGCACTTGCTTCTGACATTTCAGTTGCTTTTGTTAAAGCCATGATAGCTTCATCCATATTGAAGAAAATTTCATCGCGTCCTTCTTCCCAGCTTAATTCTGTTTCTTCTTCAAAGTAACGTTTAAAATCGATGTATTGGCCACTTCTTTCAAGCGTTTCTTCTAATTGTGCCAGCCAAGGAATGCTTGCTGAATAGCCACGCATTTCATTAAATACTTTGTTGAAAACTTCTACAATGGCTAGTTTGTTCTGCTTGCTGTCCGCTTCTGATTTTGAATCGATGTTGAACAGAATCACATCACTCGGAATAGTAGATATATTCCGCATAAGGTTTATCAATGTTGGATCATTTAGTTTGTCTTCAAAAAAGTCGACTGGTTTCTTTCCTTCGATTGTCAAATTTGAATCCAATAAATAAGAAAGTATTTTAAGAAAATGCGATTTACCAGAACCAAAGAACCCGGAAATCCATGTTCCAACTTTATCTGTTGATTGTTCTAAAGATCGATTATAAGCTTTAAAAAATGTCGTAAAGTTTTTATTCAATTCTTCTGTTACCACATATTCTTCTAGTTCTTGACGGATATTTTCTTGCTCTTTTTGACCAATCTTGATTACACCTTGAATTTCACGATTAATATTTTTCTTGAATAGCTTCTCTATTTTCATTAACCTTCACCTCAACCTTTATTTTTTAGTTTTTAAAAAAATAAAGGTTTTCTTAAGGTGACGAATTGGAGCACAAAAACAAAGAAACTCTCTTTTGTGCAACACAAATAGAGCCATAAAAATATTTCATGACTTCCTTTTTTAAATATAAAGTTTTTAATTTTATTAAATAACATATGTTATTGTTTTTATATAAGTAATTTAAATCATTTA
>DIDU01000002.1:0-1797 GCA_002418295.1 Carnobacterium sp. UBA5792 | reverse complement strand
TGTGCTGTGCTGTGCTGTGCTGTTAGCATACTAGTTCCTCCTTGTCAATTTTTTTAGTTTTCTGTTATCTTAAATGCTCGATAATAGTTATCATCTGTGAATCTATCAAATAATTGCAATTTACCATTTTCATAACTGCCTGGATAAAATAAAATCAATGGTTTGTCTTCTATAATCGTCTGTAAATTATTCAAAATGACATGTGAGCGAATAATCGGATAAGCTTTTCCAACACCTATAATAAAAACAACTGCATCTTTTTCTAAGTGTTCTTCAATGTACCGAATTATCCAATCATTGTTAGTAGCTACTTTCAAAGCTTTCCTCATTTTATCAAATAAATCATCGCTACCTTTTTTTTCTTCCATTATAAAATTTTTTTCTAAATATCCACGTTGCTCGAAAAAATTTATGATAATATCATATAAATCAAATACTTGAATTTTAAAGCCTCTATTTTCTTTTTCTAAAAAGTTTTTCAGTTGAGGCAAATACTCTCTTACACTCAATTCATCTTTTGGATCATAATCAAAGATATAAAAACCTACTTCATTTCCAAGGCCTTTATTTGTAAGAAACTTGGCATCATTCATCTTGTCTTTTAATTCATCTAATCTTATTGCAATTTCTCTCATATTAAAACTTCTCCTAACATTACTTCGACCACTTGCTTTTCTTTATTTATAATCAAATAGTCTTTTACATGAATATCCATAACTAGATGCTGCAGATAATCCTCTTCATCAATTTGAGTTAGCATACCCGCTTCTTTTAAAACTTGATGATAAGCATCTCTTAATCTTCTTTTACTATCACTTGTCCAATTTTTTACAGTAGTTGATTGTTCTCCTTTTAACTCAAAAAAATAATCTGTTTCGTTTTTTGATAATGTCATATCCATGATAAGGAACTTATCAAAAACAATTTCTCTCATCCATTCAAAAAAAAGTTTATCTTTTTTTAAAATGGCATACAGTAGAAGAGTTTTTGAGGTCAACTGATCAGCACTGACAAAATTTTCTAATAAGTAATCATCTAAGTAATTTAATCGTTTTATTATTTCATGATAAAATTTGCTTGCTCTATCTAAACTCGGAAGTTGAAGAATATTCTCTTCTAAAACTTTATCTTTGATTTCATTTTCAGAAAAGCCTTTATCTAATAGTTCAGCAATTAATTTCGTTTCATAATACATAAATGACCTTGTATTGAGTGTTGTTAAATATTTTTCAGACATGTGATCACTTCCGTTTTCAAAAAAATCTTTAAACTCAGTATAGCATTTTTAACTTGTTTAAGGGAGTGTGTTAAAAAAATTTGCTATCATTGAAGGTAGGGTTGCAATAAAATAAAGACCATTCAAGTATTTTACTCAAATGATCTTTATTATTTTTTATTTTTGGTGTTAGTCAGTCAAATAAGTGTATTCCTATTTCTACAATTTTGAAATCTCCGGAAGAATAGTGTTTACTTGTAGCCATGAAGAGGATTCAATGCGAATTACGAAGCGTTTATGCTTCGTTTGAGGCTTGGGAACCTGAAGACCCAAGAGGGCTCCAGGCGGTCCAATGGCTTTATACAAGTAAATACATAAATTCCCGAGGAAATTTCATTCTCTTAAGAATTGCCTACAAGATTTGACAAAGAACCTTTTTATTTGAGAAACACGTTCAATTACCGCTTTATTTAATTTCAACGAAAAGATAAAAGTTTCCATTATATTGGTCTTCATAAGCATCCATAGATTCAACTAATATCTTTACTCTGACTTGCTTATTTTCCTTCATAACGGTTGCT
>DIDU01000032.1:8544-8850 GCA_002418295.1 Carnobacterium sp. UBA5792 | reverse complement strand
TATTGATGGAGCTTTAGTCGGCGGTGCAAGTTTAGAAACAGAATCTTTCTTAGCATTATTGGGGGCTATTAAATAATGAGTAAATCACCAGTAGCCATCATTATTCTTGATGGACTTGGATGGCGTAACGAAGTAATGGGTAATGCGGTAGCACAAGCAAAAAAACCTAATTTCGATCGTTATATGGCAACATATCCTCACAGTCAATTGAAAGCTTCCGGCTTGGATGTTGGACTTCCAGCAGGCCAAATGGGAAATTCTGAGGTTGGACATACCAATATTGGTGCTGGGCGTATTGTTTATCAA
>DIDU01000032.1:0-8531 GCA_002418295.1 Carnobacterium sp. UBA5792 | reverse complement strand
CCCGAATCGATAAAGCAATTGAAGAAGGCGAATTTCAAACAAACCCTGTTTTAAGCAGTGCAATGGATCAAGCGATTGAAAAACAATCAGCTTTGCATTTGTTCGGACTTTTATCAGACGGAGGAGTTCACAGCCATATCAACCACTTGATTTCTTTGATTAAAACAGCCAAAGAAAAAGGTGTAGGCAAGGTGTACGTTCATGCTTTTCTTGATGGACGTGATGTAGCACCCAATTCAGGTATTGGTTATGTTGAACAATTAGAAAAAGCCATGAAAGAAATTGGAGCAGGTGAAATTGCGACAGTTTCTGGACGTTTTTATGCAATGGATCGCGACAAACGTTGGGAACGTGTTGAAAAAGCGTACAATGCAATCGCTCATGGCGAAGGTGTTAAAGCCCATAGTGCAATGGAAGCTGTTGAAACCAGCTACGCTTCAGAAAAATTTGACGAATTCGTAATTCCGACAGTAATTGAAAAAGACGGCAAACCGGTAGCAACAATTGAAGACAATGATTCCATTATTTTCTTTAACTTCCGCCCTGACCGTGCTATTCAATTATCGAATGCCTTTACAGACGACGAGTGGGAACACTTCGATCGCGGTGTAAGAGCTGAAAATGTTAAATTTGTGACAATGACACTTTACAATCCAAGCATTAAAGCAGAAGTTGCTTTTGAACCAATCGCATTAAAAAATGTCATTGGAGAAGTTCTTTCTAATGAAGGTCTATCGCAATTACGAATTGCAGAAACTGAGAAGTATCCGCATGTCACTTTCTTTATGAACGGTGGACGTAATGAAGAATTCCCAGGAGAAAATCGTATTTTGATTCCTTCTCCAAAAGTAGAAACGTATGATTTAAAACCTGAAATGAGTGCTTATGAAGTAACGGATGCATTAGTAGCTGATATTGAAGCAGACAAATCCGATGCGATCATTTTAAACTTTGCTAACCCAGACATGGTTGGCCACTCAGGTATGTTAGAACCAACGATCAAAGCAATCGAAGCAGTAGACGAAAACTTAGGACGTGTAGTAGATGCGATTATTGCCAAAGACGGCTATGCTATCATCTTTGCTGACCACGGCAATGCAGATACAATGATCACTCCAGAAGGAAAACCGCATACTGCTCATACAACTGTTCCGGTTCCAGTAATTGTAACGAAAAAAGGTGTTACATTACGTGAAGACGGTCGTTTGGCAGATATTGCACCAACGATGTTGGACTTGTTAAACATTAAAAAACCAGCAGAAATGACTGGAGAAAGCCTTATCCAAAAATAAGGATGCGTAGAACGCTGAACAGGCATGACAGAAAAATAGAGAAATTCCCGCAAAAGGCTAAAANNTCATCTTTTTTCCGAATGCCTAGCGTTCGCAGCTCAACTAAAAAAGGATGCGTAGAACGCTGAACGCCCTAAAGGACTTAAAAGAATAGTAATGGATTTTACCTATTTAACGATCACTCTTTCATTTTCGTCTAACTTATTTGCGCAGATAAGGGAGTATAATTTTGATCATTCACGGTAGGCTTCATTGAAAAACAAGTGGAATAAGCTGCAGCTTATACTTCTCTTATCTTTAATGGAGTTGAATGAAAGAACTTATATGAAGATGGGGAACAAATGTGAAATAGTGGAAATACATTGCATCTTAAGCGAAAGTTAACTAAAATGAAACCATGGATAATATATCCTAGGTAAAAATTATTGAAACTCAAAGGAGAGAAATAAAAATGCCATTTATTACAGATATTTTAGCACGTGAAGTATTAGACTCACGCGGCAACCCAACAATCGAAGTAGAAGTTTACACAGAAAGCGGCGCATTTGGACGCGGTATGGTTCCATCAGGTGCTTCAACAGGAGAACATGAAGCAGTTGAACTACGTGACGGAGACAAATCTCGTTACGGCGGAAAAGGCGTTTTGAAAGCTGTAGATAACGTAAACAACATTATCTCAGAAGCTATTCTTGGTTTCGATGTACGTGACCAAATGGCAATCGATAGAACAATGATTGAATTAGACGGAACTCCTAACAAAGGAAAATTAGGAGCAAATGCTATTTTAGGTGTTTCTATTGCTGTTGCACGTGCAGCTGCTGACTATTTAGATCTTCCTTTATACCAATATTTAGGCGGGTTCAATGCTAAAGTATTGCCAACTCCAATGATGAACATTATCAATGGCGGATCGCATGCTGATAACAGTATCGACTTCCAAGAATTTATGATTATGCCAGTAGGAGCTCCATCATTTAAAGAAGCTCTACGTATGGGTGCTGAAGTATTCCATGCATTAGCAGGAATCTTAAAATCTAAAGGATTAGCTACTTCAGTTGGTGACGAAGGTGGATTCGCTCCTAACCTAGGATCAAACGAAGAAGGTTTTGAAGTTATTATCGAAGCAATCGAAAAAGCTGGTTACAAACCTGGTGAAGACGTTCTTCTTGCAATGGATGCTGCTTCTTCAGAATTCTACAATAAAGAAAAAGGCGTTTACGACTTAGCTGACTCAGGCGAAGGCGAAAAAACTGCTGAAGAAATGATCAAATTCTACGAAGAATTGGTTGAAAAATACCCAATTATCTCTATCGAAGATGGCTTAGACGAAAATGACTGGGAAGGTACGAAGAAATTAACTGAAGTTTTAGGTTCTAAAGTTCAATTAGTAGGTGATGACTTATTTGTTACTAACACTAAACAATTATCTAAAGCAATTGATATGGGAGTTGCAAACTCGATCCTTATCAAAGTTAACCAAATTGGTACATTAACTGAAACATTTGATGCGATTGAAATGGCTAAAAAAGCTGGTTATACAGCAGTAGTTTCTCACCGTTCTGGTGAAACAGAAGATTCAACAATTTCTGACATCTCTGTTGCAACAAATGCTGGTCAAATCAAAACAGGTTCTCTTTCACGTACAGACCGTATTGCGAAATACAACCAATTGTTACGTATTGAAGACCAATTAGGCGACCTAGCTGTTTACGATGGCTTAAAATCTTTCTACAACTTAAAAAAATAAAGTATCCTTTTGATACAGTAAAATAAATAAGACCTTTGCTGCTCGGACCCATTACGAGCAGCAAAGGTTTTTTTGATTGTACATATTTGGTATTGATGAGTGAAAAAAACTTGTTAATGTCTTTTTGTTAGCTGAGGTTTTCTGCAATTTTTTCCAGTTTATTTGTGTCTTCAATGAGGTAATAGTTTTTTTCCTTCTTTAAAATATTTCCTTCTCTAAAACTGGTAATTGTTCGAAGTAAGTGTCGATAGCTTACATTTAAAATTGCAGCACAAGTTGTTAATTGAAAAGAAAATTTTTGATTAAGACTATTTTCTAAAATAAATTTAGCTAATCTAATTTCGACTGGTTCCGTTAGAGAGTTAGCTAAATTGACACCTGAATTTAAACGATAACTTAAAATCTGACATATATTTTGTAAAAGCCGAACATCATGTTGTAAAAGCCCACGATGTTTTTTTAGGCTGATTCCTAGACAAAGGCAATCTGTTTCTGCTTTGACGTTACTTTGAGGCATGAGCTCCCACAAAGAGGAAGCTTCACCTAGAAGAGTGACAGGCTGGCTACGATTAATGACAATGTTCTGAGTGTCAGAAGAATACGAATAGACTCTAACGTTGCCTTCAAGAAGAAAATACAAGTACTCTGACGGAGTTTCTAAGCGAATGAGATGTTCGTCTTTTTCGAAAGAACATAAAGCAGAGATGGGCAATAAATCATTATCTAAATACGATTGTAAATTATAAGTATCAATGCATTCCATTATGGCAGCATTATCAGTGATTTTTTTCATAGGGTCTTTAAGCTCCTCGAGTTATTCTTTCATTGTTTCTATTATATAGTAGAATCAAATATGTCACAACACGAACATTATTAGTGATATATATGTAAAATGAATGTAAAATAAAGGTAAATGTGACGTGTGTCACTTCAAAAAAATGAAAATATTGGTATTCTGTAAATGTACTAAAAAGATATTTCCATAGGAGGAGACAAAATGAGTTTTAAAAAATTAGCAACAGGCTTCTTAAGTATTTTAGCAGTAGCAACTCTAGCAAGTTGTGGGGCGAAGGCAACTAAAGAGGATGCTAAAATAGACNNAGTGGTTCAATTCGTTCCGACAAATAATGATGGTTCCATGGAAGCTAAAACAAAACCTTTTGCTGAATATTTATCTAAAGTGCTCAATCGTGAAGTGTCCGTTACATTAGCAACAGATTATTCAACAATTGTTGAAGCCATGGCTTCTGGACAAGTTGATATTGGCGTGATGCCACCAGCAGCGTATGTTCAAGCTAAAGATATGGATGCAGCTGAAGCTATTTTAACTTCTCAACTTGAAGATATGGATTTAGAAACAGGACTTCCTTTAGAAGGAAAATTAACCAATACCTTTAAAGGTGAAATTTTAGTAAAAGCAGATAGTGATATAAACAAATTAACAGATCTAAAAGGTAAAAAAATTGCTACATTGAGTCCTAATTCAGCTAGTGGGTATATCTATCCAGTTGCTGAAATGAAAGACGCAGGAGTTGATCCAACGATAGAATCGACATTAACAACAGTAAACGATATTCCAAGTGAAATCACAGCTGTTTTAAATGGACAAATAGATGCTGCTTTTGTTTTTGAAGGAGCTAGAAATGTATTTGGTTCAGCTTTTCCGGATAAGGATTTATTTAAAGAGTTAAAAGTTTTATATTTAACAGAAGGCGATATTCCAAATGACGCAATTGCTGTGCAACCATCAATGGATGCTAAATTAAAAGAGCAAATTAAAGAAGCATTCTTAAATATGAAAGATGACGAACAAGGTGCTGAAGCCATGACGCTTTGGAGCCATTTAGGTTATGAAGAAGCAGCCGACTCAGCTTATGATACGATTCGCGAATACACAGAAAAAGCAGCTGAATAAATTAAACTAAGAGCTTAGGATAACTTTTTTATCCTTGGCTCTTTGAATGAAGAATTAGTGGAGGTAAGTATGATTGTTTTTGATAATGTCTCAAAAATCTATCCTAATGGGGTCAAGGGGCTTCAAAATATTAATTTAACCATTAACGAAGGGGAATTTGTATCGATTATTGGGTTAAGTGGAGCAGGTAAAAGTACGTTGTTGCGATCTGTCAATCGATTAGAACCGATAACAACTGGTGAAATTAAGGTGAACAATCGTTCCATTACTCATGCCGGTAAGAAAGAGTTGCGGCAAATCAGACGAGAAATTGGTTTGATTTCTCAACATTTTAATTTAGTTAGAAGAAGTACAGTTCAAAAAAATGTTTTATCCGGCCGATTGGGTTATTATAGTACATTGAAAAGTATTTTTGGCTTATTTACAAAAGAAGATTACCAAAGAACTGTGGATGCTTTAGAAAGTGTTGGATTATCAGATAAGTTACATACTAGAAGCGATGAGCTAAGTGGTGGACAACAACAGCGAGTCTTAATTGCCCGCGCCTTAGTTCAACAAGCACCTGTGTTTTTAGCAGATGAACCGGTCGCTTCTCTTGATCCAATTACAACTCAAAAAGTTATGGATGATTTACAACAAATCAATCAACAGTTAAATAAAACCATTTTAATTAATTTACACTCAATTCCACTGGCTAGAGAATACTCTACAAGAATTATTGCTTTAAAAAGCGGAGAAGTTGTTTTTGACGGCAAGCCTAAAGAGTTAACAGACAAACGCCTCGAAACGATTTATGGCAAAAGTATCTTTGATGAGAAGGTAGGAAATGCTAGTGAAAATTAAAGAAACTGTTCATTTTAATTGGTATAAACATTTAATGACTTTGGTAGTTTTGCTCATGTTGTTTCAATTTAGTGTAGTTATAACTGAGGCAGATTTTCAAAAGGTTTTTACTAATTCGGATCAAATTGTTGTGTTTTTATCCCGTTTAATGCATCCAGACTTTGGATATTTTTCTAAATTAATTACTCCATTAATAAAGACATTACAAATGTCATTGTTGGGAACTTTTTTAGGTGTGGTAGTAGCCATACCCGTTAGTTTTTTAGCAACACCAGTTGTGACAGGGAATAACTTTGTTTCAATGATTTGCCGTTTTATATTAAGTTTGGTACGAACCATTCCAACTTTGCTTTTAGCTGCGTTATTGGTTGCTATTTTTGGTATCGGTGAAGCCACAGGTGTTTTGACAATAGCTATTTTTACATTTGGGATGGTCTCCCAGTTAATGTTCCAATCTATTGAAACAATTGATTTTGAGCCAATTGAAGCACAACTTGCAGTTGGAGCAACTAGAACTCAAATAGCAGTATGGGCCATTGCACCACAAGTTTTTAGTCAATTTGCTAGTTATTCATTTTATGCTTTTGAAGTAAATGTTAGAGCATCGACTGTTTTAGGGTATGTTGGAGCTGGAGGAATCGGTGTGATTCTAAACTCATCTCTTGCTTTAATGACGTATGAGCGGGTCTCAATTATCATTCTAACCATTTTAGTTACAGTTGCAATTGTGGATAAAATAAGTGAAAGAGTAAGAGGTGCTTTAGCATGATGATTAAAGATATGAGTAAAAAAACAATCTTTTTTCTAATTCTCTTATTGGTATTACTTAGTTATTCAGCAGTTAGTATTGATTATTCTGGGTTAAGTACCTTTTCTTTGTCTATGGGATTAGATGTTTTAAAAGGATTGAGCCAACCAGATTGGTCTTTTGTATACGATGGTAGTGGAGAAGATTTAATTAGTTTGCTCCTTTTGACAATAGGAATTGCCTTTTTAGGAACAGCGATTGGAACAGTATNNCAGTATTAGCCATTCCATTTACCTTATTAAGCGCATCAAATTTATGGAAATCTGCACCCTTTGTTTCAAAAATCGGAAAATTTGTTTGTAATGTCTTACGTGCTTTTCCAGAATTAGTTTTTGCTATTATTTTTGTTAAAGTGGTTGGACCAGGGCCTTTTGCGGGTGTGATGGCAATCGGAGTTCATCATATTGGAATGTTAGGCAAGTTATACACNNATGCTGAAGCAGTAGGTGCCAATTTTTGGCAAACATTTTTTTATGTCAGAATACCTTCTTTGATGCCGATTTATACCTCACTTTCACTTAATCATTTTGAAATTGCAGTAAGAAGTGCTGCGACACTTGGTTTAGTAGGTGCTGGTGGAATTGGAGCGCCATTAATTTTTGCGATTCAAACCCGTAGTTGGGGAAAAGTTAGCATTATTTTACTCGGTGTAGTGTTAACCGTATTTATGCTTGATTTCATTACGGGAATTTTAAGAAAGAGATTACGATAAAATGAATATATTACATATCTCAGATATCCATTTTAGAAAAAGCTATAATCAGTTTGAAATGGGCTATAAAGGGATGATTTGGAAAATGGATAATCCTTTAAGACAATTAAAAATATGTTTAGATCATGTTAAAGAAAAAATGACGATTGGTTTACTGTTAATTAGTGGGGATTTAACAGAAGATGGCGGTGTTGAAGACTATGCTTATTTAAAAGAATGGTTATCTCAAGAAATAGGAGATATACCGATTGTCGTTACGCTTGGGAACCACGATATTAAACCAAATTTTCGCGTAGGATGGCTTAATGAAGCTCCATCAAATCAGCCTTATAACATAGTAAAAACATTTGATGAATTTCATGTTATTTCATTTGATAATTCTGTTTATGAAAGATCAGATGGCAGTATGACAGATAGCCAATTTAGTTGGTTAGAAGAACAATTAAAAGAATTTCAAGATAAACCTATTGTGTTAATGACACATCATCATTTATTAGAAGGTCAAAGCAGTACGCCTATTTTACCTGAGTCGAATCGCTTAATAAAAATGATCAGTGAATATCCTGCTGTACTGTGTTTATTAAATGGTCACACTCACCATGTATACAATGGGGATATTGGCGGTATTCAATACTATACAGTAGGAGGCATGTCCTTTGTAGGGGAAGATGAAGGAGAGGGCCAAGTTAGATTTGAGCAACGCTTTGGTTACAATACGTATCAAACTAACAAAGGAGAAATAAAGCAACAAACGAGTGAAAATTTTATTACAGGGAAAATAATCGCTCGAGTAAATATGATGGAAGAAAATTAAAAAAGGATTGAAAGATAATAAAAAAAGCAAACCTTTGCTGCTCGGGTCCATTACTAGCAGCAAAGGTTTTTTGTTTAAAAAAAGATACACTATATTCAAAAAAGAGTAGTGTATCAAAGTAGAAATGTGGTAGAATGAAAGCGATATCGAAAGAAGGTGGGATCAAATGAAGCGTAAAGATCTTATTTATCAATATGTGAAAAAAAATACAGAACAATTAACTGCTGAAGAACTAGATTTTGGCAGTGGATTAACGACGATTGAGATTTCTAAGGATTTAGATATCGTTCGGAGTAATGTCAGCAAAGAATTAAACGAACTGGTTCGCGAAGAAAAAATCGTTAAACTAAAAGGACGTCCTGTTCGTTATGTAGATGCTAGCTGTTTAAAGTGGAAGCCG
>DIDU01000020.1:15362-21778 GCA_002418295.1 Carnobacterium sp. UBA5792 | reverse complement strand
TTTTTTCACAAATTAACCTATTTTACTTTATTTTTCTCTTGATTGTGATATAATTAACATGTTGAAACAATCACAAGGAGGAAATGATAATGAAAAAAGAAGTAGCAGCTTTGAAGTTTTATTTTAGAAACGGTGAAACTTGGACAATCAAAAAAGAATTTATTGGAGACTTGTGGATCAAACAAATTAGTAAAAGCTTTGGACGTATTAATGGAGGGGAATTGCAAGAAATTTTCCCATGCGAATCATTAAAAATTGAAATTCTTCCAGAAGCTGATAATGTGAACACGAATGATATCAATTTAGGCGGATTAGAATTGGGAATGTTTGAACGGGCAACAAAACACCCAGATATTGAAAAAATGGATATTCTTTATAAAGACGGAGACCATCCTAAATCAGATGTGATCGTAGAGGCAGATTGTGTGTATTTCCCTTATAATCCATCAGATGTTGACGGAAATGACAATGCTTATCAAACAGGCTTTGTTTCTGCAGAAAATCATTTNNAGCTGAAGAAATTTACCCAGTTGGCTAACAACTAAAATAAGAAACTATGGACTATAATGGTTCATAGTTTTTTTGTGTTTTCTGTTACTTCATAGTATGATAGGTAAAAAGAATACCGAATAAGAAACTAGAATTAGGTGACTAGAGTGAAGGAAAAAGTTACATATGCTGTAGTAGATATTGAGACTACGGGGGGGAATGTAGCCAGCGGAGACCGCATGATTCAGTTTGGTTGTGTATTGATTGAAGATGAAAAGATCGTACAACAATATGCTACTGATATTAACCCGCTTGTGAGCATTTCAAAACAAATCGAACAGTTAACAGGGATTACAAATCAAAAAGTTGCTCATGCACCTTATTTTGAAGATGTCGCAACCACTATTTTCAACTTATTAGATGGGTGTATTTTTGTGGCGCACAATATTCAATTTGACTATCGGTTTCTTTCGGAAGAATTCGTTCGTTGCGGACTGCCGCCGTTGTCAATCAGTGGAATAGATACGGTCGAGTTAGCTCAAATATTATTGCCGACGGAACCCAGTTTTCGTTTAAATGATTTAGCCGCAGCCTTTAATTTTTTACACGAAAATCCGCATCAGGCAGATAGTGATGCTTATGTAACCGCGGAGCTATTTTTAATGTTAAAGAAAAAGTTGAAACAGTTGCCCTTAGTAACGGTTGAAAAGCTGGTAGAATTAGCTTATCATTGTACAATGCAAACAGGTCAATTTTTTAAAGATACACTGAGCGAGATGTATACAGAACGCCCACCAGTGCCCAAGCAATTAATCGTCAAAGAAGGTTTGGCATTACAGCAAAAGACGGTGGATTATGAGCAGAGAACACATCGCGTTCCCGTCCATTATCCAGTCACAAACAAAGAAAAAGAACACTTATTTCAACAGAAGTTAACGATGCGCACACCGCAAATTAAAATGATGGATGAAGTTTATGATTATTTTTCAGAACATAAATCAGAACATTTTGCGATTGAAGCAGCTACTGGAACAGGAAAAACATTGGGGTATTTGTTGCCGCTAGCTTACCTGGCTACTCCACAAGAGCCGGTGGTCATTAGTACGTATACTACTTTATTACAAAAACAGTTGTTTGAAAAAGATAGCAGACAATTAAATGAAATTTTGCCGTTTACAATCCAAACAGCTGTTTTAAAAAGCAAACGACACTATATTCATCTTGCCAAGTTCCAAGAAGTGTTAAAAGATCCTGTTGAAAATCAACTGGATGCGCTATTAAAAATGCGTACCTTAACATGGTTGACGGAAACCACTACAGGCGATTTGGATGAATTGAATTTAACAAATTACCTTCAGCCTTTTTGGGATAAAATTCGCCATCGCGGTTGGGTAGATACTATGCAAGAAGACCCGTTTTATGAACAGGATTTTTATTTGTTTGCGCAAGAAAAGATTAAGAATGCGAGTATCATCATTACGAATCATGCTTTTTTATGCCATGATTTACATCGTAAAGAACCTATGTTGCCCGATGTTCAAAAAATCGTGATCGATGAAGCCCATCATTTAGCAGATGTGGCTACAGAAGCGTCAAGCGAAATTTTTTCTCATTATCGCAATCAGCATCTTTTAAGATTGGTTGGCAAATTAGCGGAAGAAAAAAGCTTTTTAGGCCGGTTAAATCAACTGGTTCCCAAAAATATTGGGATTCAAACATCTCAACTAAACTTGATCGAAATGAGTTCACTAGCTCTAGAAGAAGAGCTGTCTCTTTTTTTTGAAAAATTAGTAACGTATTGCCACATAGAACTGACTGAAGCACAAAAAAAACAAGATCAAATTGATTTACAGTTTGTTCGATCAACAAGTTGGTCGCTTGAATTAAGAAAACTCACTAAAAAAGTATTAGCTTTGTTGCAAGATGTAACGATTTTAGGAATGGAAGTAACACAACAAGCTCTTGCTCAAAGAAAACAGTTGACGCAGCGAGAACGTCATTTAATGGATGATTTTTTTGAATTGATGCAGACGCTTGAAGAACAAACAGCTATTTTTCAGCACATTTTTCAAAATAGCGAACAAAATGAAGTAACGTGGTTTTCATTTAAACAAAAGAGCCCTAAGAGNNAGAGTTAAATTCGGCTTTTACGTACTTCGAAAAACAATTAGGGGAACAACCGTTACGCAAATTGCTTCTTCCTACGCCATATGATTATCGAGAACAAGCAAAGCTATGGATACCGAAAGAATTGAAACCGATCAAACAATTGTCTAAAAAACAGTTTGCTCAAATGATAGTAGAGTATTTAGAAGTGCTCGTTCGTTGTTCCAATGAAAACATGATGGTTTTGTTTAATTCGCATGAGACATTGCAAGCCGTTTATGAGCTGCTCCAGCAACACTCAGCCTTTTTAGGTCGTGAATTGCTGGCACAAGGTTTATCCGGCAGTCGCGATCGCATGTTGAAACGCTTTTTCCATTCAGCTGGAGGGATCCTATTAGGCGCTGATAGTTTTTGGGAAGGGGTGGACCTACCAGGCAAATCATTAAGATTGATTGTAGTCACGCGTTTGCCTTTTGAATCACCAGACCGGCCTTTTACTAAAGCGAGGTATCAATGGCTAGAAAGAGAAGGAATAAACCCTTTTGTGGCAGATGCTGTACCGAAAGCAACCATTCGCTTGAAACAAGGTTTAGGAAGGCTGATTCGCTCTGAAACAGATAAGGGTGTCCTGCTTGTTTTAGACGACCGATTGGTTCATACGTCTTATGGTCAACAGATGTTGACAGCTTTACCGTCTGAAATGACAAAAGAGGTTATCTCGAAAGAAGACTTAGGTCGTGAGTTGCCGTTTTTCTTAAAAGACGAACAATAAATACAATGAAAAGAAACAAGTAAAAGTGGGGATGTTATGAAAAAGACGATAATTAGTCTATTGACGATCTTAATGGCCATTGTAATAGTTTTTTCTATTTTTTTATTTAATACAAGTCGCCAGCCGTTAAAACAAGCAAAAGCTGAAGCCATTAAAATTGCCAAAGAAACAGCTGGAATGACAACTACTGATGAATTTTATTGGTATAATAATGAAGAAACCTATTTCAGTGTATCGGGCACAAATCAGAAAAAAGAAAAGTTACTGGTTATTGTAGAACAAAAGGGAGGAAAAGTGCTCACTTTAAAACAAGGTGAATTCATTTCTGAACAAGCTGCTAAAAAAATTGTCTGGGAAACAAAAAAGCCTGCCGAACTTTTAGAAACACGTGTCGGGATCGAAGAAGGTGTTCCTGTATGGGAAGTTGCCTATAAACAAAAAAACGGGCGCTTGGGGTATTATGTTGTAACAGCTAAAGAAGGAAAATGGGTAAAAGATATTGAAAATATCTAAGTAAACTTGTTAAGTTAAGGAATGGCAAAATTTTTCGTAATTTTTAATGCTAACTTTGAATAAGTTGGTTATAATAGGAAACGTCCATACTACTTTTGAATACGGAATGAAGTGAAAGTAGTTAATATTTAAACCAAAGGAGTCTACAACAGTGAAACATATTTCAATTATTGAATCTAAAGACCATGTTGGCGAAGAAGTAACGATCGGAGCATGGGTAGCGAATAAAAGATCCAGCGGAAAAATTGCTTTTCTACAATTACGTGATGGCTCAGCCTTTTTTCAAGGGGTTGTTGTAAAAAGCGAAGTGGATGAAGAAGTTTTTCAATTAGCTAAAGGGTTAGCA
Source organism: Carnobacterium sp. UBA5792 (assembly GCA_002418295.1). Next base: position 17,552 of record DIDU01000020.1, on the reverse strand, counting down.
CAGGAAACAGCTATCGAAATCACCGGAGTTATTCAAGAAGACAGCCGTTCAAAATTTGGTTATGAAATAACTGTAAAAGGAATTAAAGTTATTGGGGAAAGCCACGATTACCCAATTACACCAAAAGAACATGGTACAGAATTTTTGATGGATCACCGTCATTTATGGTTGCGTTCATCTAAGCAACATGCCATTATGCAAATCCGCAATGAAATTATTATGGCAACATATAATTTCTTCCATAAAGAAGGCTTTATAAAAATTGATCCGCCTATTTTAACGGCAAACGCTGCTGAGGATTCTACTGAATTGTTCCATACAGAGTACTTTGACCAAGAAGCTTACTTATCTCAAAGTGGACAATTGTATATGGAAGCTGGAGCAATGGCTTTCGGTAAAGTCTTTTCATTTGGACCAACGTTCCGGGCAGAAAAATCTAAAACACGTCGTCATTTGATTGAATTTTGGATGATCGAACCGGAAATGGCTTTTATGGATCATGAACAAAGTTTAGAAGTACAAGAAGAATATGTAGCTTATATCGTTCAAAGCGTTTTAGATAATTGTGATTACGCCTTATCCGTTTTAGAGCGCGATAAAGAAGTATTGAAAAATTATACGAAACTGCCTTTCCCAAGAATTTCCTACGATGATGCTATTGCATTATTGAATGAAAACGGATTTGATGATATCAAGTGGGGCGATGATTTTGGTTCTCCACATGAAACCTTTATTGCAAATCAATTTGATAAACCTGTTTTTATTTTGAATTATCCAAAAGCAATCAAGGCATTTTACATGAAGCCGCACCCAGAGCGCGAAGAGGTTGTTTTATGTGCGGATTTAATTGCGCCTGAAGGGTATGGAGAAATTATCGGCGGAAGTGAACGTGAAGTTGATTTCGAAGCTTTAACAGAACGAATCAAAGATTTCGGGCTGACAGAAGCAGATTACGCTTGGTATTTAGATTTACGTAAATATGGTTCTGTTCCGCATTCAGGCTTTGGCTTAGGACTAGAACGAGCAGTAACTTGGATTTGTGGCACGGAACATATTCGAGAATCTATTCCGTTTCCACGTTTGTTAAACCGTATTTATCCTTAACATAAATGAACGACAGTAACTTAAGTTTTCTTGAGTTACTGTCTTTTTCTCAATGCATAAGATTTAACTTAATTGCCATCTGTGGTAACTATGGAAAAAAGGAAATTATTAAGGAGAATAAAAAATGAATAATCAACTTTTACATGCCTGGCTTGAAGCTGGAAATACGACTGTCTCAACTATCCTTTTAAAGAAATACCGGGAAATTGGGTTGACGAATGAACAGTTGATTTTAATTTTACAGCTAAAATCTTTTATAGACAGCGGTATTTTATTCCCTGACACACAAGAAATTGCCAAACGGATGGATATTTCTTCCGCTGAAGTTTTTCAGTGTATTCATGATCTGATTCAAAAGAAAGTGTTGAGTATTGAGACTGAAAAAAATACCGAGGGAAAGACCAATGATCAATATAGTCTTACGCTGCTTTGGGATAGGCTGGCACTCTTATTAGAGCAAACACAAAAAGAAGAACACCATCAAGAACAAGAATTGTCTGAACAAGAACTATTCCGTCGTTTTGAAGCAGAATTCGGCAGAACATTATCGCCAATTGAAATTCAGACAATCGGTATGTGGCTTGATGAGGATAAATACCCTGTTGAATTAATTGAGCTGGCTTTAAGAGAAGCCGTTTTAAGTCAGGTTTACAATTTGAAGTACGTGGATCGGATTCTATTAAACTGGGAGCGTAAAAATATTCGTTCTAAAGACCAAGTAGAAAAAGAAGCTCAACGGCACCGGCAAAATAAAGCTACTTCCGTTAATCCATCAACAGATAAAAAAATCGGCACAAAAGTACCTTTGCATAACTGGTTAAATGATAATGAGTAACATAGGAGAGATCAGATGTTAAGCAAAAAAAAGACAGTTGAAGTAATTGAAGCTATGGGAGAGCTTTTTCCAGATGCTAAGTGCGAATTGACCCACCGTAATGCTTTTGAACTTTTGATCGCTGTAATGTTAAGCGCTCAGACAACGGATGTATCTGTCAACAAAATTACGCCTAACTTATTTGACCGCTATCCAACTCCAGAAGCTTTTACAAAAGCACCGTTAGAAGACATTATGAATGCCATTAAGAC
>DIDU01000020.1:14934-15303 GCA_002418295.1 Carnobacterium sp. UBA5792 | reverse complement strand
GGCTGCTGTCAAAAATTAGTGGATGAATTTAACGGGGAAGTCCCTCGTACAAGAAAAGAATTAGAATCTCTTCCAGGTATTGGCAGAAAATCAGCAAATGTAGTGTTGAGTGTAGCCTTTAACGTTCCAGCAATAGCAGTTGATACTCATGTGGAACGAGTAACAAAGCGCTTAGGGATTTGCCCGCCGGATGCAACTGTGCGGCAAGTAGAAGAAATTCTAATGAAAAAATTACCGCCTGAGATGTGGAGTATCGCTCATCATCGATTGATTTTTTTTGGCCGTTATCAATGTACAGCAAGAAACCATGACCATACGGTTTGCCTTCAATTAGTGGGTTTAAAATAAAACCAAACTGAATTATTCTAA
>DIDU01000020.1:9665-14862 GCA_002418295.1 Carnobacterium sp. UBA5792 | reverse complement strand
CTTTTATTGGTATAGCATATAGCATATTATAAAAAATGGTAAAAGATTAAGCTTTTTATAGAGTTTTCTTTTGTTCCACAGTTAGTAAAGGAGAAAGTGTTAGTTAGAGATGGTCTAGCAAACAAAAGAAGCAGAAAATCAGTAGAAAAGCTCTTTATCCAAGGGATAAAGAGCTTTTCTCGTATTTATTCAGGTGCTGTTTCTGAAGAGCTTTCTTGTGCATCTTCTTTATCGCTGTCAGAAGATGAGGATGACGATTCTTCTGAAGAGGACGAAGCTGAGCTGCTGCTTTCGCTAGCAGAATCAGAAGCGGTATCAGAGCTGTTATCTGGTTTCGAACTCTCTGAAGAGCTTTCTGAGGAGCTGTCTTCTGAACTTTCTGAAGAACTGTCAGAACTGCTATCTTCCTCTTCTTTTTTAGGTGAAACAGTTACTGAAGTTGTTGCTTTTGGACTAGTTTTATCTTCTACTTTAACAGCTAGGGTGATGTCTACTTGTCCTTCTGGTGGGTTTTGTACCACATAAGATAAGTCAGAAGTCTCATATGATTGCCCGCCAACGGTTAAGACATAACTAGCAGAATCAGATTTATTTGTAAGTGAATAAGCATCCCATTTGATAGAAATTTCATCTTTTTCTTCATCATAAGCTGCTTTTAATCCACTTGGTGCCTTTAATTTTTCACCAAAAGAAGTGGAAACAGTTGTAGGTTGGGTCCCTTTTACAAATAGTTCTTTAACAATCTTATCAGAAGGAGTGTTAGGTCCTGGCAATTTAGCTGGGTTTGACCCATTTTCCACTGCAACTTCCACAACAGAAGATGGTTTAGTCCAATCCGTATTGGTAACGGATTGAGAAACATAAGACATCAGCGAACGATAAATTTTTCGTGGCAATTGTTGAGAGCTAGGACTTAGCCAATGTCCATCCTCATACTTTTTATCGTAGCCAACCCAAACGGAGATCGAATAATTACTCGAATAGCCGCTAAACCATGAATCTGGCACTCCATTACTAGGGATATTGTGCTTAGTTTTTTCTTCATCCGTATAGTTAGTCGTACCGGTTTTTCCTGCTTGGGGTACTCCAGCAATAGGGACCAAGTCACTGTTCGTTCCAGTATTAACCGTTTCTTTTAAGATATCTGTAATCATATAAGCTGTTGATTCTTTCATCGCTTGATTAGAATCTGGAGTTAAATCAATTTCTTGTCCATTTTGAAGAGTAACTTTTGAAACAGTATAAGGATCAGTGTAAACACCGCCATTAGAAAAAGCAGCATAAGCAGCTGAAAGTTGGACAGGTGTTACTTCTCCGCCAATAGCGTTTGATTCGACTAAACCGCTATTGTTGTTCCAACTAGAAGGGTCAATACCTATATTATTTAAAAACTTCGTTGAATCAGCGTAACCGACTTCTTGAAGGATTTTAGCAGCTGGAACATTCCTTGAATCTACTAAAGCTTTCCGGATACTGATCTGTCCTAAATAACTTTTATCGTAGTTATAAAGAGGATCGCCGCTCTTAAAGGTATAAGGCTCATCCTTTAGTTGTTCATAGGTAGAATAATTTAAATATTCAATAGCGGGTCCATAAACTGAAAGAGGCTTCATTGTAGAACCGATACTACGATTCATTTCTGAGGCACGGTTTGTACCCAATTGCACTTCTTGGTTACGTCCGCCACCAATAGCTTTTAATTGTCCTGATTGCACATCGACCATTGAAACACCGGCTTGAATGTCTTTATCCGGATAAGCAATGTATTCATCAGAATTTAAAATATCATACAGGCGCTGTTGTGCATCCATATCTAAATTAGTCTGAATGGTCAATCCGGCAGTATAGGGATCTAAATTAGTTTTTTCTTCTACTTCTGAAATGACTTCCTTAATATAAGAATCGAAAACTAATTCATTCGTTTGTTCTTCTGTTCGATCAATTAAACCTTCTTCGATCGGTACAGCTTTACTTTCTTCTGCTTGAGCAGCGGTTATTTTTTTGTTTTCTACCATCATGTCTAAAACCAAATCGCGTCTCTTTTTCGCTTGTTCAGGATGTGTTTTAGGATTATATGAATTAGGCGATTGAGGCAATCCGGCAAGAGTAGCAGCTTCTGGTAACGTTAAGTCACTAAGTGGTTTGTCATAGTAATACTCACTCGCTGTACTCATTCCATAATTATTATCCGACATATAAACTTTATTGATATAGAAAGTCAAAATTTGTTCTTTAGTATATTTTCTTTCCAACTTTAAAGCTAACCAAGCTTCTTGAGCTTTTCTTTTTAACGTTTGATCAGATTCATTAGTAGAGAAAACTGAAAGTTTAACCAGCTGCTGGGTAATGGTACTACCGCCTTGTGAAGCAAAACCATTCGTAAAGTTCGCTACTACCGCACCGCCAATCCGGATAGGGTCGATTCCTTTATGCGTATAAAAACGCTGGTCTTCGATCGAGATAATCGCATCTTTCAGAACTTGCGGTACTTCGTCTTCTTTAGCAAGTTCTCGCTTTTGACCTCCTAAAGTATAGAAGACATTCCCTTGATCATCTAAAATATCTGACGAAATGGAACCCGTAATGTCTTTTTCAGTTAATTCAGGAGCAGAAGAAGCATAGTACACAAATAAACCAGCACCAGCAATTNNAATAAAACACCCCAAATAATCTTTTTCCAGAGGGACTTTGTTGAAGTTTTTTTCTTTTTAGTTGGTTGAGAACGTCTCTTTTTATCGTTTTGCTTTTTCGAGACACGAGACATCGTTTCTTTTTTTTCTGACATATAGTATTCTTCTCCTTCAAATTCTGTGAGATGTAACAGCAGTAAAACTGTTTTTATTTCCTTACTTGGGCGATCAATTGGTCAACAATATCTAAATAAGGAATACGAGGCGATAGCCCATAATACAATTCATAACCAATTTTTTCAAGGTCTTTTAAAGGAATTGATTTTCGGCCTTCTTNNAAAAAACAACCCCCACCCCCCCCCCCCCCCCCCCCCCCCACCCTATTCCCACGGAATTGATTTTCGGCCTTCTTTAGTATGGTTTTCCCAGTATTGGATCAAATGGGCTGCTTCTAAAAGAAAGATTCGGTTACTGGCGGAAAATCGCAAAATGACAAAAGCAAGTCCAGATTGTTTCAAACATTGCTGCATATGTGTAATCTGATGTTGATGAAAATTTTTAAGCGGAAATGAAAGCTTATTTTTTGTTTCTTTAGCTTCAAAATCTAAATAAAAACCTCGGTAAACACCATTGTAATCCGTAGTAGAAGCTTGCCGAAAATAAGCTTCTTTAATAACGGCTGCGCTGCGTTTAGGGTAATCCACTTGAACGATTTGAACAGGAGTCGGTTTTTTGTGAATGACCGCTTTGCCAAAAGCCAGGTAGTAAGCATTGCTTTCATTTAACTCCTCTTCTAAAGTCATACCCCTTTTACTAAAAGAAAGGTCTTTCTTTTTTATTTGCTTTTTCTTTATCTTTTCGGCATCATGAGAGTAGCTCTTGCCATTTGGATACTTTATAACCAATTCTATCACACTCCTGTATCCTATTATATCAAATACGGCACTCGAAAGAAAAGGAGAATGAGAAGACTTGGTAACAAATTTATTAGTTAGCGGCTATCGGTCATTTGAATTAGGGATTTTTAAAGAGGATGATCCTAAAATAGCGGTCATAAAAAAATGTTTAAAGGAAGAAATTCGTCTCTATATTGAAGAGGGTGTCAAATGGATATTGACAACTGGCCAATTTGGAGTGGAACAGTGGACAATGGAAGTCGTTGATGAGCTGAAACAAGAATACCCAGATATTAAGCAGGGATTGATTTTCCCTTTTCTTGAATTCGGTTCTAACTGGAATGAACAGAATCAAGGGAAACTAGCGAAATTAAAAACATTAGCCGACTTTGTTGAATCGGTCTCACATCAGCCGTACAAAGATCCTTCTCAATTAAAAAATCATCAGTCTTTTCTGTTGGAGCATACCCAAGCAGCTTTGTTGGTTTATGATACTGAAAGCGAAGGAAAGACCAAATGGTTGTATAAAGCTATTTTAGCAAAACAAGAATCAAGCGATTATGAATGCCGCTTAATCGATTTTGACCAATTACAAAACACGGCAATGGAAGAATAAACGCTTGTTTTATTTGATAAAAACAACGCAAAAGAGGAAGAGAAGAGGAATTATACGGAATTATGCAAAATTTAGTTTTTATTTCTGCTTTTCTTTGCTATAATACCCTTAAGAGATTCTATTCTATTAAGAATTAATGCCGTATCATGAATGAAGGATAAAAAGAGGTGCAGTCATGGCAAATAGAACGTTAACAACAAAAGATATTTTGCAAAAAGAATTTAAAACAAGTATGCGTGGATACAATCCTGCAGAAGTGGACGAATACTTAGATGATGTGATTCGTGATTATGAATCATATAACAAAGAACTTACGCAGTTGAAGGCCGAAAATGAACGTTTGCTAAGTAAAGTAGATGAATTAACGAAACAAGCTACTTTATCTAAACCAGCTTATTCATCAGCACAGCCTAATAATACGGTAACGAACTTTGATATCTTAAAACGTTTATCTAATTTAGAAAGACACGTATTTGGTTCAAGATTAGATGAAACAGAAGAAAACGAGTAGAAACAAGCACTAATTTATTTGTAAATTTCGGGTAATTGCGGTCTAGCTTGACTAGGCTGAGGAAAGTCCATGCTCGCACAAGCTGCGATGCTTGTAGTGTTCGTGCTTAGCGAAACAATAAGCTAAGGCCTTTATCTTTGGATAAAGTGACGGCAGAAAAAAGGGCTAAGGTCTTAGACTATGCTTGAGTATTCTTGAAAGTGCCACAGTGACGAAGCAATGCGGGAAACGGTATTGGTGGAACGCGGTAAACCCCTCGAGCGAGCAACCCAAACTTTGGTAGGGGCACTTTTCCTAGGGAATTGAACCGATGGAAGAGGCAGTAATTGCAGACAGATAATTACCTCCGGATAAAAGTGACCCTGACATTTTATCTGAGACAGAACATGGCTTACAGAAATTTACAGATTCAGGTATAAAACCCTCCTTTTCGGAGGGTTTTATATTTATCTGGTTCTCTTATTTTTGGTGTTGGTAAGCAAAATGAATTTATTTCACAATTTTGAAATTTTCGGAGGAACAGTGGCTGCTTGCAGCCATGTAA
>DIDU01000020.1:9423-9658 GCA_002418295.1 Carnobacterium sp. UBA5792 | reverse complement strand
AATTCCGGAGGAAATTTCATTATCTAAGAATTACCAATACGACTTAACAAAGAACCATTTATCTTTGCTTTTCGATGCTCTTCATAAAACGAATTAAAAAAAGAATTGGAGAAAAAATAATGAAACAATTTCAACTTGTTGCAACTGCAGCTAGCGGTATAGAAGCCTTAGTTGGGAAAGAGTTACGTGGCATGGGTTATGAATGCCAAGTAGAAAACGGCAAAGTCTTATTTAC
>DIDU01000020.1:7738-9414 GCA_002418295.1 Carnobacterium sp. UBA5792 | reverse complement strand
AGATCATTGTAGGAGAATTTGACGCTTATGAGTTTGATGAACTGTTTGAAAAGACAAAAGCATTGCCTTGGGAAGATTATTTGCCAATGGATGCTAATTTTCCAGTAGCGGGCAAATCAATCAAGTCGACTCTTTACAGTGTGTCTGATTGTCAAGCATTAGTAAAAAAAGCTATCGTGGATCGTTTGAGCGAAGTTTATCATCGCCGGACGAGATTACCTGAAACTGGAGCCTTGTATCAATTAGAAGTTGCGCTATTAAAAGACAAAGTAACTTTGACATTAGACACTACCGGGCCTAGTTTATTTAAACGCGGTTATCGAATCGCTAAGGGTGGGGCGCCATTAAAAGAAAATATGGCAGCAGCATTGATCTCGCTGACAACTTGGCGCAAAGATCGGCCGTTTTATGATCCAGTTTGTGGTTCAGGAACACTTCCAATCGAAGCTGCATTGATTGGCCGGAATATTGCACCGGGTCTTAACCGTAGTTTTTCTTTTGAGGAATGGGAATGGTTTGATCAATCGATTTTGAAAGAAGTGCGTTCGGAAGCCAAAGCAGCAATCGATCATGAAATTGAATTAGATATCGTAGGAACCGATATTGACGCTAAAATGATTGAAATAGCCAAACAAAATGCAATCGAAGCTGGAGTAGGAGATAGTGTTGTATTTAAACAAATGCAATTAGCAGACTTTACAACAGAGAAAGAATATGGTGTTATTCTGGCTAACCCTCCTTATGGCGAACGTTTAGGTGAAGAAGAAGAAATCCAAGCGCTCTACAAGCAAATGGGTAAAGTTTATCGGCCTTTAAAAACTTGGAGCAAATACATTCTAACAAGTGATTTAACTTTTGAAACACATTACGGTGAACGAGCAACGAAAAAACGCAAATTATACAATGGCGCTCTCAGAACCGATTTATTTCAATATTGGGGAACTCGCCCGCCGCGTGTGCCAAAAAANNTAGAGTAGGAAATTATAAGTTTTAAAGGATTTTTTTACGAAGATGAACGCTTTGTTTTTAATCGCAGCTGCAATGCTTGACGTGCAAAATGATCCGCTTCTTTATTTTGTGCTTCTGGGATCCATTGCATACTGAATGAAGGAAAGTGCTGCAAAAGTTGATTGATCGTTAGGAGATACTGCCGAAACTTTTGATTTTTAACATAATTACGTTCAACAGCAGTTACAACGATTTTACTGTCTGAAAACAGCAGTAAATCATGAGAGGTCAGTTGCTGTTCGATCAAATAATTTAAACCTGCAATTACCGCTTCAAATTCTGCTTCATGGTTGCTCATTTCTTCTTTTAGCGGAACAGCTAATTGTTCATGCAGTTCTTCACTGATAAAAACAAGCCCAACGCCGCTGGGACCTGGATCAGCTTTAGTTGATGCATCTGTATACATTCTTAACATATAAACTTTTTCCTTTCTTCTTCTACATTGGTTTTAAAAAAAAATTGTGTTATGATAATTTTAAAGATGTGCTAAATGAATGGGGGTATGCAAAATAGAAAGGCAATTAAAAGTTCGGCTTTCTCTAGAGCCCGCTTATCAAATGATTTATTGGTCGTTTTGCTGGCTATTTTTTTTCTTAAGTCTGATAGGATTTTTAGAAGGCCAACATTTTAGTATTAGTATTATCCTAGGATTATCTAGTGTCGTTCTT
>DIDU01000020.1:7491-7692 GCA_002418295.1 Carnobacterium sp. UBA5792 | reverse complement strand
GTCTGAAGGCAAGCTTACATTAAGTTATTTTAGAGGAATCAGAGTAAAGTATTATCTGATGTCTAATTTAACTAAATTGACTTTTTCCGAACAGCGTTTGATTCAAATCGAACAGATTGATTCGGTTAGGCCCGTTGTTTTTTATTTAAATCAAAAAAATAAAAAACAATTATTAACTACGCTTCAGCACACTAACCCAGC
>DIDU01000020.1:4318-7362 GCA_002418295.1 Carnobacterium sp. UBA5792 | reverse complement strand
TTAAAAAACGATAAACTCAGACGAGTTATCGTTTTTTTGTAGGTCAAAATAATTAAAAGCAATCAATTAATTGAATAATTCATTTAAAGTTGGTTAATCACAACCACATTCGTTGCTTGAGGTCCTCGTGTGCCTTCTACGATTTTAAATGCAACTTGCTGTCCTTCTGATAATGATTTAAATCCTTCATTTTCAATCCCGGTAAAATGAACAAAAATATCCTCTAATTCATTGTATTCAATGAATCCATACCCTTTTTCATTACTAAACCATTTAACTGTTCCATTTTCCATCTGACAGTCCCCCTTAACGAATTTTTCAACCAACCTTAAGCCAACTTGCGCAAAAAATAAAGAGGATACAAGAAGAAACGGCTTACCCCTATTATTATAGGAATGTAAATCGCTTTCGTCAAATGGAAAGTAGCGATAGAGAGTGTTTTTAGCTTTATTTCTTATTCGATTGCCATCCAAGCAGGCGAAGGTTTTTCTTTTGAGTCAACTATTGTATAATTGAAAATAGCGAAAATGAACAATTGAAGATATAGCGTCTGATTGTTTTAGTCGAAAGGGGAAATGTGCATGTTGTCAGATATTGAAATAGCTCAAAAAAATGAAATGAAGCCGATTGTTGAAATTGCGGAAAAGCTTGCGTTATCGGAAGATGATTTAGATCTCTATGGAAAGTATAAAGCTAAAATTGATTTAACCCGTCTCAATCACACATTTGAAAAGAGAAAGACAAAAGGAAAACTGATTTTAGTTACTTCGATTAACCCCACACCTGCAGGAGAAGGGAAAACAACCGTTTCAGTGGGCTTGGCCGATGCTTTGAGTCACTTAGGCCAATCTGCTATTTTAGCTCTTAGAGAGCCTTCTTTGGGGCCTACTATGGGCATGAAAGGTGGAGCAGCCGGTGGTGGTCATGCGCAAGTTATGCCAATGGATGATATTAATCTGCATTTCACTGGAGACATGCACGCTTTAACTACAGCGAATAATGCATTATCAGCTTTTATCGATAACCATATTTATCAAGGAAATACCTGTGGAATCAATCCAACTACGATTACGTGGAAACGGGCCCTAGATTTGAACGACCGTTCTTTAAGAAATGTAGTTGTCGGATTAGGCGGCCGAGTTAACGGTGTGCCGCGCGAAGATGGTTTTGACATTACTGTCGCCAGTGAAATGATGGCTATTTTATGTTTAGCTAGAGATATAGAAGACTTGAAAAAACGATTATCCCAAATCGTGATAGGCGAATCTTATGATCATAAACCAATTAGAGTAGCTGATTTAGAGGTTCAAGGAGCTTTGGCTTTATTACTGAAAGATGCCATCAAACCTAACTTGGTTCAAACGTTATTTCATACCCCTGCTTTAGTACATGGAGGTCCATTTGCCAATATCGCTCATGGCTGCAACAGCGTACTAGCTACACATACCGCCTTGCAGTTGGCGGATTATACTGTGACAGAAGCAGGATTTGGCGCTGATTTAGGGGCAGAGAAATTTTTAGATATCANNTCGCAGCTAGAAAAAGCGCCTGATGCGGTCGTGATTGTTGCAACGATTCGTGCACTGAAAATGCATGGCGGTGTTCTTAAAACAAATTTGAAAACTGAAAATGTAGAAGCTTTGAAAAAAGGTTTTACTAATTTACAAAAACACATCGAAAATATCCATCGCTATGGCTTGCCGGTAGTTGTGGCAATCAACGAATTTTCAGAAGATACAGCTAAAGAAGAAGCTTGTTTAATTGATTTGCTTAAAGCTTTAGCGATACCGGTAGCCATTACTTCAGTGTGGGAAAATGGCCCAACAGGCGGAGTAGAACTAGCCGAAGCGGTAATGAAGGTGATTGAAAATCAAAAACCTGAATTTGTTCCTTTATATGAAGCTGCGACTACTACTGTGCGAGAAAAAGTAGAGGAAATCGCTAAAACGATTTATGGCGGTTCTGAAGTGCAGTTTTCAAAAACAGCTTTGAAGCAGATGCAATTATTTTCAGAAAATGGGTGGGAGCATTTGCCAGTCTGTATGGCCAAAACGCAATACTCGTTATCAGATGATCCACTAAAATTGGGCCGTCCGACAAATTTTGATATTACCATCAGAGAATTTGTTCCAAAATTGGGTGCTGGCTTTATTGTCGCATTGACTGGAGAAGTCATGACGATGCCGGGCTTGCCAAAAAAACCAGCAGCTTTAAAAATGGACATTACAGAAGACGGAAAAATAACGGGCTTGTTTTAAATCATAAGGCAACTAAATGAGTTGGATGAAAGGAGGTACCTTAAAAATTGGAAACTATATTAACTCAAGAATTAATGGATTTGGCAAGAGAACGCAATGCGGGATTTTCTGTAGAAGGTTTCCTGTGGGGAATAGGGCCTAAACATCCTCGCTTTATGCTGGTAGGAGAAGCTCCTGGAGAAGTTGAAACAGTCAGCGGCGTTCCTTTTACAGGTAGGGCAGGAAAAGAACTCATGAATTTTTTCGAGTTCTTAGGTGTAACCCGTGAAGAAGTATATATGACGAGTACATTTAGAAGCCGCCCTTATCGCGAAAAAGAAAAAGTAGATAGAAAAACCGGAGAATTGTTTATGCGTAAGTACAATCGCACACCGAGTAAAAAAGAAATCCTAGCCCATGCTCCCTTGTTAGATTATGAAATCAAAGAAATAGACCCGCCGATTATTTTAGCGATGGGCAATATTGGTTTTCAACGGTTAGTCGGAGATCAAGCAAAGATCACTCAAGTCCATGGACAATTGTATGAGGGACCCATTCAAGAAGTAGCTTCACTAGACGCACAAAGTTTTTCGTGGTCAAAAAAACAGTACCGTGTTTTCCCGACTTTTCATCCGGCTTCAATTTTTTATAATCGTACATTACTAGAAACGATCTATCAAGACTTGGCAGCCTTTAAGACTTACCTCTAATAATAGCAAGCGAGGTAAATTTTTTCAGTTCGATTATGTTAAGATAGAATAGATCAAATAAAGAGCACTAATTATGGGAAAGTGGAGATTAATGATG
>DIDU01000020.1:0-4297 GCA_002418295.1 Carnobacterium sp. UBA5792 | reverse complement strand
TAATTGGTTTAACGAAAACCTATGGAGAAAAGGTTCTATTCGATAATATTAATTTTTCCATTAGAACTGGAGAACGTGTAGGGTTGATTGGCGTTAACGGTACGGGGAAAAGTAATTTATTGAACGTTATCACAGGCAGAGACAGCGGCGAAAAAGGTGAAATTCAAACGCCAAAAGATTATCGTATTGGGTACTTATTGCAAGAACCAGAATTAAAATCTGAACAAACTGTTTTTGATGCTCTTTTTGAAGGAGATACACCGATTTTAGTAGCGCTGAGAAATTATGAAAAAGCGTTAGAACATCTGACACTCGATCCGATGAACGAGGCTTACCAAAATGCGTATTCAAAAGCAGAACAGGCGATGAATGATCATGATGCGTGGTTGGCAGAAACAAATGCTAAAACCATCTTAAGCAAATTAGGCATCGTCGATTTAGATCAATCCATTGCGACGCTGTCAGGCGGACAAAGAAAACGAGTCGGATTAGCTCAAGTGTTGATACAAGAGCCCGATTTATTGGTATTGGATGAGCCAACAAACCACCTGGATTTCCAAACGATTACTTGGCTTGAAAACTACTTAAGTGCTTACCGAGGAGCGCTCTTGTTAGTGACCCATGACCGGTATTTCTTAGACCGAATCGTGAATCGAATGATCGAACTTTCGCATGGTCAAGCCATTATGTATACCGGCAACTATGAAGCCTATATTAAAGCCAGAGCAGAACGACAAGAGGCTTCTATTCGGGCGGAGCATAAGCGCAAACAATTGTATACAAAAGAGCTGGCTTGGATGCGGACAGGAGCAAAAGCCCGTTCAACAAAACAACAGGCGCGTATCAATCGTTTTAATGACTTAGAAGAAAACTTGCATCAAGTAAAAAGTGATGAATCGGTTGAAATGAATTTAGAAGGAGCACGTATTGGAAAACGTGTTCTCGATTTACAACAGGCTTCTTTGACGTTTGCAGGACACCCTATTATTAAAGAGTTTAATTTATTGATTCAAGCAAAAGACCGCATTGGAATCAGCGGCAAAAACGGTGCNNAAAGTCAACGTTGCTAAACGTCTTAGCAGGCCGTATCCCGTTAGATTCTGGTACACTAGTTGTAGGCGAAACAGTTAAAATTGCGTACTATACTCAAACCACTGAAGAAATGGATCCTAACAAACGAGTTATTTCATTTTTACAAGAAGTAGGAGAAGAAGTCGAAACCTCTAACGGAGAAAGAATCAGCGTGACTAATTTGTTAGAACAATTTTTATTTGAAAAATCTAGTCATGGAACACTGATTGGCAAACTATCCGGTGGAGAAAAAAGACGGTTGTATTTGTTAAAATTATTGATGCAGCAGCCAAATGTTTTATTATTAGACGAGCCTACAAATGACTTGGACATTGCTACATTAACTGTTTTGGAAGATTACATTGAGACGTTCCCCGGAGCCGTCATCTCGGTTTCGCATGACCGGTATTTTCTTGATAAAACCACTGAAAAATTATTAATATTTGAAGGTGAAGGAAAAGTTGTTCCTTATTATGGGAATATCACCACGTTTATTGCAGAAGAAGAAATGGAAAAAACAGCCAATCAAGAAAAAAACTCAGAGCATAAAAAATCCATTTCTGAAGAAAAACCAAAAGCTTCAAAAAGTAAAGACGTTAAAGAGAAATTAACCTATACTGAACAAAAAGAATGGGAGACCATTGAAGATGAGCTTTTTGAGTTAGAGAGCGAAATTGAAACAATACAAAAAAAGATGAGTGAAAATAGCAGTGATTTTGCACTGTTGCAAGAACTTCAAGAATCTTTGACGTTGAATGAGAAGGAATTAGAAGAAAAAATGGCCCGTTGGGAATACCTGAGTCAATTTGAGAGCAATTAAAGGCAAGTAGGAGGAACAACCTTGGAGACTGAATATTTAAATTTAGGGAAAAAAGTTTTAAAAGAAGGCACTTTGAAAACAGATAGAACTGGAACAGGCACAAAAAGCCTATTTGGTTACCAAATGCGTTTTGATCTGCAAAAAGGGTTTCCTTTATTGACGACAAAACGAGTTCCTTTTGGATTAATCAAAAGTGAATTGCTTTGGTTTATCAAAGGTGACACAAATATACGCTACCTTTTACAGCATAATAATCATATCTGGGATGAATGGGCATTCGAGCGTTATGTGAAAAGCGCAGATTACGAAGGTCCAGATATGACTGATTTTGGCCGAAGAGCCCTAAAAGATGAGGATTTTAATGTAGTTTATCAAAGTGAAAAAGCTGATTTTTGTCAGCGTATCTTAGATGATGAACGATTCGCTGCTCAATATGGAGAACTGGGCAATGTTTATGGTTCCCAATGGCGGAATTGGAAAACTTCTCAAGGCGAAACAATCGATCAATTAAAAGATGTAATCGATATGATCAAAAAATCTCCTGATTCCAGAAGATTAATCGTATCTGCTTGGAATCCTGAAGATGTACCAGGTATGGCTTTACCGCCTTGTCATACACTTTTCCAATTCTATGTAGCGGATGGAAAGTTAAGTTGTCAACTTTATCAAAGAAGTGCAGATATCTTCTTAGGTGTACCTTTTAATATTGCCAGCTATGCGCTGCTAACCCATCTTATTGCTCATGAAACAGGTTTAAAGGTAGGAGAATTTGTTCATACTTTAGGTGATGCCCATTTGTACCTAAATCATATGGAACAAATGGAAAAACAGCTAACTCGAGAACCAAAAGAGTTTCCAACTGTAAAATTAAATGAAGAAAAAACAAGTATGTTTGATTTTGAAATGGAAGATATTCTATTGGAAGATTACCAGCCCCATCCTGGTATCAAAGCTCCAATCGCAGTTTAAACAATAAAACAAAAGTGGTGAAAAAAATGATTGCATTTTTATGGGCACAAGACCAACAGGGTCTGATCGGAAATAAAGGAACGCTTCCTTGGCGTTTACCAAATGATTTAAAGTTTTTTAAAGAGAAAACTCAGGGAAATGCGGTTGTAATGGGAAGAAAGACATTTGAAGGAATGAATAAGCGGCCTTTACCTAATCGTATCAATATTGTGATGACGACAGATGAAAAGTATCAAGCAGAAGGGGTATTGGTGATGCACAGTCCGAAAGAAGTACTGGACTTTGCAGATCATTATGAAGGCATTACTTTTATTACTGGTGGTTCGGATATTTTTAAATTGTTTGAGAAAAGNNTGTGTTGTATCGGACAATAATCGATGGTGAGTTCGAAGGAGATACCTTTATGCCGGATCTGGATTGGTCTAAATGGCAATTGGTTGATGCGGATACAGGAATAGTCGATGAGCGCAATAAGTACGCCCATATATTTGAAACCTATCGAAGAAAATGAAATAGAACTAAAAACGCCTTAGGACTTTTATCCTAAGGCGTTTTTAGTGGCTTCAAATTTAAACATAAAAGAGAATAGAAAAGTACATAAAAGCAGTACCGGCTAATACAAATAGGTGCCAAAGCACGTGCATAAACCGAACATTTCGAAGACTATAAAAAATAGCGCCAATCGTAAACGATAAACCGCCTAAGACAAGCAGTAAAAAGCCTTGAGAACCTAACCCTTGATAAATGGGCTTTAAGGCAAAAACACAAAGCCAACCCATAGCTATATAAATCCAAGTAGAGAATTTCTGAAGATGATTGATCCAAATGGCTTTATAAATAACACCGAGAATAGCAATGCCCCATACAATACCAAAGAAAGTCCAACCCATTGGGCCACCGATCGTAATAAGTGTATAAGGAGTGTAAGTGCCGGCAATTAAGAGAAAAATACTCATATGGTCAAACGTTTTAAATAATTTACGGGCTCGTGTAAAGGTTAAACTATGGTAAAGCGTAGAACAAAGGTACAAGAGAATAAGAGTCGAACCATAGATGGCATACGAAACGATTTCAAGAGCAGATCCAGTTTGAGAGCCTTTATACAATAAAATGACCAATCCGGCAATGCTTAATCCAAAACCGATTCCATGTGTCACAGCATTAAAGACTTCATTTATCACGAGGTATCTTTGAGAAAAGACAGTTTTTTCCTGAAGATTCTTTTTTTCCATTTATTTGCCTCCTGTCCCAATATTGCTTACTTAAACCACCACAGATAAGTATACGAAGATTCGAGAATCTGTTATACTATTCTATGTGTAAATGTGGAAATAACCTAGTATAAATAAGCAAAATCAAATGAGTTTAGTGTTTACAGTCAGTATAACATGAGCTTTACAGAAATTGCATGAAGAAAGATGGGATGAAATAGAAATG
>DIDU01000123.1:2470-4101 GCA_002418295.1 Carnobacterium sp. UBA5792 | reverse complement strand
CTTTTAATGATTCGTATACAACAAAAGCATGGAAGTTTATTTGATTTTAGTTATAGTGGTAGATCTTTTCTGCAGAAAATCACATTGGAGATTGCGAATAAGACGGCAGCGATACCTCCCAAAATCAGTAACGGAATCCCAAAATCGCCATTGCTTAAGATCTCGTCAGTTTTAAATAAAGTAGTCAATGAAAAATATTTCAAATTTTCCAAACTATCGCTTTGTTCAATGACCATACTGATCAAGAAGAAAGCAAACGGCAAGCCAGCACCTAGAATCATCGCTTGATTGCTGCGGTTAAATACAGTGCTTGCAAAGAAAGAAATACTTCCCATCGCTAAGATCAAGAGACATGCTCCAACATTCAGCCAAATGAATGTTTCGATGTCAAAGCTCATGGCATTATCTGATGTCAAAGCAGCATTGACCATCGAACTGTTGATCAAGTCTTTTAATTGATCCTCCGAGACATTAGCTGCTTCGGCACCAGCCTTTAAAGCAGCGTCACCTTTTAGCAAGCTCATATTGTCTTGAATATTTGTTTCTGTAGTGTCAATTGCTTCGGCACCAGCTTTAGCTGCAATGGATAAAATCATTGAAGCATCTGCTGGAAGTTGACTACTTTCATCACTTTTTGTATCATGTGCTTCTTTACCGTCTGTCATCTCTGCTGCTTTCTTACCAATAAAAGCACGATAATCATTAAGGCTTTGACCAGTGACTTTCGCTCCAGCTGAAAGGGCATCATTATTATTTAGAATCATACTAGGATCCATTGCCAATTCCTCTTCAGTAATTTCAATATCATCTTTGTCCATATCGTCGTCATCTTTATACTTTTCTTTCCGGTCTTTTGTCAATTCAGCCGCCGCAGCTTTGTAACTGTCACGCAAAATCGCTTGATCTAGGTATTGGCTATAAGCTTCTGTATCCATACTGCGGGCTTCGGCACCTGACCGCATCGTATATTCATCATCTTTGATCATATATAAATGATCACGTACATAACTAGAATTGCGATCCATCGCATCAGCAGCCGCTTCAACATCTTCGGTAATGGGGCTGCCAGTAATATTATGATGCACTAATTCAGAAACACCCATTCCAACACCCGCCAAAACAATAAACATCAAAATAATTGAACCAACCATATAAGCCATTTTAGTAAAAATCACAGTACTGCGCTTAATTGGTGTTGATAACGTATAAGCCATTGATCCGCTATCGACTTCGTTAACAACCAAATTATTGGCTGAAAAGATAATGTAAACAAGCCCCAGTAGAATCGCCACCATCTTGTAAAAAGTTTCTAGTGTGCCTAAAATGGTGCCAAAACCAGAAAAAATCGCTCCAAACTGAGTACCTTCTGCAGCTACTGAAAGAGCACTGAAATCTTCTGGGTCAAAACGGATAATGAAATTACTGAGCAGTGCGCTGGCTACCAAAGTAATTACTAGCCACAAGATGCCATTTGTACGCACGCTTTGTTTGAAAATTGGTTTACTAAACATAAATTTTTCCTCCTAGTTTATTTCAAGATAATCATTTTCATAACGCATATCAATTCACTAACTTAAAAACTTACTTAGCAGGAGCGATATCCTTAAAGGTCTCATTAAAGTAATCCTCAA
>DIDU01000123.1:2144-2400 GCA_002418295.1 Carnobacterium sp. UBA5792 | reverse complement strand
TCCTTAAATTCTAATTTGAAATGTTTATTTTTATTGTAGCGAATATCATCCATAGTGATTAGATCAATGATTTCACCATTTTTGATCATAGCTACTCGGTCACAAGTCTCTTCCATTTCTTGAAAAATGTGACTGGACATAAAAACGGTTCGTCCAAGAGCTTTTTGCTCTTTCAATAACTCAATAAAAGTATCACGCATCAATGGATCCAAGCCCGTTGTTGGTTCATCCATGATCAAAATATCTGAATTGGAAG
>DIDU01000123.1:1733-2022 GCA_002418295.1 Carnobacterium sp. UBA5792 | reverse complement strand
CTTTACTCATGGTTTTGATATTGGCAGTCACATCGAGCTGTAATCTATCACAGATCTTTTGGCAAAGATCCCAATCCCCACGACCATTCATTTCCATTTGATTTTTCAAAAATGTAATCCCGCTTTCGTTTCCCGGGAAGTTTATTTCGCCTGGGACATATCCAACTTTTTGTTTAACATGGGCGCTATTGGTAGTACAATCCAACCCGTCAATTGTGACTTTTCCACTATCTGGCTTGATAAAGCCCATTAAGTGTCGAATCGTCGTCGTTTTGCCTGCACCATTGAT
>DIDU01000123.1:0-1713 GCA_002418295.1 Carnobacterium sp. UBA5792 | reverse complement strand
GATATCAAATATGCCACGATGTTTGCCGTAATCCTTCGTTAAATTTTCAATCTCAATACATACCATGGCTTAGCCCTTCTTTCCCTTTTTCAATACTTTTCTTCCGATCATAAAAGTCCATAAAATAATCTTCTAATGTAAATTTAATTTCTGAAATAAAATTTAATTCATATAAACTTAATTCTTTAAAGAAGTTATGAATATCTTCATCTCGAATGTGAATTTTCACTTGGCTTTGTGAAGGACGCTCAGCGATGATATCCAAAGTTGACTGCTCAATAAAATGCCTGTAAACTTCTTGCTTTGAAAACTCCACTTTAAACGCTTTATTTTTATTTTGTCGCAACTGATCAGCAACAATTGTCGAAACAATTTCTCCATCTTTGATAATGGCGATTCGGTCACACGTAGCATCAACTTCACTGAAAATATGACTAGAAAGCAAAATCGATTTTCCAGCTTCTTTTTCAGATAAGATAAATTCAATGAAGCGTTCTTGCATCAAGGGATCCAACCCACTCGTTGGTTCATCTAAAATCAAAATAGCAGGATCATGCATAAATGCTGTCACAATAGCTAGTTTGCGCTTTGTTCCTAAACTCATTTGCTTGATATTACTAGACGGATCTAACTCGAACCTTTCAAGTAACTGCTCGGTTTTTTCCCGATTAGTGATTTGACGTTCAGTGGCCATAAAATCAATAAATTGTGTGCCGGTCATATTCGATGGAAAAGCTAATTCTCCAGGTAAGTACCCTACATTTCGTTTGATTTGTGCAGAGCTGGTCCAACTATCTTTTCCCTCCACCGTGATTTNNTAGTTTTCCCAGCTCCATTAGGCCCCAGAAAGCCAAATACTTCACCTTCATTCACTGTAAAGGAAACATCAAAGACACCACGTTGCTGGCCGTAATCTTTTGTTAGATGGTCGATATCAATAATTGCCATAGCATTTCGCTCCTTATTTCAAAAGTAAGATAAGAAACATATGATAGTTTGTTTACATATGTTCATTTATTAATTATAATAGCTTTATAGAAAAAAACAACGAACAATATTTCTATATATGTCACTTAATTATCATAACAAGCAGATTAGTTAAATAAAATTTTTAAAGGAGAGAATTATGATGATTCGTTCAAATGATTTACGAGTAGAAAAAACTTATGATGCGTTGATTACAGCTTTACTGAAACTACTTCAAGAAAAACCATTAGAAAAATTGACCGTCAATGAATTATGCGAGGAAGCGAAAATTCGCCGTCCAACATTTTATAAGCATTTCAATGATAAATATACTTTTTTCACCTTTGCGATCCAAACTTTACAAAGTAAATACCTTTTAAAAGCAGAACAACAAACAGACACTACACATCCTGTCGACTTTTTCATTAATTTTTTTACCACGATTCTTAATGCACTTGAAGAATACCAAAAAATATTTTTGACACTGCAAGTTGATCTGGTTTCGGTTTTTTCATTAGAATCTACAGATAAGCTTTTGGATAAACAGTTTCAAGAATACCTGCAGCATTTTATTATAAAAGAAGAGCTTCATTTAACTGATCCAGAATTTGACGTACAGATTTTATTAGGAATGTTTAGACAAGTAGGTGGGTGGTGGCTGAAAAACCAGGATCGGGTGAGTAAGGAAGAAACGATAAAAAAATGACAAAAATTTTAGAAAGATTCTTCTCCCTAAATACTAGATAA
>DIDU01000124.1:4346-5288 GCA_002418295.1 Carnobacterium sp. UBA5792 | reverse complement strand
GAAATCGGATATGAGAGACGAACTCATAGCTTTTTTCGGCTATTCGTTCACGGTTCGTGATTTCTTGGCTTCATCGTCACCTTAGAGCTGTATTTCTTTTTTTTAGATCAATTTACCCGACTTTACAAAAAAATAGACAAGCTCGCTGATTTAAATAGGAGACTTGTCCAAACTCGAAAAGGCAGATTCAAAAATCTGCAATTCGTTTAAAACTGTCCCTTTTGGGTCAGTTTTTTTTATTGCTAATGCTGACAGATTCAATTTTTTTCATGAAATGTTTTATTTCTACTTGTATTTTTTGGCTTTTCCCAGACAACAGTAAGTTCATTATTTTCGTCAATTTCAATAACGGGTTGTAAATTTGAAAAAAACAAGTAATAGATTATGATCGCCATCATGGGTCATCTCCTTAAAAAATAGGTATATTTTGTATATACCAAACAATACTAGAAAAATACGATTTTTTTGTTACCAAAAAGTAAAGGAAATGATAAGCTTTCTTTTTGAATCGTNNATCTTTCTATCGATTCACTCAGTCTGCTTAAAATTTACAACATCTTTTTAATCTTCTTTTTGTTCCGCTTGGTTATAAATCACAAATCCAATAATGGTCAATAAAATGCCAATCAATAAAGTAATAGACTGATGCTCATCTCCACTCGTCAATCCTAAAATAAGAGCTACAAAGCCTAATGCCATGATAAATAACCCATTTTTCAACATTTTGCTCATCCTCGCTTATTTAGTTTTTTTTCTTTACTTTATTGTCTTGGAAATCGCTTTCACTGTCAATTTTGTGCACTTTTCATACAAAAAAAGGTCTGAAAAGAGAATGCATCTCTTTTCAGACCTTTTACTGCATTAAGATTTATATAGTTTTTCTAATGGAATGTCTAGCAGTCCAACCCTGGCTCTCGGTAAAAAGACAAGTACAACCCATTG
>DIDU01000124.1:2147-4326 GCA_002418295.1 Carnobacterium sp. UBA5792 | reverse complement strand
TTATTCTGCTGTCACGCCAGCGATTTTTTTGTGTACGTCTACTACTTCTGAAGCCATATCACGGAATGTGATAGCGTTCATTAAATGGTCTTGACCATGAACAAGTAATAAACTAAGGTTCATTTTTTCTCCTGAAGCTTCTGCTGTCAGCATAGCTGTTTGAGAATGATGTGCTTCCACAAGTGCTTTATCTGAATCCGCTAATTTTTGTTCAGCTAAATCAAAGTCTCCTGTTTTAGCAGCTTGAATGGCTTCCATTGCATCACTTTTAGCATTTCCACCGTTAATGATCAAACCCATGATCGTTTGTAAACTTTCTTGCTCTTCCAAATTAAAACTTCCTTTCATTTCGCCTGTTGCTTTTACTTATTTGATTAATGCTAACGCTTGGTTTAAAACATTTTCTCCGTTCATCATTCCGTAGTCTTGCATATTGATAANNCATTTTTATCTGCTAATTTCTTTTCAAATTGAGATTTCATGAAACGAACTTGAGGTCCTAATAACAGAACGTCAACGTTTTTTGAAGAAAGGTTTTGATCAGCTTCTGCTGCGGATACTGCAAAGATATCTGCATCAAGGCCTCTTGCTTCTGCTGCTTTTTCCATTTTAGTTACCAATAAACTTGTACTCATACCTGCTGAACATACTAACATAATTGTTTTATCTGTCATTCTTAATCACTCCATCTATTTTATTTGTTCCTACACTTTATATAAAGCAAGTTTCGTGCCAACTTTTCCGGAGTTGAAATCGCTATCTGTCAGCGTTTTCTGTATAGGTTTACATTTACACACAAGCAAATAACCTTACACACTAATTTATTTTGTGTAAATTAAAGCTGCAGCAAAAAAATTGCTGCAGCTTTAATCATATATCAACTTCTCGTAAGCTGGTTATCAATCAGCATTTGAACCAGATAAGCTAGTTCATCTTGAGAAATGGTAACTTGGTACTGTTCTTCTAAGGGTTTTAAAACGGCCTTAACTGTCTCTGCTGCTGCAGCATATTGCCTTAGATACTGATCAGCATTAGAGAATCGACGTAAAACTTTGCTTGAATTTAGACTCTCCATCAAGAAAGCTAAATGCAGGATCATACCTGTTTTTACACCAGAAAGCAATTGAATGCCCAGCTGTTTTTCTAATTCTTGTACAACTTTTTGCAAGGCAGCCATCAGTTCATAGACCGATCCTACATGTGTTAAAGTCCAGGTCAAGGACTGGCTCATTTGTTCAAGAGAAAGTTCTTCCACTTGGTACTTGATTTCCATTACCTTTTCCTCATCAAAAGCTTCATAAGCGGAAAAGTAAGGAATATTCCGGTGATGAACCGGTACAGTTCCCACAATGGCTTTGATCGTATGCTGTTCACTTAATTGATCAATACGCCGTATAAAATCTTCTAGTTGCAAAAATTGCATAGGAATGATGTCGGTACTGTTTGGATTGAGCACCTTTTTCAACTGCTCTTCCAGTCTTTTAGCGACGCCCTCGCCGGTAAAACAAGCTACCACCACAGCCGGTTGTTTTTCTGCCGCTGTTCCTAGACTCGGACGCGAAGCATTTCCCATCGCCATTTGGCAGCTTTGGTAAATATCTTCTAATGGACGACCCACACTAGCCATTCGGACAGCTTCGAAAACCACAGGTGTACTGGCCATCGAAAGGGTCCGAACCTCTAGTCCTAATTCTTGAGCCAGCATATCGCCAAAAGCATTCAATGAACCCATATCGGTCAGTACCAAGATCCCATACTGATACGTTTCACGATTAGCTGCAATGGTTTGGCGTACAATTTCATACATATCTTTCACTTTCATCGTTAACGGCATATCGATGGCCGTTCCGACTGTCGTGTCTAACAGATCCTGAACCGTCTCCAACATACTGCTGGCTGTTGATTTGCCATGCATCAAGACCATCACACCCACCTGTTCCGTCATAACTTGAGTCGGTTCTTCAATATCTAACGTTAAAAACATGGTGATAAACCCGATTTCGTCAAATGGAATTTCTATGGCTAGCTGTTCTTCGATGATGGCGGATAAATCAATCGCTACTTGAAATTCTTTCGAATACTTCTTTCGTACAGCATTTAAATTAGGATGGACGATGGGTCGTTGTTCTTTGATTCGCTCAAGTGTACTTTGCAAATGCAAGGCAAAAGCGAAACGGGA
>DIDU01000124.1:643-2132 GCA_002418295.1 Carnobacterium sp. UBA5792 | reverse complement strand
ATAATTTTTCGGTCAAGTTACGGATATCGGCTGGAATCAGTTCTTGATGAATATCAGATAATGACAACTGCTCAAGGTACTCGCTGAAATAATGCGTCAGGTTTTTTTGAATAAATCCTTCTAAATCCACTTCTTCCAAAGCACCCATTTTTAACGCTTCATCTACTCGCTCTTCAATTTCATTGTAAACTGTCATATCTGAAACCACATCTTGATTGATCGCCATTTTTTGACTGGTTGGAACAAATGAAAAATGAGATTTATGCCGGTCAACTAATCGGTCCAAACGTTCAGGAGCTTCTTTCACTAACAACAAGCCTTTTTGTACCGCTAACGGCAAATCCTGTTGCGTAATCGTCAAATAGTCGGTTTTATGTGTCCGGTAATGCAGAAAAGCTTTAGCACAAACAAGCTTTAAATCACGTTGTACTTGGCCAATATTGGCTTCAGCCGGATAGAGCATATACGCCAATAAGCCGTCGCGTTCGATTACGATTTTTTGGTTCAGGCGTTGTGCTTCTTGCTGCAGAAAAGTAGCGACCAATTCATAGCGTTCTTCAATCCTTCGTTCAGCTAATGGCGGCAACGTAATCGTCATCGGAATTCGCCGGTTGAATGTAGCCAGTAAAACATCTGAATTTTCAGTCGTGGCTCCGATGATCTGCACTTGCGCTGTATTNNTATGCGTTTCGCTGCTTTCGCCTAATGGACGGTAAACGCCTTTGTCAATAAAAGTAAACAGCATTTCCTGTCCTTCTGGCGGCAAGCGATGAATTTCATCCAGGAATAATATTCCGCCGTCTGCTTGATGGATCAAGCCTGAACGGTCTTCTGTTGCTCCGGTATAAGACCCTTTTTTCACACCAAAAATATGACCAAACAATAATTGCGGGTTTTGGGCATAATCAGCGCAGTTAAAAGAGATAAAAGGCGCCTCAGCCGGCAAAGCGTTTGCTTCTAAAGCGAATTGGTACATGCACTCGGCAAAGAGCGTTTTACCGGTTCCTGTTTCGCCAAAAATAATCGTATGCAAGCCTCTCGGCGGATACAAAACTGCCGCTTTTGCTTGTTGAATCATAACTTTTAAGGATGCACTATGCCCAATTAATTGATCAAATGCATCTCCCTGGTCTTCTGTTTCTTCTCTTATTAATTGTCCGGATTTCAGTTGGTATAAAACTGGGCGGCCTTTACTTTTCTCAATTTTTTCTTCTTTGTATAGTTCATTCAAATACCGACTGACATTTGCACGGTCCAACGCTAATGCTTCAGCTATCTCCTTAGCCGGCAAAGGTTCCATTTGGTTTTCTAAATACGCTAAAATATCTTTTTTACGAGACAGCATGCTGATCTAACTACTCCTTCCTGAAACCGGATACTTTGGTTAGTTGAAAAATAATGGAATTTCTTCCGTTATTTTCCTTATTAAAGTTTGTTCTTTTTACGGGCACCTTTATTTTTATCTGTCTTTTTGCGGTGTTTCTTCTTT
>DIDU01000124.1:0-590 GCA_002418295.1 Carnobacterium sp. UBA5792 | reverse complement strand
TTGGTTCAGCCGTTTTTAATTTTGTCGATGCCTTTTTTTCTTTTGCTTTTGACTTATTCATTTGTTCGTCATCTGTTGCTTCTTCCGCTTCCGGACGTTCGGTAATCAACTTTCCGCCATAAAGGAATAATGGGGTAAGTTTTAAGTCTAACGAAGAAATAATTTTTTTGAATTCACGTAATTCACGTTCATTAACTAAAGTTAAAACCGTTCCCTTTTGTCCCATCCGGGCGGTTCGGCCTGAGCGGTGAATGTAGCTTTCTTTATTCAGCGGCAAATCGTATTGAATCACATACGGCAATCCGCGGATATCTAGACCGCGTGAAGCCACGTCAGTCGTCAGCAGCAGCTTGACCTTGCCGTCACGGAATTGTTGCAGCGCGTGCTGGCGTTCTGTTTTATATTTTTCAGCATGCAGCACGGCAACTGAAATCCCTTCATACTGCAACTTTTCAAAAGCTAATGTCAAATTTGCAACGTTATTGACAAAAACCAACCCGCGAAAATCCTCCATACGTGTTAAACGGCGTAACACCTCAACCCGTTTTCTAGTGGGTGTTTCGATATACGCATGGACGACTGTTCCTTTT
>DIDU01000095.1:19015-24594 GCA_002418295.1 Carnobacterium sp. UBA5792 | reverse complement strand
AAATTGGGAAAGACGTTACAGGCTTTAAAGTCGGTGATGCCGTTTTTGGCAGGACAAAGCGTGGAGCCTATAAAGAAAAAGCCACTATTCCCGCAACGACTTTGAACCACAAGCCAAAGTATCTTTCATTTGAACAAGCGGCTACGATTATTGCCGGTGCGGAAACAGCCTGGAAAGCTTTATTTACGCAAGGAGATTTACAAGCGGGTCAACGTGTCTTGATCCATGCTGCGGCTGGCGGGGTCGGACATTATGCCGTTCAGCTGGCTAAATGGAAAGGAGCAGAAGTCCTTGGAACAGCTTCAGCTGCTAACCAGAGCTTTTTAAAAAAATTAGGTACAGATCAAACGATTGATTATAACCAACAACACTTTGAAGAAGAAGTAGCGGATGTGGATTTAGTTATTGATTTGATTGGCGGCGAAACGCAAGACCGATCTTGGGATGTTATCAAACCGGGTGGGAAGTTAGTCAGTTTAGTTGGTATTCACAATCCGCAAGCGGCGGTCGAGCATGGGGTCCAAGGAATAGATAATCAAGAGAGTCCAACACTAAGTGAACTGGATCAACTAGCAGAATTGATGGCTGAAGGAACGATCAAGACGGAAATTGAAAAGACGTATCCATTGGAAAAGGTGCGAGAAGCTATGATACAAAGTGAGACTGGACATGGACGAGGGCGCATTTTGCTGAAAGTAACAGCTGAGGGGTAGCGAACCAAGTTAAAAACTGTCAGGGCAAAAGGAGTAAGCATGCTTTTGCCCTGGTTGATGGGATCAATTAAACAGCTTCTCAGCTAGTGTTAAGAAAGCATCACCATACCGGATAGAAATGAAGACACCGAAAAAGATAAAAGGTGCAAACGGCAGCAAGGTTTGCCGTGTGATTTTTTTTAACAGCAAGAGAATACCGGCAAGTAGCAATAGCGATAAAGAAGCGGCAAAAAGGGTAAACAGCATAAGTCTGAAACCCAACAATAAGCCAAGCACACCAAACAGCTTCACATCACCTCCGCCAATGGCTTGATTTGTAAGATAGTATAAGATATAAAATAAACTAAAATAGAAAAACCCGCTGAATAGATAATAGGAAATCGTGAGCGGATGATACCAAATTCGGCCGATCATCACCAATATGAAGAAAAAGGCCATAAGCGAATCTGGTAATAATCGATAATGCAGATCGGTTATACTGAAAACTAAACTAAAAGCAGTCAGCACGTACATTAAAAAAAGTTCTTGCGGCTGTGCAGTAAAAACAAACGCAATCAGAATAAAAAGCAGCCCAGTCCCAATCTCGATTAAAAGATAATAGAACGAAAATGGAGTGCGGCAATAACGACATCGTCCTNNTCCTTTTTGAAGCAGAAAAGAAAAAACAGGAATCAATTCCATAGGACCAAGCGAATGCTGGCAATGTGTGCAATGAGAAGCAGGCCGAATAATGGATTGTCCCAAAGGAACTCTTAACCCAATAACCATAAAAAAAGAACCAAAACAACAACCAAGCCATCCAATCAATAAAAAGTATGCAAATTCGAACATCTTTTGATCCACCCAGCTTTCTTGTGTATGCTTTTGTTAGTTATAAGAAATGTACGCAGATTTTAAACAAAACATTTTTTTGAAAAAGCTGTTTTTCAGACCTTTTTTGGCTTCGCCGAAAAGCACAAAATGGATTCTCTCTCAATAAATGGATTGATAGACTATGAGAGTGAAAAGTATTCAACGTTAAGGACCTTATAAAGGGTTTATGGACCTTAAGTTTAATTTGACACATCTTTGAGGTCCACAACAGATGTTTAAGGACCTTAAGTTTGTTTTTCCCTCCTAGTTAAGGTCCTTAATGTGATTTATCCTGACAAACCTCAATCCGCACCAACTAATCTGATCGAATCTTTTCGGCCTCTGCGAAAATACCCTTTTCAAGACTATTTCTTTTAATACAACACTAGTAAAGAGATACAGAAATAGAAGTTGATGGAAATAAAGATGTATTAGAATTTTTATAAAGGATGATGCGCAAAGACGTCATATTTCTATAGAAAAATAAGCGTAATGTCGAAACTGAACAGTTATGTAAAATTATTTTTTTAAAAATAAAAAAAGTTGTTGCCTTTTATTGACAAAAAAAAAAAGACATGGTATGATTCACAAGGTGCTTTTGTATACAGATTCCTGTCTATCGGTCGTTCTGACTGGTACAAGGGCCAATATTTCCACAAGCAAAGCTGGTTGCGATTTTCAGCACTATTTTTTGCTGTAAAAAGAACCGCCTGGATGTGTGGACTAAAAAGATAAACACAGGGAAGGAGGAAATTACCAATGCCTACAATTAATCAATTAGTTCGTAGCCCTCGTAAATCTAAAGCTGGAAAATCAGAATCTCCTGCTTTAAACAGAGGATATAACAGTAAAAGAAAAAAACAAACAACAGCAAACTCACCTCAAAAGCGTGGTGTTTGTACTCGTGTGGGAACAATGACTCCTAAAAAACCTAACTCAGCGTTACGTAAATATGCACGTGTTCGTTTGTCTAACTTAATTGAAGTAACAGCATATATCCCAGGAGAAGGACACAACTTGCAAGAACATAGTGTTGTACTTATCCGTGGAGGACGTGTTAAAGATTTACCAGGGGTACGTTACCACATCGTTCGTGGTGCTTTAGATACTGCTGGTGTTACAGATCGTAAACAAAGCCGTTCTAAATATGGTGCTAAAAAACCTAAAAACTAAACGTTACATTAAAAACTGAACATAAAATAAAATACTCATAAATTATGATTGAAAGGAGGAATTTGGATGCCTCGTAAAGNNTGATGTATTACCTGATCCAATATATAATTCTAAATTAGCTACTCGTTTAATCAACCGTTTGATGGTTGATGGAAAACGTGGAAAGGCTGCTACTATTCTTTACAGTTCACTTGATATTGTTAAAGAACAAACTGGCAACGATCCTATGGAAGTGTTTGAACAAGCGATGAAAAACATCATGCCTGTTCTAGAAGTTAAAGCTCGTCGTGTTGGGGGTTCTAACTACCAAGTTCCAGTTGAAGTTCGTCCAGAACGTCGTACAGCTCTTGCGCTTCGTTGGTTAGTAAACTATTCACGTCTACGTGGAGAAGATACTATGGAACAACGTCTTGCTAAAGAAATTATGGATGCTGCAAACAATACTGGAGCAGCAGTTAAAAAACGTGAAGATACACATAAAATGGCTGAAGCCAACAAAGCTTTCGCTCATTACCGCTGGTAAGATTTTCTCAAGAAGGCTGGGTTCCTTATTTGGAAGCCATGCCTTTATTGGAAAAATGTGTATTTAATGCAAAGAAAATCTAAGTAAGAGAGGTGTTATTACAAGATGGCAAAAAGAGAATTTTCTCTAGAAAAAACCCGTAATATTGGAATCATGGCCCATATCGATGCTGGTAAAACAACAACGACTGAGCGTGTTCTTTATTATACTGGCCGTATCCATAAAATTGGCGAAACCCATGAGGGAGCCGCTCAAATGGACTGGATGGAACAAGAACAAGAACGTGGTATTACAATCACTTCTGCTGCAACTACTGCTGCTTGGGCCGACCATCGCGTTAACATCATCGATACACCTGGTCACGTGGACTTCACTGTTGAAGTTGAACGTTCTCTTCGTGTATTAGATGGTGCAGTTGCTTTACTTGATGCTCAATCAGGTGTTGAACCTCAAACTGAAACGGTTTGGCGTCAAGCAACAACTTATGGTGTACCTCGTATTGTCTTTGTAAACAAAATGGATAAAACCGGTGCAGATTTCTTATATTCTGTCGGAACCATTCATGACCGTTTACAAGCTAATGCACACCCGATCCAATTACCGATTGGTGCTGAAGACAACTTTACAGGTATCATCGACTTAGTTAAAATGAAAGCTGAAATTTACGAAGATGATTTAGGTATGAACATTCGTGAAGAAGAAATTCCAGCAGAGTATCAAGAACTTGCTGAAGAATGGCGCACAAAATTAGTTGAAGCTGTTGCGGAAACTGATGAAGATTTGATGGAGAGATACCTTGAAGGTGAAGAGATTTCTCAAGACGAATTGAAAAAAGCTATTCGGACTGCAACGGTTAATGTTGATTTTTATCCAGTTCTTTGTGGTTCAGCATTTAAAAACAAAGGTGTTCAATTAATGCTTGATGCAGTTATTGACTACCTTCCATCACCGCTTGATGTTAAAGCTATCGAAGGTACACTTATGGACACTGATGAAGTTGTTTTACGTCATGCAGATGACAGCGAACCTTTCTCAGCATTAGCATTTAAAGTAATGACAGATCCATTTGTTGGACGTTTAACGTTCTTCCGTGTTTACTCAGGTACTTTACAAGCTGGTTCTTATGTTCAAAACTCATCTAAAGGAAAACGTGAACGTGTAGGTCGTATCTTACAAATGCATGCGAACTCTCGTAGCGAAATTCCTGAAGTATTTGCTGGAGATATTGCAGCAGCAGTTGGTTTGAAAAACACAACAACTGGTGATACTTTATGTGATGAAAAAGAACAAGTTATCTTAGAATCAATGGAGTTCCCTGAACCAGTTATCCAAGTAGCGATTGAACCTAAATCAAAAGCTGACCAAGATAAAATGGGTGTTGCTTTACAAAAACTTGCTGAAGAAGATCCAACTTTCCGTGCTGAAACTGACCATGAAACTGGCGAAACAATTATTGCTGGTATGGGAGAATTGCACTTAGACATCATTGTTGACCGTATGAAACGTGAATTCAATGTTGACGCAACTGTTGGTGCTCCACAAGTTTCTTACCGTGAAACATTCCGCGGTTCTACTCAAGCAGAAGGTAAATTCGTTCGTCAATCAGGTGGTAAAGGTCAATACGGTCACGTATGGATCGAATTTGCTCCTAATGAAGAAGGAAAAGGCTTCGAGTTTGAAGATGCAATCGTTGGTGGGGTTGTTCCTCGTGAATACATCCCAGCAGTAAAAGCTGGATTAGAAGCTTCGTTAGACAATGGGGTTCTTGCTGGCTATCCATTAGTGGATATCAAAGCAAAACTTTATGATGGTTCATACCATGATGTCGATTCAAATGAAACAGCCTTTAAAGTAGCTGCTTCAATGGCACTTAAAAATGCTGCTAAAAAAGCAAACCCAGTAATTCTAGAACCAATGATGGCTGTTGAAATTACAATTCCTGAAGATTACTTAGGAGATGTAATGGGACATATTTCTGCTCGTCGCGGACGCATCGAAGGTTCTGAAGTACGTGGAAACACAACAATCGTTAAAGGAACAATTCCTTTGGCTGAAATGTTTGGTTATGCTACTGCTTTACGTTCTTCAACTCAAGGACGTGGTACATTCTCAATGACATTTGATCATTATGAAGATGTTCCGAAATCTATTTCTGAAGAAATCATCAAGAAAAATGGTGGAGAAGCATAGGCTTAATGTAATGGTTAGGTGTTGCTTTTCACAACAATAATAGGTATACTTTTTACAAATGATGGGCAAAGACTGACGTTTTTCCCATCTAAATAATAAAACCCAATTCGAGGAGGAAATTACTAAAA
>DIDU01000095.1:17398-19004 GCA_002418295.1 Carnobacterium sp. UBA5792 | reverse complement strand
GCACACGTAGACTGCCCAGGCCATGCTGACTATGTTAAAAACATGATCACTGGTGCTGCACAAATGGACGGAGCTATCTTAGTAGTATCTGCTGCTGATGGCCCAATGCCTCAAACACGTGAACACATTCTATTGTCTCGCCAAGTTGGTGTTCCATACATCGTTGTTTTCTTAAACAAAGTTGACATGGTTGATGACGAAGAATTACTAGAATTAGTTGAAATGGAAGTTCGTGACTTATTAACAGAATACGAATTCCCAGGAGACGACACTCCGGTTGTTGCTGGTTCTGCTCTTAAAGCTCTTGAAGGCGAAGCAGAATACGAAGACAAAATCATGGACTTGATGGAAGCTGTAGACACTTACATTCCAACTCCAGAACGTGATACTGAAAAACCATTCATGATGCCAGTTGAGGATGTATTCTCAATCACTGGACGTGGAACAGTTGCTACAGGACGTGTAGAAGCTGGACAAATCAAAGTCGGTGAAGAAGTTGAAATCATCGGAATCCACGAAGCAACAACTAAATCAACTGTAACTGGTGTTGAAATGTTCCGTAAATTGTTAGACTTTGCTCAAGCAGGGGACAACATTGGTGCTTTATTACGTGGGGTTGCTCGTGAAGACATCCAACGTGGTCAAGTATTAGCTAAACCAGGTTCAATCACTCCACATACTAAATTTACAGGCGAAGTTTATATCTTATCAAAAGAAGAAGGCGGACTTCACACTCCATTCTTCGCAAACTACCGCCCACAATTCTACTTCCGTACAACTGACGTAACTGGTGTTGTTGAGTTACCAGAAGGTACTGAAATGGTTATGCCAGGAGACAACGTTACAATCAACGTTGAAT
This sequence comes from Carnobacterium sp. UBA5792, assembly GCA_002418295.1. The sequence goes on along the minus strand of DIDU01000095.1, from coordinate 18,145 downwards.
TGATCGCACCTATCGCTATCGACCCAGGTACTAAATTCACTATTCGTGAAGGTGGACGTACTGTTGGAGCTGGCCTTGTAGCTTCAATCGAAGCTTAATAACAGCTACCAAAAAGGTTTAAAAGACTCTATCAGAGATAGAGCGTGTTCAGACGAAAAAACCCCCGCATCGTTATCGGTGCGGGGGTTTTTATTTTTTTAAAAATAAACAAAGATAGTTTTGACTTTCTAACTGACTTTTTATCTATTAGAATAGGCGAAGATGGGCAAGTCTAGAGGGATTCTGATATGGTTTGTTCAAAAGCAGGCATTTTAGTCGATTTATTATATTTTTTATACATATTGAAAAGATTTCCTGTTTTTTCAAAAATTCCCTCATTATAACAGATAAAACCGAGATACCGCAAAAAAGCTGCATTAAGATAAGAATTTAGCAAGCAGCAATTTGAAAACTTATTTAAAAATTAAAAGAAAAAACTTTGTTTTTCTAGCTTTATTAATCGTGTTATACTGAAAAGCAATTAGAGAGTAAGGAGTGGATAAGATGAGTAAGACAGTAGAACTTGATTGGGAAAACTTAGGGTTTAGTTACATTAAAACTGATTACCGTTATCTATCCTATTGGAAAAATGGGAAATGGGATGATGGAACCTTAACAGAAGACAATAAGGTACATATTAGCGAAGGTTCAACTGCTTTACATTATGGACAAACCGTTTTTGAAGGAATGAAAGCTTATCGTACAAAA
>DIDU01000095.1:13564-17308 GCA_002418295.1 Carnobacterium sp. UBA5792 | reverse complement strand
CGGATCAGAATGCTGAAAGAATGCAACGCAGCTGCAGTCGCTTGTTGATGCCGACTATTCCGACATCTGTTTTTATCGATGCGGTTAAACAAGTTGTTAAAGCGAATGAGGCTTATATTCCGCCATATGGCACTGGCGGTTCCCTTTATCTTAGACCTTACATGATCGGCATAGGCGATAATATTGGCGTTAAACCAGCTTCCGAATATTTATTTTCTATTTTTTGTATTCCTGTAGGCGCCTATTTCAAAGGTGGTCTGATTCCGACTAACTTTTTGATTTCCGACTACGACCGTGCAGCTGGTAATGGAACAGGTGCTGCAAAAGTAGGCGGAAACTACGGCGGAAGTTTGCTGCCTGGCAGTGAAGCACATAAGAAAAATTTTAGTGACGCCATTTATCTTGATCCGATTACCCATACAAAAATCGAAGAAGTCGGTTCAGCAAACTTTTTTGGTATCACGAAAGATAACAAGTTTATCACTCCTTATTCTCCTTCCATTTTGCCAAGTATCACAAAATATTCTTTGTTGTATCTAGCGAAAGAACGTTTAGGACTGGAAGTGGAAGAAAGTGATGTCTATGTTGACGAATTAGATCAATTTGCAGAAGCCGGCGCTTGCGGGACAGCAGCGGTTATTTCTCCAATTGGCGGCATCCAATATAAAGAAGATTTCCATGTTTTCTATAGTGAAACAGAAGTAGGCCCGATCACTAAAAAACTATATACTGAATTAACCGGTATTCAGTATGGCGAAATTCCAGCACCTGAAGGATGGATCGTCAAAGTTTAAGTTGAATTTCAACTGGCTGAAGACCCAGTTGTTTTTAAAAAATAAAAAGCAAAAAAATCAGGACATTAAAGTGGACAAATAAAGAGCAATCCGTTACGATAAGAGGCGTTGAGCATTTCTTGTCGTAACTTTTTTATGGAGTTAAAAGTCAGTTTCTACTATATTAATACTGGATAAATAAACTGCTTAAAAAAGAGCTGCAAAAAAAGAAAAATTAAAATAAAATAAAGCTTGAAAAAAAAAGAGGTATCTTGTATAATTGAACAGGTGCTGATTTCAGAGAAGAAATCGTACTAGGGTTTCAAAAGAAACCAACGGCTATGAAACGAGAGGTTGCGACACACCCGGCCGCTTTGCCACGGCGAGTGTATCGGAAAATTTTCGTGGAGCAATGTCTAATTTCTAAGACTAGGCGAAGGAGGGAAAATGATGGCAAAACAAAAAATTCGTATCCGTTTAAAAGCGTATGAACATCGCATTTTAGATCAATCAGCGGAGAAAATTGTAGAAACTGCTAAAAGAACTGGTGCTAGCGTGTCTGGTCCAATTCCATTACCAACAGAAAGAAATCTTTTTACTGTGATTCGTGCGACTCACAAATATAAAGATTCTCGTGAGCAATTCGAAATGCTTACACACAAACGTGTAATTGATATCATCAATCCAACACCAAAAACTGTTGATGCTTTAACAAAACTTGATCTACCATCAGGCGTAGATATCGAGATCAAACTTTAATACAAACTAAAAAAATGGAGGTGTACTCATGACCAAAGGAATCTTAGGCAAAAAAGTAGGTATGACACAAATCTTTACAGAATCTGGAGAATTAATTCCTGTAACTGTAATCGAAGCATCACCAAACGTTGTTTTGCAAGTTAAAACAATGGAAAATGACGGTTACGAAGCCGTTCAATTGGGTTACCAAGACAAACGCGATATTTTATCAAATAAACCTGCAAAAGGTCATGTAGCAAAAGCAAATGCTACTCCTAAGCGCTTCATACGTGAATTTGACGATGTTGAGCTGGGAGAATACGAAGTAGGGAAAGAAATTACTGTTGATACTTTCGCAGCTGGGGACTTCGTTAATGTAACGGGGACTTCAAAAGGTAAAGGATTCCAAGGTGTTATCAAACGTCACGGACATAGCCGTGGACCAATGGCACATGGATCTCGTCACCACCGTCGTCCTGGTTCATTGGGTGACGCTAACGCAGCTCGTGTATTTAAACAAACTTTACTACCTGGTCGTACTGGCGGAGAACGCATTACAATCAAGAACCTTGAAATTGTACGCGTAGATGCAGAGAAAAACGTTATTCTTATTAAAGGAAACGTACCAGGAGCTAAAAAATCCTTAATCCAAATTAAATCTGCTTTCCAAAAAGCAGCTAAATAATTAACTAAGAGAGGAGGAACAAGGAATGCCAAAATTAGCATTATACAAACAAGACGGTACTCAAAATGGCGAAGTTACTTTAAACGACTCTATTTTCGGTATCGAACCAAACGAAAACGTTGTGTTTGATGCGATCATCATGCAACGTGCTTCATTAAGACAAGGAACTCATGCAGTTAAAAGCCGCGGCCAAGTCAGCGGTGGCGGACGTAAACCATGGCGCCAAAAAGGAACAGGTCGTGCTCGTGCAGGATCAACTCGTTCTCCAATCTGGCGTGGCGGTGGAACAGTCTTCGGACCGACTCCACGTTCATATAGCTACAAGCTTCCTAAAAAAGTTCGTCGCTTAGCTATTAAATCTGTTCTTTCTACTAAAGTGATTGACCAAGATTTAATCGTTGTTGACGCATTGAACTTTGACGCACCAAAAACTAAAGAGTTTGCACAAGTGTTGAAAAATCTAAACGTTGATACAAAAGTATTAGTAGTTGTAGAAGACGGAAATGATTTTACAATGTTATCAGCACGTAACCTTCCAGGAGTTACAGTAGTAACTACTGACAACGTTACTGTACTAGACGTTGTTTCTCATAACAAACTGATTTTGACACAAACTGCTCTTACTAAGGTAGAGGANNAGAGGAGGTTCTTCAATAATGGATGTACGTGACGTAATCAAGCGCCCGGTTATCACAGAAGCTTCAATGCTTGCTCAAGATGACAAAAAATTCACTTTTGAAGTGGATGTTCGCGCTAATAAAACGCTAGTAAAACACGCGGTTGAAGAAATTTTTGACGTTAAAGTTAAAAATGTAAACATCATGAACGTACGTGGGAAATTAAAACGTATGGGTAAATATGCTGGATACACAAAAAAACGTCGTAAAGCAATCGTGACATTAACAGATGATTCTAAAGAAATTCAATTTTTTGAAGCGTAATTAAGACTTCAAAATACTATTCGGGAGGGAAAACACGTGGCGATTAAAAAGTATAAACCTACCACAAACGGTCGTCGTAATATGACTGGTTCAGATTTCGCTGAAATCACTTCAACAACGCCTGAGAAGACTTTGTTAGAGCCGATTAAAAGAAATGCTGGTCGTAACAACGATGGAAAAATTACTGTCCGTCACCGCGGTGGTGGCCATAAACGCAATTACCGTGTGATCGACTTTAAACGTAATAAAGACGGTGTCGTAGGAATTGTTAAAACAGTTGAATACGATCCAAATCGTTCTGCAAATATTGCGTTAGTACAATATGCAGATGGAGTTAAAACGTATATCATAGCACCAAAAGGAATCGAAGTTGGACAACATGTTCTTTCTGGAGCAGATGCAGATATCAAAACTGGTAATGCATTGCCATTAGAAAACATTCCAGTAGGTACAGTTATCCATAACATCGAATTGAAACCTGGTAAAGGCGGACAATTAGTACGTTCTGCTGGAACTAACGCACAAGTGTTAGGAAAAGAAGGAAAATACGTATTGGTACGTTTAAACTCAGGAGAAGTTCGCATGATCTTAGGAACATGTCGTGCGG
>DIDU01000095.1:5054-13553 GCA_002418295.1 Carnobacterium sp. UBA5792 | reverse complement strand
AAAGCTGGTCGTTCTCGTTGGTTAGGCAAACGCTCAACTGTACGTGGATCAGTAATGAACCCGAACGATCACCCACACGGTGGTGGTGAAGGTAAAGCTCCAATCGGACATGCAAGTCCAATGACTCCTTGGGGTAAACCAGCTCTTGGTTTGAAAACTCGTAATACAAAAGCTAAATCAGACAAATTTATTGTTCGTAGACGTAAGAAAAAATAACTCTAAGTTAATTGGCATGCGCCAGTTAACTTATCAGTGGGAGGAGGTTCAAACATGGGTCGTAGTCTAAAAAAAGGACCTTTTGTAGATGGACACTTGATGAAGAAAATGAACGAATTAGCTAAAAGCGAAAAGAAATCTGTTGTTAAAACGTGGTCACGCCGCTCAACAATTTTTCCAAGCTTTGTAGGATACACAATTGCTGTCTATGATGGACGCAAACATGTTCCAGTTTACATTCAAGAAGACATGGTAGGTCATAAATTAGGTGAATTTGCACCAACAAGAACATACCGTGGCCATGCTGCGGATGATAAAAGAACTAGACGTTAATATCGAGGGGAGGATTACTCATGCAAGAACAAATTACAACAGCTAAAGCAACAGCAAAAACTGTTCGTATTGCACCTCGTAAAGTTCGTTTAGTTGTCGATCTTATTAGAGGAAAAAGCGTTGGAGAAGCTATTTCAATTTTGAAATTCACTCCACGTGGAGCATCACCAGCAGTTGAAAAAGTGCTAATGTCAGCTATAGCTAATGCAGAACATAACTACGATTTAGACGTAGAAAACTTGGTAGTCAGCGAAGCTTATGTTAACGAAGGGGCAACAATGAAACGTTTCCGCCCACGTGCAAAAGGTTCAGCAGCACCAATTATGAAACGCACAAGCCACATTACAGTCGTGGTATCAGAGAAGAAGGAGGGATAATCTGTGGGTCAAAAAATTAATCCAACGGGCTTACGTGTAGGCATCATCCGTGATTGGGATGCTAAATGGTATGCAGAAAAAGAATTTGCTAACTATTTACATGAAGATCTACGTATCCGTGAATACATTGCTAAAAAACTTAGCGACGCTTCAATTTCTCAAATTGAAATCGAACGTGCTGCTAATCGTGTAAATGTGTCACTTCATACAGCTAAACCGGGTATGGTTATCGGTAAAGGCGGTTCTGAAGTTGATTCATTACGTAAAAAATTAAATGAATTAACAGGAAAACGCGTCCACATCAACATCGTGGAAATCAAAAAACCTGACTTAGACGCAAAATTAGTCGGCGAAGGAATTGCTCGTCAATTAGAAAGCCGTGTAGCTTTCCGTCGTGCTCAAAAACAAGCCATCCAACGCACAATGCGTGCTGGCGCTAAAGGAATCAAAACAATGGTTTCTGGTCGTTTGAACGGAGCAGATATCGCTCGTAGCGAAACTCACTCTGAAGGATCAGTTCCATTACACACATTGCGTGCCGATATCGACTACGCATGGGAAGAAGCAGATACTACTTATGGTAAATTAGGTGTTAAAGTCTGGATCTACCGTGGAGAAGTTCTTCCAACAAAAAAGAACGCTGAGAAAGGAGGGAAATAATCATGTTAGTACCTAAACGCGTAAAATTCCGTCGTGAATTTAGAGGTAAAATGCGTGGTGAAGCTAAAGGTGGGAAAGAAGTATCTTTTGGAGAATGGGGCTTACAAGCTGTTGACTCTCAATGGATCACTAACCGCCAAATTGAAGCAGCACGTATTGCAATGACACGTTATATGAAACGTGGTGGGAAAGTATGGATTAAAATTTTCCCTCATAAATCATATACGTCTAAAGCAATCGGAGTACGTATGGGTTCTGGTAAAGGAGCTCCAGAAGGTTGGGTAGCACCAGTTAAACGTGGAAAAATCATGTTTGAAGTTGGCGGCGTATCCGAAGAAGTAGCTCGTGAAGCATTACGTTTAGCTTCTCACAAATTACCCGTTAAAACGAAGATTGTAAAACGTACAGAAATTGGTGGTGAATCGAATGAAGGCTAATGAACTTAAAGAGTTAACCACTGCTGAAATGGTTGAAAAAGAAAAAGAATACAAGAGTGAACTATTCAATCTGCGATTCCAATTAGCAACAGGTCAATTAGAAAATACTTCTCGTTTAAGTGAAGTTCGTAAATCGATTGCACGCATTAAAACTGCGTTACGTCAAGCTGAGTTAAAAAAATAGTTGACTGGCAAAGGAGGTTACCAAGCAATGAATGAAGAACGTAATCAACGTAAAGTTTACCAAGGCCGTGTTGTTTCAGATAAAATGGATAANNAACACAAACTACCTATCAAAACTAAATTTATAGCTCGTGAAGAGTTCGGAGAAAAGGACGGTGAAGCTGATGAAAACTAAAGAAATTCGTAATCTATCAGATCAAGATTTACAAAAACAATTAGAACAATCTAAAAGTGAATTGTTTAATCTACGTTTTCAATTAGCTACTGGGCAATTAGAAAACCCTATGATGATAGGACTTGTAAAAAAAGATATAGCTCGCATTAAGACTATTATTAGAGAACGTGAGCTAAACATTGGTAAGGAGGCTTAACAATTATGGAAAGAAATATGAGAAAAACCATAGTTGGTATAGTTGTTTCAGATAAAATGGATAAGACGATCGTTGTCGTAACAGAAACTCAAAAAAGACACAGTAAATATGGTAAACGTGTAAAATATTCTAAAAAATATAAAGCACATGATGAAAACAACGTAGCCAAAATTGGCGATATCGTAAAAATTATGGAAACTCGTCCATTATCTGCTACTAAACATTTCCGTTTAATGGAAGTTGTAGAAGAATCAGTTATTATCTAATTGACTCGAGAAAATAAAGTCAATTTCTAAATCCGAAAGGAGGATACTATAGTGATCCAATCAGAAAGTCGTTTAAAAGTTGCAGATAACTCAGGAGCACGTGAAGAGTTAACGATCAAAGTACTTGGTGGCTCTGGCCGTAAGACTGCTAACATTGGTGACGTAATCGTTTGTAGCGTGAAAAATGCTACACCAGGCGGCGTTGTCAAAAAAGGTGAAGTAGTTAAAGCTGTTATTGTTCGTACTAAAACTGGCGCTCGTCGTGCAGATGGTTCATACATCAAATTCGATGAAAATGCTTGTGTGATTATTCGTGACGATAAAAGTCCACGTGGAACACGTATCTTTGGACCTGTTGCACGTGAATTACGTGAAAACAACTTCATGAAAATCATCTCATTAGCACCAGAAGTACTATAATATCCAACCATCCACTCTAAGGAGGTGCAAGAAAACATGTACATTAAATCAGGCGATAAAGTAAAAGTTATTACTGGTAAAGACAAAGGAAAAGAAGGCGTCATTTTAAAAGCTTTCCCTAAAAAAGACCAAGTAATCGTTGAAGGAATCAACATGGTGAAAAAACACCAAAAACCTAGTTCAGTAAATCCGCAAGGAGGCATTATTGAAATGGAAGCTCCAGTTCACGTTTCTAACGTAATGCTAATTGACGCTTCTACTGGTGAACCAACTCGTGTTGGCTACAAAGTAGAAGAAGGTAAAAAAGTACGTATTTCTAAAAAAACTGGTGAAGTTTTAGATAAATAAAAGATAAGGAAGGAGGGACAACCCGAATGAACCGCCTTAAAGAAAAATATTTGAACGAAATCACACCATCAATGATGGAAAAATTTGATTACACATCTGTAATGCAAACACCAAAAGTTGATAAAATCATCATCAACATGGGTGTCGGCGATGCTGTATCAAACGCTAAAAACTTAGATAAAGCTGTAGATGAATTAACAGCGATCTCTGGACAAAAACCAATGATCACAAAAGCTAAAAAATCAATTGCTGCTTTCCGTTTACGTGAAGGTATGCCAATTGGAACAAAAGTTACTTTACGTGGAGACAGAATGTACGATTTCTTAGATAAATTAGTATCTGTTTCACTTCCTCGTGTACGTGACTTCCATGGCGTAAGCACAAAAGCTTTCGACGGACGTGGAAACTACACTCTAGGAATTAAGGAACAATTGATTTTCTTGGAAGTTGACTACGATAAAGTAGACAAAGTACGAGGAATGGATATTGTAATCGTAACAACTGCTCAAACAGATGAAGAAGCGCGCGAACTTTTAACACAACTTGGAATGCCATTCCAAAAATAAGAATAGGAGGCGAACTACGTGGCTAAAAAATCACAAATTGCTAAAAACAAACGCCCTGCTAAATTCTCAACACAAGCATACACTCGTTGTGAACGTTGTGGACGTCCACATTCAGTTTACCGCAAATTTAGACTTTGCCGTATTTGCGTCCGTGAACTTGCCTACAAAGGACAAATTCCTGGCATGAAGAAAGCAAGCTGANNGATACTTGCATAAAGGAGGCTAAAAACAAATGGTCATGACAGATCCAATCGCAGACTTTCTAACACGTGTTCGTAATGCCAACATGGCACGTCACGAGTCATTAGAAGTACCTGCTTCAAAAATTAAAAAAGATGTTGCTGATATTTTAAAACGTGAAGGTTTCGTAAAAAATGTAGAGTACATCGAAGATGATAAACAAGGGGTTATCCGTGTTTTCTTGAAATATGGAAAAGAAAATGAACGTGTAATCACTGGATTGAAACGTATCTCTAANNAACTTCTGAAGGTGTATTTACCGACAAAGAAGCAAGAGCTAAAAACGTTGGCGGAGAAATTATTGCTTACGTTTGGTAAGAATGATAAATAAACAAGGAGGTGCATAGCTGTGAGCCGTATCGGTAATAAAACAATCACTGTTCCAGAAGGCGTAACTGTTACTCGTAATGAGAACGAAGTTACTGTTAAAGGACCTAAAGGTGAATTAACTCGCTCTTTCAGCCCTATTATTACAATGACTGTCGAAGGCAACGAAATTTCTTTTACACGTCCAAATGACTTGAAAGAAAATCGTGCGATGCATGGAACAATGCGTGCTAACCTAAACAACATGATCGTTGGTGTAACTGAAGGATTTAAAAAAGAACTAGAATTGATTGGGGTAGGGTACCGTGCACAATTACAAGGCAACAAACTTGTAATGAGCGTTGGTTACTCTCATCCTGTAGAATTCGATATCGAAGAAGGATTAACTGTTGAAGTTCCTTCTAATACTCGTGTTCTGATCAAAGGATCAAACAAAGAACGTGTTGGCGAATTAGCTGCTAATGTTCGTGCTATTCGTCCGCCAGAACCTTATAAAGGCAAAGGAATTCGTTATGTTGATGAATTTGTACGCCGTAAAGAAGGTAAAACAGGTAAGTAATTACTTAGCTGCTTAAAGTAAGTAAATAAATTAAAGAGGTGACAATTGTGATTAACAAACCAGACAAAAACAAAGTACGTTTGAAAAGACATTCACGTGTACGTTCTAAAATCTCTGGTACTGCAGAGTGCCCACGTTTAAACGTTTTTNNGTGTGACGCTAGCAAGTGCATCTTCATTAGACAAAGACATCTCAGGCGAAACTAAAGTGAACCAAGCATCAGTAGTTGGGGAAGCTGTAGCTAAAAAAGCCGTAGAAAAAGGAATTAAAAAAGTAGTCTTTGACCGTGGTGGATACCTTTACCATGGCCGTGTGCAAGCTTTAGCTGAAGCTGCCCGCGAAAATGGACTAGAATTTTAAAAAAAGGAGGAATACCACACATGGTTTACATCGATCCAACTCACTTGGAATTAGAAGATCGTGTTGTTTCAATCAACCGCGTAACTAAAGTTGTTAAAGGTGGACGCCGTTTACGTTTTGCTGCATTAGTTGTTGTCGGAGATAAAAATGGACACGTAGGTTTCGGTACTGGTAAAGCACAAGAAGTACCTGAAGCTATCCGCAAAGCAATCGAAGACGCTAAAAAGAATCTTATTGAAGTACCTATGGTCGAAAGTACGATTCCTCATGAAGTTATCGGACGTTACAGCGGCGGAAACATCTTAATGAAACCTGCTAAAGAAGGTTCTGGAGTATCTGCTGGTGGTCCAGTACGTGCAATCTTAGAACTTGCTGGTGTCGCTGATATCACAAGTAAATCTTTAGGATCAAGCACACCGATCAACATGGTTCGTGCAACAGTTCAAGGATTACAACAATTAAAACGCGTTGAAGAAGTTGCAAAACTTCGTAACAAATCTGTAGAAGAAATTCTAGGATAAAAGGAGGACAACAAGAAATGGCTAATTTAGAAATCACTTTAAAACGTAGCGTTATCGGACGTCCTCAAAATCAACGTGATACAGTTAAAGCATTAGGTTTGAAAAAAACTAATACTTCTGTAGTTAAACCTGCTAATGATGCTATCAAAGGTATGGTCAACACAATTTCACATTTAGTGGACGTTAAAGAAGTTTAAAAAAGAACGAAATCTTTTATTGAAGGAGGTGCCCAATCTATATGAAACTTCATGAATTAACATATGCTGAAGGTTCTCGTAAAGAACGCAATCGCGTTGGACGTGGATCTTCATCAGGTAATGGTAAAACTTCAGGTCGTGGTCAAAAAGGACAAAAATCACGTTCAGGTGGTGGCGTACGTCTAGGGTTCGAAGGTGGACAAACACCATTGTTCCGTCGTTTACCAAAACGTGGATTTACAAACATCAACCGCAAAGAATATGCAATTGTAAACCTTGAAACCTTAAACCGTTTTGAAGATGGTACAGAAGTAACTCCAGCTATGCTGGTTGAAGCTGGTATCGTTAAAGCTGAAAAATCTGGGATTAAAGTTTTGGGTAACGGCCAAGTTGAACGTAAACTGACTGTTAAAGCAAGCAAATTCTCTCAAGCAGCTAAAGAAGCGATTGAAGCTGCTGGTGGTTCAATCGAGGTGATCTAATGTTCACACTTTTGAAAACAGCTTTTCAAGCAAAAGACATTAGAAAAAGAATTCTCTTCACACTGGGTATTTTAATTATCTTTCGCATTGGGACACATTTAACGGTTCCTGGTGTGAATGCTTCAGCCTTACAAGGTCTTTCGACTTCGTCGAATGGATTGTTCGGTTTGTTAAATACCTTTGGTGGGGGAGCGTTGAGCCAGTTTTCTATTTTTGCTTTAGGTGTTTCTCCTTATATCACTGCTTCGATCGTGATCCAATTATTGCAGATGGATATTATTCCTAAGTTTGTTGAATGGTCAAAACAAGGAGAAGTAGGACGCAGAAAATTAAATCAGGTAACGAGATATGTTACGATCGGCTTGGCATTTGTTCAAGCAATCGGTATCTCTTTCGGATTTAATGCTCTCACAGGCGAAGGATTGATCAAAGATCCTGGAACTGCTACTTATCTGACAATTGCGATTATTTTAACAGCTGGAACGATGTTTGTGATGTGGTTAGGGGAACAAATCACGGTTAAAGGTTTTGGTAATGGGGTATCAATGATTATCTTTTCAGGAATCGTTGCAAAAATACCGACTGATGTAGCCACTTATTACAATACACAGATCCGCAATGCCGGTGATCAATTAACGACAGCTATTATTTTCTCTGTCGCATTAGTGATTGCCATTGCGATCGTAGCGATTGTAGTAGTTTATATCGAAAATGCAAAACGTAAAATACCGGTTCAATATTCGAAACGTGCAACTGGCACAAGCCAAAGTTCACATTTACCCTTAAAAGTAAACTCTGCCGGCGTAATTCCAGTTATTTTTGCAAGTTCATTTATTATGACGCCACAAACTTTGTTAGGATTCTTTAGTCAGAATTATGGCGATGCTCAGTGGTTTGTCATCTTGAATAAGATCTTTAATATGCAAGAACCGATTGGAGCTGCTTTGTACATTCTACTGATCGTAGTCTTTACTTATTTCTACGCATTCATTCAAGTGAATCCGGAGAAAGTGGCAGAAAACTTACAAAAACAAGGTGGTTATATTCCAAGTGTGCGTCCTGGTAAACCGACACAAGACTATATTTCAAGCACATTGACACGCTTAAGTACAGTCGGAGCTCTTTACTTAGGAATTATTGCATTACTGCCGATTATTGCCTCAGGTTTATGGAATTTGCCTCATTCACTAGCTCTTGGTGGTACCAGCCTACTGATCGTAGTCGGTGTTGCTTTGGATTCAGTGAGACAATTAGAAGGTCAAATGATTAAACGTAGTTACCAAGGCTTTATACAATAAGAAGAACGTGTTGGGGAACTATCCTCAGCACCGATTCTTACATTAATAGGAGGGAAAATGATGAATCTCATTTTAATAGGTCTTCCTGGTGCAGGAAAAGGAACGCAAGCTGAACAAATTGTCGACACGTATCACGTGCCGCATATTTCAACAGGGGATATGTTCCGTGCTGCTATCAAAAATGAAACTGCCTTAGGATTAGAAGCAAAAACCTATATGGATAAAGGCGAATTAGTACCTGATGAAGTGACTAACGGTATTGTAAAAGAACGTTTAGCTGAAGCAGATACTGAAGTAGGCTTGTGACTAGATGGGTATCCAAGAACGCTGAATCAAGC
>DIDU01000095.1:0-5020 GCA_002418295.1 Carnobacterium sp. UBA5792 | reverse complement strand
ACATTTTAATGGAACGTTTGACTGGACGGTTTATTTGTCGGACATGCGGTGCAACTTATCATAAACTCTATAATCCTCCAAAGGTGGCTGGAACTTGTGATCGTTGCGGTGGACATGACTTTTATCAAAGAGAAGATGATAAACCTGAAACTGTTGAAAAACGTATTGATGTTAACCTTGAGTCAACAAATACGCTAGTAGATTTCTATTCAAAACGCAATGTCTTGCATACCGTTAATGGCGAAGCAGAACTTCATGACGTGTTCAAAGAGATTCAAAACATTATTGCCGATGTTGAAAAATAATCGCATGCACTAATGAGACTAGCTTTTAACTCGTTTTGATACCTGATCCGCATTGAAGCGGTCAATGAAAGTAAGCATAGCGATAGTCTGCAGCAAACTTGTTACTATATTAATTTTATGGTATAATGTGCCAGGTGTTGACTTTTCAATGCTGTTATGTTGTGATATAATTAATAGGTTAAGATGAAAACAGAAGGTGAGGGCTCAGGCGCTCACTGTTTATCGCGTTTAAAATGCGAAACACTTTTAAGGAGGTACGAGGCGTGGCGAAAGACGATGTCATTGAAATAGAAGGAACAGTCGTTGAAACTTTGCCGAATGCAATGTTTAAAGTCGAACTTGAAAATGGCCATATTGTATTGGCACATGTTTCAGGAAAAATTCGGATGCACTACATTAGAATCCTACCCGGAGATAAAGTAACAGTTGAATTGTCACCGTATGATCTAACCCGTGGGCGCATTACCTATCGCTTTAAATAATTGTACTCCGTCAATCAAAATGGGAGGTATAGTTCATGAAAGTAAGACCATCAGTTAAGAAAATTTGTGACAAATGTAAAGTTATCCGACGTAATGGTCATGTTATGGTGATTTGTGAAAATCCTAAACATAAACAACGTCAAGGTTAATCAAGTTAAATTATCAGGAGGNNNNATGGCTCGTATTGCTGGTGTGGATATTCCGCGTGACAAACGTGTAGTAATTTCCCTAACATATATATATGGAATCGGTAAAACAACAGCTCAACAAGTATTGACTGCTGCTGGAGTATCCGAAGAAATCCGTGTAAATGAATTAACAAATGATCAATTAGATGCTATTCGTGCAGAAATCGATAAGTTGAAAATTGAAGGTGATCTTCGTCGTGAAGTCAGCCAAAACGTTAAACGTTTAATTGAAATCGGCTCTTACAGAGGTATGCGTCATCGTCGTGGTTTACCAGTCCGTGGACAAAACACGAAAAACAACGCACGTACTCGTAAAGGTCCGTCAAAATCAATCGCAGGTAAGAAAAAATAATAATTAAGTAAGGAGGTCAACCTTCATGGTCAAAAAAGTTGTACGTAAACGCCGTGTGAAAAAAAATATTGAAAGTGGAATAGCTCATATTCGCTCTACTTTTAACAACACAATTGTAATGATTACAGATGTTCATGGAAATGCAGTTGCATGGTCTTCTGCAGGAGCTTTAGGCTTCCGTGGTTCTAAAAAATCAACTCCATTCGCAGCTCAAATGGCAGCAGAAACAGCCGCTAAAGTATGTATGGAAAATGGTATGAAANNTAAAGGTCCTGGTTCAGGTCGTGAAGCAGCAATCCGTTCTCTACAAGCAACTGGGTTAGAAGTTACTGCAATCCGCGACGTAACTCCTATTCCTCATAATGGATGCCGCCCTCCAAAACGCCGTCGTGTTTAATTGAGAGCTGCTTCATTTTGTAGTTTTGCGCTCGGTAACATGAACTTCACGTTTTGAAAGGGGTATAGATAGAATGATCGAAATTGAAAAACCAAGAATTGAAACGATTGAGATCAGCGATGATGCTAAGTTTGGCAAATTCGTTGTAGAACCACTTGAACGCGGTTATGGAACTACGTTAGGTAACTCCCTACGTCGTATCTTGTTGTCTTCACTACCGGGAGCTGCAGTAACCACAATTCAAATTGATGGTGTATTACACGAATTTTCGGCTGTCGATGGTGTACTTGAAGATGTAACGTCAATCATTTTAAATATAAAAAAACTTGCACTCAAGTTATATTCTGGTGATGATAAAACGATTGAAATCGATGTAAAAGGTCCAGCAGTTGTCACTGCAGCGGATATCGTTTACGATAGCGATGTTGAAATCTTAAACCCTGATCTGTACATTTGTACTGTAGCAGAAGGCGCACGTTTCCATGTACGCATGACAGCTAAAACAGGCAGAGGTTATGCTAGAGCTGAACACAATAAACAAGATGATATGCCAATTGGTGTATTACCAGTCGATTCGATTTACACCCCAGTTAGTCGTGTAAACTACCAAGTAGAAAACACACGAGTGGGTCAAAAAAATATTTTTGACAAATTAACACTTGATGTATGGGCAGATGGTTCAATCAGTCCGGAAGAAGCAGTTAGTCTTGCTGCTAAAATTCTAACAGAACATTTAAACATCTTCGTAAACCTAACTGATGAAGCTCGCAAAGCTGAGATCATGGTAGAAAAAGAAGAAACGCATAAAGAAAAAATGCTTGAAATGACAATTGAAGAACTTGACTTATCTGTACGTTCATACAACTGTTTGAAACGTGCCGGAATTAATTCAGTTCAAGAATTAACGGATAAATCAGAAGCTGAAATGATTAAAGTACGTAATCTAGGACGTAAATCACTTGAAGAAGTTAAATACAAGTTGTCAGAACTTGATTTAAGCTTACGCCAAGACGATTAGTACTGTAACAAGGGAGGAAAATCAAAATGGGTTACCGTAAATTAGGCCGTACAAGCTCACAACGTAAAGCAATGTTACGTGATTTAACATCTGATCTAATCATTAACGAACGCATTGTAACGACTGAAGCTCGCGCTAAAGAAATCCGCAAAACAACTGAGCAAATGATTACTTTAGGTAAAAAAGGCGACTTGCATGCACGCCGTCAAGCAGCAGCTTACGTTCGTAACGAAGTAGCAGCTATTAAAGAAGAAAACGAAGAAGTAGTTGTTCAATCTGCTTTGCAAAAATTATTTAGTGATATCGCACCTCGTTACGCTGAACGTCAAGGCGGATACACGCGTATCATGAAAACAGAACCTCGTCGCGGCGATGCTGCACCAATGGTTATTATTGAATTAGTTTAATTTTAAGACTACTTGGCATTGGCGAATGACAATGAAACTTGAAGTTCACGATTATACAAAATTCAAACTGAGTTCGCTTTTTTGATGTATGTAAAGAGTGTTACGATGATGGAAGGAACGAGTGTTTTTCCAAGTCTAGCTCGAAACTTCTCTTGGATGGAAATGGGTTCCATTCAAGAGAGGTAAATTCATCGAGAAAAGTGATTTTTTTTGTCTTAAAACAGGCAACAAATAAGTGGGTCTGTCCCTTTATTTGTTGCCTGTTTTAGTATAAAAAGCTCTACTGGCGTATTCAATCCGGTAAGTTGGAGCACTGCTAAAAAAAATTTAACTAATTAGTTGCCTATTATTAAACAAACTTATACTAAGTATTCAATTTATCATAACCACAATCAGAAATAAGTGCATTTAAAAATAAGTAAATCAGTACCCGTTTCAATAAGCTATTACTCGTATATTGCACCGGACTTTAATTTTTGTTAGTCTTAAGTAGACTTGAATTCAACGAGAACGTGAGGAATGTTCAATNNTAATTTAAAAGATATTTCATATCAATACCATACGTCAGACGATCGATTAGCTTTAAACAAGGTTTCACTTTCAATCGAAGCTGGAGAATGGGTAGCGATTATTGGCCATAATGGATCCGGCAAATCGACATTAGCTAAAACGATCAATGGATTGATCGCACCTAGTCAAGGAGAAGTAACCGTCGGCGGCTTAGTTCTTAGCGAAGAAAACATTTGGAAGATCAGAGAAATGGTCGGAATGGTTTTTCAAAACCCCGATAATCAGTTTGTCGGCTCCACGGTCCAAGACGATGTTGCTTTTGGATTGGAAAATTTAGGAGTCCCAAGAAAAGAAATGATTGAACGAGTAACAGATGCGATTGAACGTGTAAAAATGGCTGATTTTATGGAAAAAGAACCGGCACGTTTATCAGGCGGACAAAAGCAGCGGGTAGCGATTGCCGGTGTCGTTGCCTTACGACCAGCGATCATTATTTTAGATGAAGCCACCAGTATGCTCGATCCGCAAGGCAGACAAGAAGTCTTGGCAACCGTCAAAGCCATCAAGGAAAAAGCAAACTTAACGGTGATTTCTATCACACATGACATTGATGAAGCTGCAAATGCCAATCGTATTCTAGTGATGGAAAATGGGTCGTTGATTCAAGAAGGAACGCCTGAAGAAATCTTTACTTCAGGTGAAAAATTGATTCATATGGGATTAGATTTGCCGTTCCCTGAAAAATTAAAATTAGATCTAAATGAACGTGGTATTGATGTGCCGGCTGAATACCTTACAGAAGAAGGGATGGTGGACTGGCTATGGACATTACTTTCGAAAAAGTAGGGTTTACGTATCAAAAAGGTACGCCTTTTGAGAACCGAGCCCTTTATGATATAGATATGGTGATCAAAGAAGGCAGCTTCACCGCTTTAGTCGGGCATACGGGCAGTGGGAAATCGACTGTGCTACAGCATTTGAACGCGTTGATGAAACCAACCGAAGGAACCGTAACGATCGGCGACCGGGTAATCACACCGGATACCAACAATAAAAACTTAAAGTCGGTCCGCAAACAAGTCGGAATTGTTTTTCAATTTCCTGAAGCTCAATTATTTGAAGAAACGGTTGCGAAAGATATTGCATTTGGCCCGAAAAATTTTGGTGCTTCTGAAGCAGAAGCTGCGGAATTGGCGCGTAAGATGTTGCCGTTAGTTGGATTAGATGAAAGCTTTATGGAACGTTCACCTTTTGATTTATCAGGCGGACAAATGCGGCGTGTGGCGATTGCCGGTGTCTTAGCGATGGAGCCGGATGTACTGGTGTTAGATGAACCGACTGCCGGCTTGGACCCGCAAGGC
>DIDU01000103.1:2880-4036 GCA_002418295.1 Carnobacterium sp. UBA5792 | reverse complement strand
ACCGCATGGACAAGGTTCATTACGTCCAACTTTTTTTACCGTTATCGGCTGTTGTTTTTTTACTTTTGTCTCTTCTTGAAACTCGTTCAACTCAACAAACTTCCAGCCTCTAAAGCTCCATTTTCTCGTTTGCTCCGCCAACTCTTTGAACAATTGAACAAAAGTCAGCACATCTTCTTCTACAGCAAACTCAAGACCCGCCGCTGCTACTTTTGGGTACAGCTTATCTGCTTTTAAGCCAACAATGGCTGCCTTCGAAATTTCGTACATGATTTTTCCTTCAGTAAGCAGATCATAATTTTTTGCATGAATATACTGTTGAA
This sequence comes from Carnobacterium sp. UBA5792, assembly GCA_002418295.1. The sequence continues at coordinate 3,713 of DIDU01000103.1, read as the reverse complement.
TATTTAGGTAATTAGGTGAATCTATAGCAATAATATGATCGGCATAGACCGCTAACTCATCAGCTGACGGCATATAATAAGGAANNAAATTTTCATAAAACAGCTTCGCTTCTTTTTCATCTACAAAAGAACTGTCGATGATCAATGGACTATTAAAATAAAAAGCTGTTTGCTGCTGTGCTACTTTTTTAAGCCACTCCTCAGCTGCTGCTACCGTTACTGCTTCTTTTTGGTGGAAATTCCAGACAGTTACCAACTGAGCTAAATCATATACTCCATATAAATGCAACAAGGCTATTATGTAAGAACAGAAGAGCTGATTTTTTCTTTGTTCTTCTATAAAAGGCTGGTTGTTTTTTAGTTCAATGAACGTCTTACTCAGTTCATTCGGTACAATTGGTGCTGCATTCTTTTGCTTATTTTTGTCCAGATAGAGGTAACCGTAAGCCATTAAACGATCTAATTCTTCCCCACTATTTCTTGCTGCTTCAAATGAAATCGTCTCATTTTGTTCTATCAGATTCTCTAACAGCTGGATCCAGGTTTGATTAGCATACGATAAATAACGAGTAAAGCTGGTCGGCATTTGTTCTGCCAACTCTGCTGCAATCTTCGCTTTTGTCTGGCTTTTTTTAACTGACAGGTTATTTTTCGCTGCAATTTCCAGCATCGTATCTTTTTTAACGGTTTGCAGTAATTCTACTAAATCCGTACGAGTTGCTAAAGGTGTTTGTAAAGCTGTTTCATTCATTTTAGTTCTCCTTATTCTAATTATCTTATTAAATTGGTGGTGATCTACTTGCAGTTGCCTATTCGAGTTTAGCGGCTTCGCT
>DIDU01000103.1:2542-2839 GCA_002418295.1 Carnobacterium sp. UBA5792 | reverse complement strand
CAACCGCGGTTTTTGTCGTTAGAAACCAATTGTCTTCATCCTTTTTAGCCCCATTTGTAAGCAGTTGTTCCGTCAGCTCTTTGGGCACAATCGGTATGATTTGCTGGTTTTCTTTAAATAAATAGACATACCCCATTGCTACTAATACTGTTTGGGCTGTTTGTTGCGATTCCGTCAGTTCTTCTGGAAAATTACCTGAGGCATAAGTTGTTAAAACGTTCCGTTCCGTTTCCGTTAACTGGTCAACGGTTGTTTTAAAATTGTGTCTTAGTTGTTCAGCTAGTGCTGCTGCGATTT
>DIDU01000103.1:1977-2522 GCA_002418295.1 Carnobacterium sp. UBA5792 | reverse complement strand
ATAAGCTGATTTTCAGCAAGCGCCAGCAGATTTTCTTTTTTGTATGCGGTCAAACAATCCATTAATTGTTCTTTAGGTGTTCCTTTAATCAAATAGTTTTCTACTGTTGAGAACAAACTTCTTCCCCCTACTTTTCAATTCTGTTTCTTGCTTACTCTATCATACCGTATTTCTTGTTTTCAGTAAAATAAGCCAAGAAAGCAATGAATCCATTGCTTCTTTGGCTTATCTTTCGGCTGGTATGTTTATTATTGGTAAATCATTTCTGATGCATCATAATAGAGCAGTTCCCATAAGTGACCATCTAAATCAGTGAAACGACGGTAATAAATGTACTTTTCTGTGTTCTCTACTTTTTGTTCGGTTGCGCCGAGTGCAAGGGCCTTTTCCAGAAATTCAATAATTAAGTTCTTTTTTGCTGCTACTAACGTGACCATTACTTCTGTTTCGGTGGCTGCATCAGGCACTTCTTTGCCTGTATAACTTTTGAAATAGTCTTTAAGGATCAATGTCACAAAGACACCTTCTTTGAGAATGAGACAACT
>DIDU01000103.1:296-1948 GCA_002418295.1 Carnobacterium sp. UBA5792 | reverse complement strand
TAGTCAAATCCTCTACCGGCAAGTTAATAAAAATCCTTTTTACTTGCGGAGCCATCCTTATTCACCTCTTTTAATTTAATATGGTCTGGATTCGTACACTAACTGCCTTACTTCCATATCTGACAATTGATGAAATTCTTCATAATAAGCTCCTACAGCGCCTAAATAGAAATCAGGTATTTTAAGAGCTACGATTTCATCAACTTTTGTTTGCAATTGTAATACCATTTCTTTTGGAATAACGGGTATAGCCAATATCAGTTTTTTAGGTTGGTGTCTTTGGATTTCAGCAATAGCCGCCATAATCGTATAGCAGGTTGCAATACCCTCATCTACTAAAATAACAGTTTTTCCTTTGACAGATTGGCNNTAAGCCATTCTTCACTTAACACATTCGTTTCATGCAAATTTAAAAAGGGTTCAGCATTTTCGGCGATCGCTCCAATCGCATATTCTGGGTTATCAGGTGCTCCAATTTTCCAAGTAATGACCATATCTAACGGAACGTGCAAAGCTTTGACAATTTCAGCTCCTACAGGCACCCCTCCTCTTGGTAAAGCAATGACAACAACATCTTCATTGGGTTCAAAGGTCAATTCTTTAGCTAATAACATCCCTGCTTCTGTCCGATCATAAAACTTCATTTCCGACATCCCTTCTTTCCTAAACGCATTTGTGAAACCGCATTCGCCTTCATTACCTTAAGTATACCGTTTTTCTTCAAATGAGCAAAAAATTACAACTTTCTTTCATTATTGTCTTCATTTTATTGAACAGTTTCTCAATGAAACACATACTAGCACCCATTACAATGTACTCGTTCATGTTAAGCAAAAAAGAACCCTATTTGCATAGGATTCACGACATATGATTCTATCTAATTTCATGTATACTTTATCAAATAGATAGTTTGACATTGTTCTACTTCTTTTTATTGTTTTCATAGAAGTGAATATAATAAAAAGCAACACCCATAAATAAAGAAATAAGAAAAAAAACAAGATATATCCATTTATTTGGTTATAATATAGATTAGTTAATACAATAATAAAGATAAAAAACGAAGCTATAAAAAATAAAGTTCCTGAAATTAGATACATAATCAGTCTCCTTTTAACATTATTATAGTTTTTTAACCGTCTATTGCATAGCGTTTAAACGATAATTAAAATAATGATAAAAGAATCTTAAGCTAATAAATTTTCAACATACACGAGTCTAATCTATTTCATATACTACAAGCAATAAAAACTTAATTAAAATATATTTTTTGTACTGTTATTCAGATATCTAAGTATAGCCACAATAGGAGGATGAAAGTTATAAAAATATTCGGGAAAAAATACCAGAAAAATACTGTGCTCTATTTTATTTCTTTTTTATGTAGTATCATCATTATTTTTTTGAATATTTTATATGCTATTTTATATAAAGCCAGCATTTTTAATTTAAATATGCTTACAGGTGTTCTATTATTTATCTCTTCATGGTGCTATTTATTCCTGAAGAAGTGACGACAAAAAAACTATAAGAATAATATAGAGGAGACTTAGATTTTTAAAAATATGACTATGAATTATTTCAAAACTAGCAAAAAAATCAACCCCCTGATTTCCTGTTCTAATTGGATATTAAGAAATATGACCAATAAC
>DIDU01000103.1:0-275 GCA_002418295.1 Carnobacterium sp. UBA5792 | reverse complement strand
TTTTGATAGTCTACATAGCTTACATTCTTATTGCGATAATGATTTTTATGGATTTTTTTAGTATTGTCAGTGTTTTGTTAGGGAAGTATACTTCTGTTTTTGTACGCTATTTCACTGTAGCTTCTGTTGTCCCAAATCAACTCGAAAATTTATCTGAAAATAAAAAGAAAGAAAAAAAGTTCAAATCTTTAGTAATTTTAAGCGAAATTGCACACATATTAATTACTTTATTGTTGCTTGTCGGCTCTTTATCAAATGATATTCCCGGAATATTA
>DIDU01000027.1:2839-3284 GCA_002418295.1 Carnobacterium sp. UBA5792 | reverse complement strand
TTTTAACCGAACTGGATCAAAAACAGAAGCAGTGGTGGCAGAACACCCAGATAAAAAATTAGTTCCTACCTATACAATTGAAGAGTTTGTTGATTCATTAGAAAAACCGCGTCGGATTTTATTGATGGTTCAAGCTGGAAAAGGGACAGATGCAACAATTCAAGGCCTTTTGCCTCATCTTGATGCTGGAGACGTATTGATTGATGGGGGAAATACCTTCTTCAAAGATACTATGCGCCGTAACGAAGAATTAGCCGAATCTGGCATCAACTTTATTGGAACAGGAGTTTCCGGCGGAGAGGAAGGAGCTTTACTAGGACCTGCAATTATGCCAGGTGGACAAAAAGAAGCTTATGATCTAGTAGCTCCTATTTTAGAAAAAATTGCCGCAGTTGCTGAAGATGGAGAACCTTGTGTGACTTATATTGGGCCGAACGGAGCCGGA
>DIDU01000027.1:2162-2811 GCA_002418295.1 Carnobacterium sp. UBA5792 | reverse complement strand
AGAATTGCTGAATCGTATGATGTATTGCGTAAAGTAGTTGGTTTATCAGTTGATGAGGTGGCAGAAGTTTTTGCTGAATGGAACAAAGGTGAACTAGACAGCTTTTTGATTGAAATTACTGCCAATGCGTTAACAAAAAAAGATCCTGAAACAGGTAAGCCAATGGTGGATATTATTTTAGACCGTGCAGGGAACAAAGGTACAGGTAAATGGACTTCACAAAGTGCATTAGACTTAGGTGTCCCTCTTCCATTAATCACAGAATCAGTTTTTGCACGTTACATTTCTGCTTTGAAAGAAGAAAGAGTAGCAGCAAGCGAAATTTTACCAAAGCCAGCTGAGTATTCATTTGATGGAGACAAAGCGGTTTTAGTAGAAAATATTCGTAAAGCTTTGTATTTCAGTAAAATCATGAGTTACGCTCAAGGGTTTGCTCAAATGCGGACAGCGAGTGAAGAATACGACTGGAATCTACAGTATGGAGAAATTGCAAAAATTTTCCGCGCAGGTTGTATTATCCGCGCACGTTTCTTACAAAAAATTACAGATGCATATGATAAAAACCCAGAATTGAAAAATTTAATGTTGGATGATTATTTTATGGACATTACAAAGAATTATCAAGATGCAGTTCGTGATGTTATTGGGA
>DIDU01000027.1:0-2151 GCA_002418295.1 Carnobacterium sp. UBA5792 | reverse complement strand
CCGACATTCTCTTCTGCAATTGCTTATTATGATTCATATCGTGCAGCTAGTTTGCCTGCTAATATCATTCAAGCACAAAGAGACTATTTTGGCGCTCACACCTATGAAAGAACAGACAGAAGTGGAACTTTTCATTTTGATTGGTATGGAGACAATGGACAAGAAGAGCTTTAATCGTTTGAAGACAACGATAAGATAATTGAATCACTCATTGATTAAGGAAGCTGAGGACCGATCTCAGCTCCTTTTTTTTCGAACGTTTTTCTTACTTGAAAATCAAATTGATTTAAAAAACAAAAGGATTTTTAAAACTTCTTATTTTCATCTGTTTTATGGTAAAATTATAATGAGATGAGAATCTTATTGAGAATTTAAGAATAGCATGGTATTGTAACAAAAGCGAAGTTNNTAGAATGAATAGAATATTAATTATTGAAGATGAAAAAAACTTGGCCCGTTTTGTTGAATTAGAATTAAAACATGAAGGGTATGAGACAGAGGTACGTTATAATGGACGTGCGGGATTGGAAGCAGCATTGAATGAAGAGGAAAAGTGGGATGTTATTTTGCTTGACTTAATGCTTCCAGAACTGAACGGAATTGATGTTTGCCGTCGTATTCGTCAAGTCAGCAGTGTACCCATTATTATGATGACGGCTAGAGACTCAGTTATCGACCGTGTTTCTGGTTTAGATCATGGAGCAGACGATTATATTGTCAAACCGTTTGCCATAGAAGAATTATTGGCGCGGATGCGTGCATTATTCCGCCGGATAGAAATTGAAAATGAACAAAATATTACCAAACAAACGACAGTAACTTACCGTGATTTAACCATTGAAAAAGAAAATCGAGTTGTTCGCCGTGGCGATGAGATTATTGAACTGACAAAAAGAGAATATGAATTATTATTGGAATTAATGGAAAATGTCAATGTTGTGTTGGCACGAGATGTTTTATTGAATAAAGTATGGGGTTATGAAACAGAAGTAGAAACAAATGTGGTAGATGTTTATATCCGCTATTTGCGAAATAAAATTGATGTTCCGGGTGGGGAAGGTTATATCCAAACCGTTCGTGGAACAGGTTACGTGATGCGTTCGTGAAATCATTTTCTTTTAAAGGAAAAGAACGAAAAAGGAAAAAACGAATTTCATTAAAGTGGAAGTGGACAATGGGAGCTGCATTGGCCATTTTCTTCACTTTTTCTATTTTTTCTATCATCATTTTTATTGGCTTCAGGCAAATCTTGCTGACTCAAGAGAATGAAGATGTAAAAGAAACATTATTTGGAGTCGCTAACCGATTGAACAATGAGACTGGAAGTTTATCAAAAGAAGCAGTTTACATGGCTTTAGGCGGTATGTATACAACAACTCCTATTGAAATGGATGATGAATTTGACCAACGCAACTTAGCTTATGGACAACCAAGTAATTTTCAAGATACTATTTTTGCAAAAATGAACGAAGAAGGAGTAATGGTACGTGTCTACAGTCCAACTTCTCGTTTGTTATTTGAATCTAAGCAGAAAGATATTCCTTTTGAAAGAACCGCTCAACCAGTGGTTGTATCGGTCGATATCAATGGCATACAAGGGTTGCAAGGGACTATGCCCGTTTATTCAAAAAGAACTCAGCAGCTGATTGGCTATATTCAAGTTACAAGTGAAATGGCAAACTATTATCGAACGAATGAACGGGTCTTTTTAGCTCTGGTCACTATTAATATTTTAGCGCTGGTATTCAGCAGCATCATAGGGTATATGTTGGCCGTGAATTTCTTAAAGCCTATCAAACAAATTACCAATACAATGAACGATATTCGAAAAGACACCCAATCAGCTTCGCGAATCGAAGTTGCTGAAGGTAATGATGAATTGACACATTTATCGAATGTGTTTAATGATATGCTGGACAAAATGCAACAATACATTGAACAGCAAAAGCAATTTGTTGAAGATGTTTCTCATGAGTTGAGGACACCTGTTGCTGTAATGGAAGGACACTTGAAGTTATTAAATCGCTGGGGAAAAGATGATCCTGAAATTTTAGATGAGTCTCTCCTAGCTTCTTTGCAAGAAATCGAACGAATGAAAAGTTTAGTACAAGAAATGCTGGATTTATCAAGAGCTGAACAAGTCGAAATTCA
>DIDU01000024.1:20472-25452 GCA_002418295.1 Carnobacterium sp. UBA5792 | reverse complement strand
CAGCGTATTCAAAGAGTATTGAGCAGCAATTACATTTCGCAGGGCAACTGCAAGTCAACTTATTATGAAGTAAATTCTCCATATTGATCAAATGAAACATGAATCGAGATTTCACTTGATTAATAGAGTATGTTTACTGATGAAATGAGTGCCGAGCAAGTCACAGTTTGATTAATAAGCAGGACTATTGATGAAATGAACAACAAAGCAGCATCCTCTTTGACTAATAAACTGTCTTATTAATGAAATGAGCTACAAAGCTAAGCTTCATTTGACTAATANNAATAAACACCACCAAGACAAATTAAAAAGGCTTTATTGAAGAAAATTATCATCTTCAATAAAGCTTTTTTATCTCTTTAAATAAAGATTGGCATAAAAAGGCATTACTTAATTCATTTCAAACGCACCCGTATACAATTGATAATATTCGCCTTTTTGCGCAATCAACTCTTCATGATTTCCTCTTTCAATGATTCGCCCTTGGTCCATGACCATAATTGCATCTGAATTTCGTACCGTTGAAAGCCGGTGAGCAATGACAAAGACTGTTCTTCCTTTCATCAATGCATCCATTCCGCTTTGAACAACTGTTTCTGTTCGTGTGTCAATGCTTGAAGTCGCTTCGTCAAGGATCAGAACTGGCGGGTTCGCGACTGCTGCTCTCGCAATGGCGAGCAACTGTCTTTGTCCCTGAGAAAGCGAACCACCATCACCTGTTAATTCTGTCTCATACCCCTGCGGCAATTGCCGAATAAAAAAGTCAGCATTCACTAATTTTGCAGCTGCTTCAACTTCTTCATCAGTGGCATCTAATCTGCCATACCGAATATTATCTTTGATCGTTCCTGTAAATAAATGTGTATCCTGTAAAACGACGCCTAAAGACTGTCTTAAATCCTCTTTTTTGATTTTTTTAATATCGATCCCGTCATAAGTGATCGATCCTTGCTGAATATCATAAAAGCGATTGATTAAATTAGTGATTGTCGTTTTCCCAGCTCCTGTTGCTCCAACAAAAGCAATTTTTTGACCGGGTTTTGCAAACAGATTAATATCGTGAAGAATCGTTTTATTGGCATTATATCCAAATGTTACATCATTAAAACGCACATCTCCTATTAATTCGGTATAAGTTGTCTTATGGTCAGCAGTCGTTTGTTTCCAAGCCCAGCTGCCTGTACGTTGCTGAACTTCTTCAACTTTCCCGTCAGGCATTTTAGTGATATTAACTAGCTTGTTCGTTCCATCGTCTTCTTCAGGCGTTTCGCTCAATAAATTAAAAATCCGTTCTGCGCCCGCTAATGACAAAATAATCGCATTAAACTGCTGCGAAATTTGTGCTACCGGCATGGTAATGCTTTTCGTGAATTGAACAAAAGACGCAATCCTTCCTACGGTTAGTACTGTGACGCCTGTAATCGAAAAAATTGAGCCAATTACAGCCGTTAACAAATACGTAAAATTTCCAATGTTTCCCATGATCGGCATTAAAATATTGGCATACGTATTGGCTTTTGTCGCATTTTCTCTAAGATTTTCATTCAATTGACTAAAATCAGCAATTGCTTCTTCTTCATGGTTAAAGACTTTTACAACCTTTTGGCCTTCAATCATTTCTTCTACGTACCCATTTAATGTTCCCAATGCCGCTTGTTGAATCGAGAAGTAGCGACTACTTTTACTGCCGATTGTACGAACCACGACAACCATCACACCAATCATACATAAGACAAATAAGGTCATTGGTATATTGATAATGAACATGGCAATGATAATCGATAAGATCATAATCAATGAAGAAAAAATCTGCGGAATCGATTGGCTGATCATCTGCCTCAGCGTATCAATATCGTTCGTATAATGACTCATAATGTCGCCGGTCGCATGGCTGTCGAAATAACGAATCGGCAAAGATTCCATATGCGTAAACAATTCATCCCGAATATCTTTTAAGGTTCCTTGTGATACTGTCACCATGGTGCGATTAAAGATATAAGTGAACAAAGCACCGGTTAAATACAACAGTGCCATTATACCAATGATTCGAGCTAAATTTGAAAAATCAGGTGTTGCTTGCGTCAGCAAAGGGGCAATATAATCATCAATCAACGTTTTTGTAAAGCTGATGCCAATCGCATTAGTAGCTGCACTAATGATAATACTGACAATTACGATAAGTATCCGTATTTTATATTTTTTAGTTGCATAGGAAAGAATGCGTTTAAATGTTTTCAATGGATTAGCAGCCGTTTTCTTACTCGGTTTATTCTTCAATGATCGTCCCTCCCTTTACTTGAGAATCGAATACTTCTTGATAGATGACATTATTTTCCAGCAATTCGTTATGCGTCCCTATACCATTGATTTTTCCTTCATCTAGTACGATAATCCGGTCCGCATCTTGAATAGAAGAAATACGCTGCGCTACAATAATTTTTGTTGTATTTGGAATTTCTTCTATAAAGGCTTTTCGAATATATGCATCTGTTTTCGTATCTACAGCACTGGTCGAATCGTCTAAAATCAAAATCTTCGGCCGTTTTAATAAGGCCCGTGCAATTGTTAATCGTTGTTTTTGACCCCCCGAAACGTTTGACCCACCTTGATCCAGCACGGTTTCATATCCATCGGGAAAGGCTTGAATAAAATCATCTGCTTGCGCTAATTTGGCAACCCGCCGCACTTCCTCTTCAGAAGCGTCTTTATTTCCCCATCTCAAGTTGTCAATTATCGTTCCTGAAAATAAGGTATTTTTTTGCAGTACCATTGCAATCTGGTCACGCAAGGTCACTAAATCATAATCTTTGACGTTATGTCCTGAAACAGATACTTCTCCTTCAGTCACATCATACAATCTTGGAATCAACTGAATAAGCGTACTCTTTCCACTACCTGTTCCGCCAATGATCCCTATCGTCTCGCCCGACTGGATGGTTAAATTAATGTGACTTAAGTCGGCCTCTTCTGAACGTTGAGTGTATTTAAATTGAACATTTTTAAATGCAATGTCGCCATTTTCAATGGTCGTCAGCGGCTTCTCAGGATTTCTCAATGTTGCTTTTTCATTCAGAACTTCAGCCACCCGTTCTACCGAAGCTTCGGAAATCACGATCATCACAAAAATCATGGAAATCATCATGACACTGCTTAAGATTTGCATCATATACGTAATAAAACTCGTTAACTCGCCGGTACTCATTGTTCCGCCGACCACGTATTTTGCCCCAAACCAATAAACAAGCAGCAGACAAGAGTAAATAGCCAGTTGCATAACGGGAGCACTAAATGCAATAATTTTTTCTGCTTTCATAAATAAACGTTTAATATTTTCAGAGGCTTCTTTAAATTTTTCAATTTCTTTCTCTTCTCGAACGAATGATTTTACCACACGTACACCGTTGATATCCTCTTGTACGGTTTGATTCAATCGATCATATTTTTTAAAGACTTTTATAAAATAAGGATGTACCCGATAAATCAACCCGACTAAAATAATGCCTAAAACTGGAACAATAAATAAAATTGTTAAGGATAATTTCAAATTCGTATAAGCAGCCATTCCAAAGGCAAAAGCAATCATAAACGGTGCACGAATAATCGTTTTGAGAACCATTTGAAAAGCCATTTGAATATTTGTAATATCTGTCGTAAGCCTTGTAATCAGACTAGATGAGGAGTATTTATCAATATTATCGAAGGCAAAGGTTTGAACGTTTTCGTAGATGTCTTGACGCAGATTTGTCGAAAGCCCTACTGCGGCATCCGAAGAAAATTTTCCGCCCAATACGCCAAACAGCATGGAGAAACAAGCCATTACAAACATTAAAGAGCCTATTTTTAAAACATAAGCCATATCTCTTTCGAGTAAGCCCTTATCAATAATTTTTGCCATAAGAAAAGGAATAAAAATCTCCACCGCAACTTCTAACGCCATAAACAGCATGGTTAAAAATGAGGGCTTTTTATATTGCCGCAATGATTTTATTAAAGTTTTATACATGATTTGTTTTCTCTCCTTTTAACTAAGCAAATGGGCTTGCTCCATTAAATTGTGTATCCGGTAAATCGTTTTAATCGTCAAGCGGATGTCTTCATCTGGAACGTCTTTTAAAATCTGACTATTTTTGCGATGGAAATCGTGGACCATTTTTTGATGTAATGCTAAGCCTTTTTTAGTTAAACGGATGTTCACCACGCGTTTATCTTCCAGATTAGCTTCTTTCTTAATATAGCCTTGTTTTTCTAACGTGGTGATATTTTTTGTAATACTCGGCAACGTTACACCAATTGCCTCAGCAATATCGCTTACGCGCACTTCTTCCAGTTTCATAGATAAATTATACAGTATTTTGATAATATAAATGTGTCTCTTTTGCACTTCATGAGGCGGATCAGGCAAAAATTGAATCGTTTGTTTTGCACACATGCAAGCATCAATGTATTCTTCAGATAGTTGACTATCCATGTTTTCTCTCTCCTTCCAATTCAAGTTACTTAAAATAATTACTATAGGTAACTATTTTAGCGCAAAAAAGAATAAATAGATAGATAACTCTATTTATTCTTATAAGTTTATTTTATAGCGTGTTTTACAGTACACGAGTACAATTTCATTCAAACGTTCTATGAAAATCCAACTATGCCATGTGGAATATAAGGTTCTTCTAGAAAAATAATATCTTCTGGAGTGAGTCTAAAATCAACCGCTGCAGCTGCTGTTTCAATGTGTTCAAGTTTAGTAGCTCCGACGATTGGTGCTTCTACACCTTCTTTTTGCAAAAGCCAAGCTAGAGCTATATGCACACGGCTGACTTGATAATGTTCAGCTAATTGTGCTACTCTTTCAATAATGAGACGATCCTTATCAGCTGTTTCATCGTATTTAGAACGTGCGATGCTATCTGTTTCTGTGCGTTTAGTCTGAACAGATAAATCTCGTGTCAAACGACCTGAAGCTAAAGGACTATATGGAGTTAA
>DIDU01000024.1:9307-20451 GCA_002418295.1 Carnobacterium sp. UBA5792 | reverse complement strand
ACCTCTTCTTCCCGATAAATTAAGTTTAGATGATTTTGCATAGAAATAAATTCAGTCCATCCGTTTTGCTTTGCAATGTTTTGAGCTTTTTGGAACTGCCAAGCATACATGGATGAAGCCCCAATATAGCGGGCTTTTCCGGATTTTACAATATCATGTAGGGCTTCCACAGTCTCTTCAATCGGCGTATTGTAATCCCAACGATGAATAATATAAAGATCGACATAGTCCATTTGCAGCCGTTTTAAACTTTGGTCAATTTGAGAAAGAATCGCTTTTCGTGATAGTCCTCCACCATTCGGTCCCTCAAACATCTGTCCATGTACTTTCGTAGCGACGACAATCTCATCTCGATTTGCATAGTCTTTCAATGCTCTCCCCAAAATCTCTTCACTTTTTCCAAGAGAATAAATATTCGCAGTGTCAAAAAAATTTATGCCAAGCTCCAAAGCTCTTTTGATAATTGGGCGACTTTTCTCTTCATTTAACACCCATTTGTGAATCCATTTTTCTGGGTCTCCAAAACTCATGGCTCCTAGACAAATTCTTGAAACGTCCATTCCTGTATTTCCTAATTTTGTGTATTCCATTTTTTCCCCTCCTTCACTAGTACTCAAGCGGTTATTTCTTATAGCGTTTCTAATGAGCGGTTGATCGCCTGAATCAAAATCAATTTAATAACTTCGCTACTTATCTATTAAGATATACCTTTGAGTTAACTCGAAGTCAAGTAAAACCATCTTTTTATTCAAGTAGATAGTGCTTATTGTTTCTTTTGGGCAATGATAACGTAAATGGCATCAGTGGGGTGGAATTTCTTGCTGATTTCAAACCCTGNNTTCTTGGGAGATGACTTTCATTTTTCTCCTCTTCTAATTCCACACAGACAAATGTGCCTTTTGCTTTAAGTACTTGGTTAATGAACTGTAAAGTCTCAGATAAAGGATTTATTTCATGAAGGACTAATGAAGCTAAGACAATATCTACTGAATTGGCTGATAAAGGCATCTCTTTCATATCTTTTTGAATAGTCTGGATATTTTTAAGACCTTCATCCTCAGCTCTAGACTGGATGAGTTGCAGCATTTTAGGGTCTATATCAAGTGCATAAACCAGACCATCGGTTACTTTAGCAGCCGGTATCGTTAAAAATCCTGTTCCTGCCCCTATATCTAAAATAGTGTCGTTAGCATTAATTGAAACTTGTTTCAGCAGCTGTTCTGGCGGAAATCCTTCTCTTCTTTTCATATTGTCTAGCGACGCGACTTTTTTTGCAAAATTATCCTCGTGATGTGAGTGGTTATGTTTATTCATATTCATTCTCCTCAAATTAACTATTTGGTGATCAAGTTTGTTTTTTTGTTTCTTTAATTCTCTTTATTTTTTGTACTGTTCATGTGATGTTGCTCCATTTTATAGACCATATCCATCAGGTACTGATGACTGAGTTCGTCTTTCATGTTTTGTTCTGCTTTTGCCATAACACTTTCGATCATGCAGCCTTCATTGTGATTCATAGAACAGCTAAATAAACTGGAATCCCCTTCAATGGCTTTTATCACATCTAAAAATGAGATACTATCTTTTGGTTCAGAAACCCGATAGCCTCCCTTCACTCCCCGAACCGATTCTATTAATCCAGCTTGAGCAAGCTTTGTTAATATTTTTGATAAATAAGTGGGCGAAAGTTTTTGTATCTCTGCCAAACTTTGAACACCTATTCTATCTCCTTCAGGCAACGTCATTAAATACACCATCGTATGCAAGGCATTGTCAGTAGCTTTTGAATATTTCATCATTTCCCTCCTTATTAAAGATATTAAAGACTATGAATATCTTTAATTGACTTTCATCTTATCATTTAGCAGTAAGTGGGTCAACTCCATCTTTTATTACTACCTCTAGGCTTCTCCATTAAAAACTTTTTTACGAGTTGCATCTCGGCTATTAGTCAAGCTTACTTATTCACTGATGAAAATTGCTTGCTTATGCTCACTATTTTAAACCCTTTGAATAACGATATAAGGAAAAGGACATTTTTTTAAAAACTGATAAAGATACACAACTTAAAATAACATAATTCAAACATTATGTTATTTTAAGTTGTTTTTATTTTATTAAATGTTACAATAGGTTTAAAGAAAGTAATACCGTTTTATTTGGATAAGGGGGTGTTCAATTGAATCAAGTTAAAAGACAAGAACTGATCCTCAATTTGGTGAAAATCAATGGCGAGGTGACAACAAAAGAATTAGCAGATGAATTAAATGTCTCAATGATGACGGTTAACCGAGATTTAAAAGAAATTTCTAAATGGGAAGAAATTCTATTAGTCCATGGTGGAGCAATTTATAGGAAAGATGCCACACTTGAAAATCCTATCTCGATTAAAGAAGAAGTGAGTATTCACGAGAAAAAAATGATTGCCAAGTTTTGCCGAGCCTTAGTTAAACCAGGAAGTTCTGTTTTTATTGAAACCGGTACGACTACGTTAGCTGTTGCAAGAGAATTATTCAATATCGAAAATTGTCAATTTTATACTAATTCATTATTGGTTATGAATTCATTAGCTAAATATGAAGACATCCAGTTGCATTGTCTCCCTGGAAAGTACCGTGACCTTTCAAAAGGCTTTTTAGGCTTAGAAACTACTGACTTTGTCAAAAATTTCAATTTTGATATTGCCTTTATTGGCGCAGAAGGCATTACTGCCGACTCAGGAGTCTCCTTGCCAAATGAAGAGGATGCATTTACCAAAAAAGCCATTATGAAACAAGCTAAAAAAAATGTACTCGTCGCTGACCATAAAAAGTTTGGTCTCTCTTATCTTCATAAAATAGGTGAGTTTTCTGACTTTGATATGATCGTCACGGACTTGGAAAGCGAAAATCTCGAATTTAAAGAAATTAGCAATTTAACCAACATAAAATCTGTTAGAAAAGAGGAAAATAAAAATGAACATTAATTTAACTCCTGTAACGTTGCCTACTATCCATTCCAACCCTCAGTCTGTGATATTAACGGACGAAACCATGGCTGCTAGAAAAACAAATTTTTTAAAACAAATGAAAGTCAATTCAATCGATACAGCCATTATTTATGCTGATCGTGAACATGGAGCTAACTTCGAGTACCTTACTGGCTTTATTCCGCGTTTTGAAGAAGCTTGCTTGGTGGTCCATGCAAATGGCGACAGTTATTTATTATTAGGAAATGAAAACTTAAAGCTAGCTGAACATTCTAGAATTAAGGCTAAGGCAATTCATGTTCCTTTCTTCTCTCTTCCAAACCAACCGATGGCAGGAGAAAAGAAGTTGGAAAACTTCTTTGAAGAAAGCCAGATCAAACCAGATGCTCAAATCGGAATCATTGGCTGGAAACTCTTTACTGCCAGCAGTTACGATAATGCTGATTTATTTGATTTACCTTTTTACATCATAGACTGTTTATTAAACTATGTGTCGAATAGAAGCCAATTAAAAAACTTCACGTTTTCTTTGAGCTCTCCAGAAGGCGGATNNTGCTTCACTAGCAGGAATCGGTATGTTTAACGCGATCCAAGCAATTGAGGTAGGCAAAACTGAAAAAGAAATCGGCGCTTTGCTTGCTCAAGATGGCCAGCCGAATACGGTCACTACCATTAGTGCAGCAGGACAGCGTTTCACAAACGCCACTCTTTACCCACGCGACAAGGAAGCTCAATTGTCCGACAACTATTCCATAACGGTAGGCTACAAAGGCGGTTTGAGCAGTCGTGCTGGATTTGTGGTTTCTTCTAAAGAACAGTTGCCAGAGAATCAAAAAGACTACTTGGAAAAAGTGGGCAAACCTTACTTTACAGCTTATGCAACGTGGTTAGAAAATATCCGCATTGGCATTTCTGGCGATGAATTCTACTCGATGATCGAAGCTGTATTTCCTTCCGACGTTTATGGCTGGACACTAAACCCTGGACACTATACAGGAGATGACGAATGGATGTCTTCTCCATTCTACCCAGGCTCTAAAGCTGTAGTTAAGAGCGGTCAATTGTTCCAAGTGGATATCATCCCAAGTGTGCCAGGCTACTCAGGTGCAAGTGCGGAAGAACCAATCGCTATAGCGGATGAAGCTTTGAGAGACGAGTTAAAACAACAGTATCCAGACGTTTGGAAACGCATTGAAGACAGAAGAAACTACATCAAAAATGTAATCAACATCAATCTTTCTGATGATGTTTTACCTTTAAGCGATACTGTAGCTTTCTATACACCATTTTTATTGAATAAAACTCTAGCTTATACAAAAGAAGCTTAACTTAAAATTTCGTTTTTAAGTTACTCGTTAAAAAAATAAACAAAGAAGAATGACACATTTCTCCTGCATAAAAAGGAGGAATGTGTCATTTTTTATTATATATGAAAGAATCCTAACGACTTAGCCAAAAACCAGTAAGAGTTAAACTCATTATCCTATTCAAAAAAATTTTATGTGCCTGAATTGATAGACCTTTTCACATTTAGGGCAGGCAAAATTAAATTGCCTGTCGTATCCATAGAATTTCAACCGACTTAAGGTACGTAAAAGGGGTTGAGTACCCTAATACTCTATGGTTTATACTTATCACATCTATCGTTATTTAAAAAACGAATGTAAGGTGAAAATAAACTTAAAAAAAGAATTTATCTTCTTCTATTTAAATCCTTCGTAGCCCTTATTGATAATCATTTTCTAACTCTAATTTTGAAAATTGAGAGCCTCTAACCAAAAAAGACACTTACGCATTTACGGTTGTTAGAAATAATAACCTCATCAGTTATTCCTTTTTTGTTCGCTGCATTACTTCTCTTGAGAATACGCAAAAAAGCGGGGAGTTTTATGCTCTCCCGCTTATCCGAAATTCTATTGAATAGTAGCAAAATGTTCTAACGTGCCTACCATGTTAGCCACAAAACCATACTCATTATCGTACCAAGCAACTGTTTTGACTAATTGCCCATTTTCACCTTCAATTACTTTTGTTTGTGTTGCGTCAAAGATGGATCCTGCTGGTACTCCGATAACGTCTGAAGAAACGATTTCGTCTTCATTATATAAAAACGCATCACTTGCTGCTTTTTTCATTGCAGCATTTACTTCTTCAGCTGTTACTTCTTTACCTAAAACTGAATATAATTCTGTCATTGATCCTGTAATAGTTGGAATACGGACGGCAGTTCCATCGATTTTCCCTTGCAGATCAGGAATAACTTTCCCTACCGCTTTAGCAGCACCTGTTGAAGCTGGAATTGCATTTTGTGCCCCTGCACGATTTTTACGTCCACCTGGTGAATCTTGTAACGCTTGAGAAGCAGTATAAGCATGGATGGTTGACATCAAGGCACGGTCAATACCGTATTCTTCATTCAATACATTGGCCAACGGTGCCAAACAGTTTGTCGTACAAGAAGCTGCAGAAACGATTTTGTCATTGGCATCAAGTGAATTATGGTTTACACCATATACGATGGTTTTCGTATTGTCTACTTCTGCTCCTGCAGCTTTTACTGGAGCCGATATCAATACACGTTTTGCACCTGCATCTAAGTGAGCTTGTGATTTTTTCGCTGAAGTATAAAAGCCCGTACATTCCAAGACGATGTCGATACCTAAATCGCCCCATGGTAATTGACTCGCATCTTTTTCTTCAAATGATTTTATTTCTTTTCCATTTACTACAATTGCATCGTTCCCTACTTCTACATCATATGGGAAACGGCCTTGTGCCGTATCGTATTTTAGCAAATAAACCAAGTCGTCATTATTCGTCAAGTCGTTTATAGCAACAACCTCTAACTCTGTGTCCTTTTCCAACATACGGCGTAAAGCCAAACGTCCAATCCGGCCAAATCCGTTAATAGCTACTTTTATTGACATGAATATTTCCTCCTTCTTTATTTGAATCTATTTTTATGGTAACGCTTCTACAATAAAATTTCCAATTATTCGTTTTAGCTGTCAGCCACAGATCAAAAAAATGGATCATAGCAATTTCTAGGAGAATGTTTATTTAATCCAAACTAAAATCCAATTCAGGCCCTACTGGAACAATGCCTGTTGGGTTAATGTTTTTGTGACTGCGGTAATAATGTTCTTTGATATGCTTAAAGTTCACTGTCTCCGCTATTCCTGGCCAATTGTATAATTCTCTTGTGTAGCGCCAGAGATTTTTGTAGTCCGTTATTTGTTTGATATTGCATTTGAAATGACCATAATAAACACTGTCAAAACGAATTAAGGTCGTGAATAATCTCCAGTCTGCTTCGGTGATTTGGTTGCCTACTAGATAACGGTTCTTGCCTAATCGTTCTTCTAATTCGTCAAGAGCATCAAAGAGATTGATGACTTCTTCTTCGTAAACCTCTTGTTTCGTTGCAAAACCTGCCTTATATACCCCATTGTTAACAGAAGGATAGATTTTCTCGTTGATTGCATCAATTTCTGTACGTAATTCTTTCGGGTAATAATCGCCTGCTTTTGCACCAACTTCATCAAAAGCGGAATTTAAAATTCGCATAATCTCAGAAGATTCATTGTTGACGATTTTATTTTGTTTCAAATCATATAAAACAGGTACTGTTACACGTCCACTATAGTCAGGTTCGACATGCGTATACACTTCATAAAGATAGTTGGCATCAATCACCGGGTCAGGAATCACACCTTCTTCAGGTTCAAATGTCCATCCGTTTTCGGCCATTAAAGGATTCACGACAGAGACTGAAATCATGTCTTCCAATCCTTTTAATTTGCGCATGATCAGCGTACGGTTTGCCCAAGGACAGGCTAACGCTACGTATAAATGATACCGTCCAGGTTCAGCTTTAAATCCGCCTTCACCGCTTGGACCAGCACTGCCGTCTGGTGTAATCCAATTGCGAAACTGCGACTCTTGACGTATGAATCGGCCCCCATTCCCTTCTGTGTCATACCATTGATCATGCCATTTTCCATCTACTAATAATCCCATCATTATTCTCCTCTCAAAACACTAAACTTTCTACATCATTTGTATTTGTCTTCTATTTTCATTATAGGTATAGAGGACGGAATTAACAAATAGATTGGTTCTTACTCAATCGTTTACACAGTATTTCAAAAAGGATTCCTGTAAAAAAATAATAAAAAGGTATATTCTGAACATAATGTTCAGAATACACCTATTAGTTGGAAGAAAAAAGAACATGGGAACCTGAATGGATAAGTAACGGTTTATTTCAATCATTTTCATATATAATCTAATTATCAGATATTCTAGGAGGTTTTTTTATGTTAACAATGGCTTACATCGGAAATGGAAAAAGTACGAATCGCTATCATTTACCTTTTTCATTAAAAACAGAGAATGTTAAAGTAAAAACGATCTATTCTCGTCATGAAAACAGCTCATGGGATAAAATTCCTGGAGTTCACTATACAACGAATTTAGAAGATATTTGGAATGATCCGGAAATTCAATTAGTTGCAATTTGCCTTCCAAGTTCATTACATTTTGAATTTGCAAAATTATCACTAGAAAAAGGAAAAAATACGCTGGTTGAAAAACCTTTTACCGAAACTGCAGAAGAAGCAAGAGAACTATTTGAGTTGGCAAAATCAAGAAATTTACTCGTTCAATGCT
Source organism: Carnobacterium sp. UBA5792 (assembly GCA_002418295.1). The sequence continues at coordinate 12,812 of DIDU01000024.1, read as the reverse complement.
ACCAAAACAGGCGCTACGATTCAGATTTTCTGACTGCTCAAAAAATTATCGAAAGCGGCCTGATAGGTGAATTGCTAGAAGTAGAAATGCATTATGATTATTTCAGACCAGAAGTTCCAGAAAACAGCACAGAATTTTCAGCAGCTTCAAGCTATTTATATGGACATGGGTGTCATACAATTGATCAAGTTCTTTCCTATTTTGGAGATCCAGACTCCATTCATTATGATGTAAGACAGTTATTGGGTCCTAATCGAATGAATGATTATTTTGACTTGGACTTTTACTATTCAAAAATAAAGGTTTCTGTTAAATCAAGTTACTTCAGAATAAAACCACGACCAAGTTTTGTTCTATATGGTAAGAAGGGTATGTTTATCAAGCAAGAGAAAGATAGACAAGAAGAACACCTAAAATTATTCTATATGCCTACTCATGCTGATTTTGGGATAGATACCCCAGAACATTACGGTACTGTAACCTATATAGATGCTGAAGGCCTTTATCATGAAGAAAAAGTTATTTCAGAAATTGGGGATTACAGTCGTGTTTATGAAGGATTGTATGAATCTATTATCAATGGAAAAGATAAGACCGTGAAAGATGAAGAAACAATTCGTCAACTAGAGATACTTGAAGAAGGCATTCAAAATATGAAATACTAACTTATCAAATCGTTAAAGAAACAAGAATCGCTCAACTAGGAAAGAAGGTTTATCATGAAACTAGCCATTATAGGTTCTGGGATGATCGTAAATGATTTTTTAACTATGGTCCGTGATGTTCCGGGGATTCATTTAGAGGCAATTGTGGGAACGGAAAGAAGCATGGATAAAATGAAGCTTTTAAAAAATGAATATGATATTCGTCAAGTCTTAACTAATTATTCTGATTGTTTAAACAATCAGAATATTGATACCGTTTATATTGCCTTGCCCAATCATTTGCATTTTTCTTTTGCTAAACAAGCTATACTGAATAAAAAAAATGTTATTTGTGAGAAACCCTTTACCTTAAACTTATCCGAAATGAAAGAACTAAGAGAATTAGCTTCAGCAAATTATGTCATGTTGTTAGAAGCTATCACCAATCAATATTTAACCAATTATAAAAAAATAAAAGACGCCATATGTACTATTGGAGCTATTAAAATTATTGAATGTAATTATTCAAAATATTCATCAAGGTATGATGCCTTCAAAAAAGGAGATATTTTACCAGCTTTCAATCCTAAAATGGGTGGTGGAGCTTTAATGGATATTAATATTTATAATATCCATTTTGTAACGGGGCTTTTAGGAAAGCCCCAAAAAGTCAGTTATTTGGCAAATATTGAAAAGGGAATTGATACTTCTGGCATCCTAAGTCTGGATTATGGGGATAAAAAAGTAGTCTGCATAGGCGCTAAAGATTCTACAGCTCCAATACGAACCATTATCCAAGGTGATGAAGGAGCAATCATTATTGAAGGACCTACAAGTACTATCGATAGGTTTACTATAATAGACAATCAAAATAAGAGCGAAATCGTTGATTTTAAAGTTCATACGCATCGGATGTATGAGGAATTTACTGAATTTGAAAGAATCATAAGAGAATCTGACGTTGAAACAATGACAAAACACCTTGATCACAGTGAAATGGTTATGTCTATTGTAGATAAAGGATTAGATTCTGCTGGTATATCATTAGGCTGAATTTTTAAAGTAAAAAACAGGTACTTTTTCAATCTATGGATGGGTCATAGTTCTTCAGATAACGNNATCAGTGACTGTTTTTCTTTTAAATTTTCCAAGTTACTGCTGTATTCTTTTGCATATAAAATAGAATATAACGTGTCTAATACATATTGAAAAGCAACTTGTGATGCAAAAGTCCCAACTTTCAAAAAATCATATTCTTCTTGTACTACCACTATCGTTTTAGCAGCTAATTTAATCAAATCAGATTCTGTATTTCCCGTTATCAAAATAGTTGGGATCTTTTTGTTGGAAAAATGTTGCAACATACGCTTGTATTGCGGACTAGTTCCACTATAAGACAGAAACAGGGCACAGTCTTCTGGAGTAAGGTTAGAAGCATTCCATGCCTCATCTGAATATTCTTCAGAAATAATAGCAAATTTATTAATCTTTACTAATTTATTTTGAAAGCTTCTCGCTCTTACTTGTGAATCGCCACGAGAAAACAGAAAAATGTGTTTAGATTTGAAAAGTATTTCTGCCACTGATTGTAGTACATCTTCATCTAATTGATTTAATGTTTTTTTTATCGTATCAATCGTTAAATTTGCCATGTTCTTAGCTATATCCATGGTTAAATCTTCTTGTTTAAAAGGGAAGTTAGCATCCACCTCACTAGGTAAATGCAATTGGCTATAAACTACACCTGAAATAGCGTCCTTAAAACTTCTGAATCCATCGTATCCCATTTTTTTACAGAGACGGATAATCGTTGAGTGAGAAGTATACGTTAATTTTGCTAGGTCTTCAATATATATCGTAGGAATTTTGGTGATGTTTTGAATAATATAATCAGCAATCCTCATTTCCGTATTTGTAAAGTCCGTTTGGTTTTTCAACTTAGTCAATGCTTGCACCAAATTTAACAACTCCTTTCTAACATGATTCTATATCATTTAGTCATCCTTTACTATCTAACCGCCAATATAAATCTGTTAACTACTAAATCGAACCTCGAATGAGCATAGGAAAGCTCACCCAAGGTTCGATTTTATTATCTAAGATATTAATGAAGAGAGAAGAACCAGTATGCTATTGCTTCAACCGTAACTTCCTAGTTTTTGTTTATGAAACTATTGCAACTTAGGGACTGCTTCTTCAATAGTTGTATTGCCAGCTAGAACTTCAAATTCTTGTTTGATGGTGTTGTCATTATGGAGTACAGAAACCAATGTATGTGCTACGTCTTGACGTGGAATTTCATTAATCTTTTGTCCCATGCCAACTTTTATTTGATTGGTACCCGGTGTATCCACTAGTATTCCTGGATGAACAATAGTCCAATCTAATTGGGTGCGATTTTTTAACCACTCATCTGCATAATTTTTTGCGATCGTATAAATTTGCAAACCATTTTCTTTCGCCATTTCCTCACGGCCTGTACGAAAAGTACTGACTATCACAAAACGTTTGACACCGGCTTGTTCTGCAGCAGTCATTGCTTTAATCGCTCCATCTAAATCAATCAAAACAGTTTTGTCAAAACCACTTCCGCCAGCACCAGCACTGAAGACAACTGCATCAACACCTTTCATGGCTTCAGCCAATTCATCTACTGAGTTCTTGACCAGATCTAAGAGAACTGTTTCAATCCCTCGCTATTCGAAGAAACCAGCTTGTTCAGCATGACGAATCATCGCAACTTCTTCAATAGCAGTATCCTCTTTAGCAAAATCAGCAAAATGACGGGCTACTTTCCCATTGGCACCTATAACAAATACTTTCATTTGAAATCTCCTCTCAATAAATGATTCAATCTACAT
>DIDU01000024.1:8675-9271 GCA_002418295.1 Carnobacterium sp. UBA5792 | reverse complement strand
GCACTAAAAATAGGTAGGCTCACATCCTTACCCTAAGTCTCCATAAGGTTTTCCCCAGTTTTTTTATCCTATATATAAACTGATTGTTTACTCAATTTCTTTAATGATTCTTGCGGGTGTCCCTGCAACAATGACATTATCCGGTACATCTTTAGTGACTGTAGCATCTGCTGCAACAATAGTATTTTTACCAACTGTTACGCCGGCCAAAACGGTTACGTTCGCACTAATCCAAGCGTTTTCTTTGATTCGAATTGAATCAACAATGATTCCCCTTCTTTTTGCTGGATCTACTAAATGGTTCACTGTGAGCAAACGCGCACCCGGCCCGATCAACACATTATCTTCAAGGTAAATACCGCCTAAATCAACAAAAGTAACGTTTTGATTGAGAAAGATATCNNATTCTTTACCAAATGAGATATGTTTTCCAAAATCTGTGTAAAAAGGCAACGAAACAGTCACCGAAGAATCAATCGATTCACCAGTAATTTGTTCAAGCGCTGCACGCACATCTGAGGGAGTATGGTAACCGGTATTCAATTCCATCACTAATCTCTCATTTCCTGCTTTTTGCTCATGTATTTCTTCAAAAA
>DIDU01000024.1:0-8659 GCA_002418295.1 Carnobacterium sp. UBA5792 | reverse complement strand
TCTTTCATAATTCTTCACCGCCTATTCAGCTATTTCTTGTTAACCCTATCATACTATAATCAACTTAACCTAACTAATACTTATCTAGCATGCCTATCTATTCCTTTTGCCTATAGCTATGAATGCTACATTTTGGTTTTCCCTTTAATTGATTGGTGGTGTGATTGTTCTAAAAACTGACAGTTTTTTGTCACTTCTATTTTTGGTAAGATTAAGTAAGGAAAAAAAGACTAAAAGAAAGCGGGAAAATCAATGGAAGAACAGACTATTGTAGCAAAAGGAAAACCAACACTAAAAAATACATGGCAGTTTCTACTCTACACAACTGGAATTGCTCTGCTAATATTTATTATATCCATCTATGCACTCGTCACTTTGTATTTCTTTACCACTATGTATGGAGACCAAAGAACCATTTTACTGCTTTCTCTTCAAAAAGCTGTCGTCCCTACGATTCTGTTGTTCCTTCTTTATTTCTTTTTCTTGGCTTTTCGGGAGTATCGTTTCATTAAAAAAAGAGGCATTCAGAACGGTGAAAACAGTGTGTTCATAAACAAAGAGGGTATATCCCAACAAAGGGGCCCATCACAAGAAAAATTAGAATGGTCGACTATTCTAAGAGTTAAAGAATATAAAGATCTATTTCTCTTCCGTCATTCTTCTCAAAAGTGGTCTTACCTTCCTAAACACTACTTTCAGACAGAGAAAGATTTAGCTCTTTTTAAGAAGATGCTTCAAAAATATTACACTAACCCATCAGCAAAACAAAAACTTCAGACAGAATTTAACGCAACAGATGAAGCGTTTTCATCAGTTGCTATTCAAGAAACAGATATCATCGCAAAAGGAAATTTCACTTTTAAAGAATATGATCACTATGCTTCTTTGTATCGACGAAAACTCCTCTTAATCTATGTTGTTTCAGTAACTGCTGTCTTAGGATTTTTAGCCAAAGATACCTTCTTTGGTCCTGCTTTAAGCTGGGACTGGTCCACGTTAGTACTGATTGCTATATTTGTCGGGATGATTGCTCTAGGAACAACAGGATTATATTTCCTACTTAAACGACGAGCTCGCAAAGAGTACAAAAGCGATCCACTGACAAAGAAAGAGAAGGTATATGTCATCAATGAAGAAGGCATTTCTTATGCTATGGGAGAAAGCTTTGCCCGCTACAATTGGAAAGACTTTAGGAAAGTCCGGGAATACAACAATATGTTCCTGTTCTATGTTCTTCCACAAAGAGCTCTCCTTCTTCCTTTTAGATTATTTAAATCACCTGAAGACGTCGAAAAAGTGAAGAAACTCATTCAAAAACAGATTGACCCAAAAAGTATAAAACTTAAACATTAGTGTGGTTCTCACCATTTAGTTAACCATGATTAAAAATTCATTTACTGCTGAAGACTGTTAAAGAGTGAGAAAAAAATCGCTCTTTAACAGTCTTCTTTCGCTATTCCATTTCCACTACTGATACTGGGTCTAACTTAACTCATTTTCGACCAACAACTCTTACAACGTTATAACTTATGCTTCTTTGACCATGGATTTGTACTCGTTAATAATTTGGATACCTGAACTGGTTCCTAAACGCTCAGCTCCAGCTTCTATCATTGCTTTAGCCGCTGCAAAATCACGTATGCCTCCTGCTGCCTTCACCTTAACTTCTGCTCCGACTACCTCTTTCATAAGTTTTACATCTTCAACTGTGGCTCCGTCAGTACCAAAACCAGTTGACGTTTTTACAAAATCCGGCTTCACTCTTTTAGCAATTTCACAAACAGAAATTTTTTCTTCATCTGTCAAATAGCAATTCTCCAAAATGACTTTACTTAAAATATGTTTCGTTCGGCAGGCAGCTACAATTTCTGTCATTTCCTGTTCAATATAAGATATATTTCCTGCTTTTAATTCACCAATATTGATGACATAATCAATTTCATCAGCCCCATTTTTAATCGCATCTTTGACTTCAAAAACCTTAGTTGCAATTGTAGTTTGTCCCAACGGAAAGCCAATAGCTGCTCCGACATGAACAGGACTTTCTTTTAATAACTCACTGCAAAGAGAAACAGGTGCGGAGTTGATTGCTACCATTTTAAACCCATATTCATCGGCTTCTTGACACAATTTTTCAAAGCCGGATTTCTGTGCATCTGCTTTTAACAATGTGTGGTCCACCATATTTGCTAATTCTGTTACGCTTAATTGAACTGTCATTTTTTTCCTCCTCTTATTGAATTCGGTTTCATTTTACCACACTTAAAGTCACTGTCTATCCAGCTAAGGAATAAAGATTCTTTTACATGCAAAAAGAACCGCCTAAGCGATTCTCTTTTACTAATAGACCAGTATTCTTAATTACTTTCTTTATCTAGCTTTTCATTATAATTTGGTATTTCTTTTTCCTATTTTTCTTTATTGCCTTTTCCGATTTGTCTAATAACTCTAGCAAGGTTACATCAATACTTTTTAAAGTCCTTCTCCATTTGACGCAATGACTTGCTTGTACCATTCAAAAGATTTTTTCTTAGTACGTTTTAAGGTTCCATTGCCTTTGTCATCTCTGTCGACATAGATAAAACCATAACGTTTACTCATTTGACCAGTACTTGCTGCAACCAGGTCAATGCAGCCCCAAGTAGTATAGCCTAGTAATTCGACTCCATCGATTTCTACTGCATCTTTAAAAGCTTGGATATGTTTTTTCAAATAATCAATGCGATAGTCGTCTTCAACATAACCGTTCTCATCTGGAGTATCTATCGCGCCCAATCCGTTTTCAACAATGAATAAGGGCTTTTGGTAACGATCATAGAGTTGATTCAGCGAATTTCTCAAGCCTAAAGGATCGATTTGCCAGCCCCATTCGGTAGAAGGTAAGTATTCATTTTTGATCGATGGGAACAGGTTTCCTGTTGCTTGAGCATAATCTTCAGAGTGTGCACTCACTGTTCGCGAACAGTAGTAAGAAAATGTCACAAAGTCCACTGGCGAAGCAGCAAGTATTTCCTCATCCTCTTCTTCCATCGAGATATTCAATTCTTCTCGTTCAAATTTCTTCAATGCATAATTTGGATATTTTCCTCGTGCTTGTACATCAATAAAGAAGTATCCCTCACGATCACGATTGATAGCTTCTTGATAATCCTCTGGTCGGCAAGTGTACGGATAGTGGCTGCCGCCTGCCAACATACAACCAACCAAATTTTTTGGATCCACTTCATGTGCAATTTTGGTAGCTAAAGCACTAGCTACTAGTTGATGATGCGCTGCTTGGTACTTGATTTCTTGTTTATTGTCACCTTCCTTAAAGACAATTCCTCCACCTACAAACGGTTGATGAAGCAAAATATTGATTTCATTGATGGTTAGCCAATAATTGACCAATCCTTTATACCGCTTTAAGACTGTTTCAGCATATTTAGTATAAAATCCAATCAATTTACGGTTTTTCCATCCACCATATTCTTTGACCAAATGAATAGGAACATCAAAGTGAGCAATGGTAACTAGAGGTTCGATATTGTGTTTTCTTAGTTCTTTAAAAATAGATTCATAAAAAGCTAACCCTTCTTCATTTGGTTTTAAATCGTCTCCATTAGGAAAGATCCTTGACCAAGAAAGGGACATGCGATAAACTTTAAAACCCATTTCTGCAAATAATTGAATATCTTCCATATAACGATGATACATATCGATAGCTGCTTTAGCTGGATAATAGTATCCTTTTTGCCATTCGAGCATTTCCATCTCACCAGCAGCAACTTTTTTTCGATCTGAACCAGTAGGAAGTAAGTCTACATTTGATAGTCCCCTACCCCCTTCAAGTACACTGCCTTCTGCTTGATTGGCAGCAGTCGCCCCGCCCCATAAAAACTTTTTGCTTAATCCCATAAAAACGCTCCTTAAACTTTTATTGCTAATACATCTTCTGTCGCACTAAGATTTCCTTGTGTAATTGTTTCAACCGTTGAATATTGCATCGTATTCGTTACAACAACAGGAACTTGCGTTGAATAACCTGCTTCTTGAATTTTTTTCATATCGAAAGTAAGCAGTAGCTGTCCTTTGGTTACTTCTTGTCCTGCTTCGATAAGAGCCTCAAAATATTGTCCATTTAATTCAACCGTGTTTAAGCCAACATGTATCAAGATTTCTACGCCAGTATCTGAAACCAAACCGATTGCATGCTTCGTTGGGAAAACAGCTGCAACTTTTCCGTCAAAGGGTGCAAACACTTCCCCTTCAGAAGGTTCGACTGCAAAGCCTTTTCCTAATGCTTCTGAAGCAAAGGCTTCGTCTTTTACTTCGCTTAAAGGAATGATTGTTCCAGGAATTGGACTCTCCAAACGCGTATCTTCTAGAATTACTGGTTTAATTTCAGGAATCTCTTCAACTTCTTCATCTTTTTCAAATTTAAAGCTCAGTATATACGTTAGAATAGCAGACACAACAGCTGAAATAATCAGTGCAATAATTATGTTCCAAAAAAATTTCATCGTATCATCACCAATATACAACAGAACTGCTGGCAGACCAGAAGAACCAGTCGCGAAACGGTGTGTATTCGTTAATCCTGCATATAGACCACCTGATGCTCCACCAATCATGGAAGCAATCAATGGATATTTTTTCGGTAAATTCACACCATATAATGTGGGTTCTGTGATACCCATATAGGCAGTGATTGATCCAGAAATAGCAACTTGTTTCATTTTTTTATTTTTTGTACGAAATGCGACAACTGCAGAGGCTGTTGCTTGAGCAATATTTGAAACTAATGCACCAGGCCCAAAAATACTGTCATATCCAAGCTCTGCCATTTGCATCACACCTAATGGTGCAACACCATTGTGCAGTCCAAACATCACCATGATTGGTAATAGACCACCGATCAAGACTGCTGGTACCCAGCTTGCGTTTACACTTAAATACATAAAAAATGTTGTAAGATATCCGCCTAAAATGCTGCCAATCGGTCCTAAAATTGAAAATGCTAGCGTTCCCATGATTAGGAATGTTAACATAGGAACAAAAACCAGTTCAACTGATTTAGGGATCACTCGTCCGAGAAATTTTTCAACATATGATTGCATAAAGATAACAATTAAAATTGGGATAACTGTACCTGTATATGAAGCTAATGTAAATGGAATAAAACCAAAAAAGTTTACCGGGTCTCCTGAAGTGACGAGTGTTCCCCAGTTTGGATGCAGCATCATGGCAGCAACAGATACTGCTAGGATAGGATTACTTCTAAGCTTTTGAGCTACAGTAAAGGCTAAAATCATCGGTAAGAAAAAGAAAACACCATCAGCAAATAAATTTAATAGATAGTACGTTTGAGAATCAGTGGTTACAACATTAAATACAACTAATAGTGCTAAAACAGCTTTAACCATTCCGGCGCCAGACAATGCTGGAATCACCGGTTGGAAGGTACCTGCTACAAAATCAATGACTGTAGAAACTGGTCCTTTCTTTTCTGAACTGCTATTATTTGACGAGGTAATATCGATATTTTTTTCGATTTCTTCAAAAACATCTTTTACATGTGTGCCAATAACAACTTGGTGTACTCCTGCATTATTAATATACTTAGTAACACCGTCTAGCTCTTCTAGGTTAACTTTATTTACCTTCGATTCATCTACCAATTTAAAACGTAGTCTTGTTTGACAATGATACGCATTTGCGATATTTTCTTTGCCACCTAATTGTTGGACGATATCTTGAGCTAATCGTTCATATTTTTTACTCATCTAAGCCACTCCTAACAAATTTTAAGAAAATTTTATGCAGTCACCGGTCAACATAAGATTCCTTGTAAATGAACTTTAGCACATCCAGATAGCGTTTCCAACGTTTCCAAAGGATGTCGGCACAGATTTCATACATTTAAAAAAATCATATCTTTTTATGAAATTTATTTTATTTTTGATATTAATTGAAATTAATTTGCACCCTACCTCAACTGATAGGATCTACCCAATGAAATAGATGGTATCGTTCCTCAACAATAATCACATTTAACCTTTATGACAAGACCCTTAATTCTGAATACATCCAACTTCTCGCATCTGGAGAACCGTTTAAACTACAAAAGTTCTAAAGAAAAGGGACAAAACGCTGATTGATGTTCGTTTTGTCCCTTTTCTAAAATTTAATGATGAGATCTTTTCAAGTACATCGAATACTTAAGCATTTCAGATATCATTAAAAGGTTTCTGAAATGTCTTTAAAGGATGACTGTCTTCCAGATTCTAAAATTCTTGAATTCAAAATTTTTTTCTCCATATTTTTACTGTAATTGAATGAAAAGATTTTAGCATATAAAATATTGAGAATAAATAGAATTGACTCTTCCGTCGCAAAATTCGTAATTTTTGAATACAGTTTTTCTCTACTGGAGATATTTAACACAACTGTTGAACAATCACGAAGGTAGTTTTCTCCTCCGCTTGTGATGCTGATGATTGGAATATTTCTTTTCATTAATTCTTTTACATTACTCATTGGATTTGTCTCAGGGTTGTTCCCCGAATACGAAATAATCAGTGCACAATCTTTATCTGTAAGCGTTCTGGAGATAATTCCTGATTCATCAGCAGCTGCAAGAAATGCTTTTTTATGAATTGCTACTAGATTTCTTTTAAACAATTCTCCGTAATAAGAATTAGGACTGGTACCATAAATGATGACTGTTTCAGCTTGTTCAATCATTTGTGCCGCTTGATTGATATTGTCTGCTGCCATTAACGAAGCAGTATCTTTAATACTTTGTATACGTAGATTAGCAATATTTTCAATAATTTCTAATGTATCAGATGTAGAACTAAAGGGAAGATTAGGATCGATACCTAGCCCATTTTCATCAAAATGCGCTACTTCATGCGTGAAGGCATACATGAATTCTTTCCATCCTGAATAATCAAAATATTTCGCAAACCTGACTAAGGTTGATTTAGATGTGTGTGTAAAGTTCGCAATCTCATCCATGTTATAGTGAGGTACTTTTTCTCTATGACTGAGTAAAAATTCAGCGATTGTCCTTCTTGCATCTTGCTGCTTGAAGGCAGTCTCTTCAATTTTTTGAAATAGATACATTTTTCTATCACGCTCCTACTTAATTTTTACAGATTGTGACGCTTGATCAAGCTTGAAATAGTTCTACTTCACATTATCTATTTCAGATTCATTCTTACTAATTTTATTTTTTAATCTAGTAACGGTTTCTTTATTTTGATAATGCTGTTCTATTAATCTTTATACCCCTTCTCACTGATAACATTACCGCTGCACATCGTTTCAGTCGAAGGGCGATAGAGTTTATTGTCTTCTGCAACTGAAATCATAAATTAAGAAAACCCAACAATTTTGTGTGGTGTATAAGGATCTTCTAAATATATTACCTCTTCTTTCGTCAAATGGAAATTCACTGCGTCTACTGCAGTTTCAACATGGCTTAACTTTGTTGCGCCAATAATGGGTGCTGCAAGATTTTCCTTTTGCAATAGCCAAGCCAATGCAACATGGACTCTACTTACATGATGTTTTTCAGCTATTTCCGCAACGCGTTGAATGACGACACGATCTTTTTCAGCAGATTCGTCATATTTGTCTCGTTGTGCTTGATCCGTTTCTCTTCTTAATGTTGTTTCTGAAAAAGGCTTAACCAAACGTCCAGAAGCCAAAGGACTATAAGGAGTTAAAGCGATATTTTGATCTAAACAATAAGGAATCATTTCTCTTTCTTCTTCACGATAAATTAAATTCAAATGATTTTGCATGGAAACGAATTTCGTCCAGCCATTTTTTTCAGCGATATTATTCGCTTTTTGAAATTGATGAGCATACATTGCAGAAGCGCCAATGTATCGGGCTTTTCCTGATTTGACCACATCATGCAGGGCTTCCATTGTTTCTTCGATAGGCGTATTGTAATCCCAACGGTGAATAATATATAAATCAACATAATCCGTTTGTAGACGTTGAAGGCTGTGGTCGATTTGTGACATAATCGCTTTTCTTGAAAGTCCTTGGCCATTAGGACCATCAAACATCTTTTGATGAACTTTAGTTGCTAAAACAACCTCGTCACGCTTGGCAAAATCTTTCAATGCTTTCCCTAAAATTTCTTCACTACGACCTAATGAATAAACATTAGCAGTATCAAAAAAATTGATTCCCAATTCGATTGCGCGCTTAATAATTGTTCGACCNNTTCATCTTCTTCTAATACCCAGCTATGAATCCAATTCTTTGGGTCGCCAAAGCTCATCGCTCCAAGACAAATTCTTGATACATCTAGTCCTGTATTTCCTAATTTCACGTAGTCCATGTGAGTTCCTCCTAGCTTATTTCTTACCTTTTATACATTCATATGTTTATTGAAAACAAGTGCAATCAAACTAATGATCAATAGTAAAAAGCCTGTAATAATCACTTGATTAGCCGCACTAGCATTTCCGCTCACTATTGTAATTACTTGCGAAGCATGTGGAGCTAATGTTGCTCCCATATTGTAGGCAACCAACACGACGGTTGTACCAAATTTAGCAATTTGTTCGCCACCAGACGTAAAAATATGCATGAAGTAAGGCATAATATTTCGAAAAGCAAATCCTAATCCAGCTGAACAAATCAGGGAAGCTAG
>DIDU01000137.1 GCA_002418295.1 Carnobacterium sp. UBA5792 | reverse complement strand
AGAAACAGAACCATCAGATGATAATGTTACTTCAGCGATTACCGGTGACTGGAAACCAGTAGCAACAGAACAAGAAGGGCCACATGCGACTAATTATAGTGACGGTTCTCAAGATAGGAAAGAAATCAAACAAGCAAATGCCAATGCTACTGGTATTGCGGTAGATGATATGATTGAATGGCGAGTAGAGAATGGCGGAGATCAAAAAGTAGTCGCGACCGTCTCAGATAGTCAGCAAACTAAAACTTTCCGTGTTTATTTAACCTGGATCGACAATGAAGGCTGGCAACCAACGAAAGTAGAGCAATTAAAAGCAAATGATAAAAGATAAGATCATCTAAATTAAATGAGAAGTTGATACTAAAAGAAATTTTCAATTAGTATCGGCTTTTTTTATTATAAGCAGGCCCAATAAGCGCTTATCATTTCTATTCCTGCATAAAAAAATGATATGATGGCTTTAAGAAACCGTAACAAATACTTTGTTGTAGGGAGGGTGAAGCCATGCGCTGGAAAGACAGAAGAAAAAGCAGTCATGTAGAGGATAGAAGAGGGAGCAGCATGGGAGGAAAGACCTTAGTAGGAGGAGGAATAGGCGGTGTCCTCATTCTATTAGTCTTTACTTTTTTAAACGGCGGAGATTTTGGAGATTTCTTAAATTCAGCCTTAATGGATACGGGTACTAATACAACTACTGCTCCATACCAAGAAACAGAAACAGAAGCCGAGCGAGCTGATTTTGTTTCTGTAGTCTTGGCAGATACAGAAGATGTTTGGACGGATATTTTTCAAGATTATGGATATGTTTATCAAGATCCCACATTAGTTCTTTTTTCTGGGTCTGTTCAATCAGCTTGTGGAGTCGCAGGTTCTTCAACGGGACCGTTTTATTGTCCTGGAGATGCTAATTTATATATTGATTTAAGCTTTTATGATGAATTAAGTCAGCAATTTAATGCGCCAGGAGACTTTGCGATGGCATATGTAGTAGCACATGAAGTAGGCCACCATGTCCAAACACAATTTGGACTCACAAAGCAACTAGATAGTTTACGCAATCAATTAAGTGAGACTGAGTTCAATAAATATCAAGTACGATTTGAATTGCAAGCGGACTACTTAGCGGGGGTTTGGGCACATTATGCTCAAGGTTTAGGTTATCTAGAAGAAGGAGATTACGAAGAAGCAATCAATGCTGCCGGTGCAGTAGGGGATGATCGCCTTCAACAGCAAGCACAAGGGTATGTTGTGCCTGAAAGTTTCACCCATGGTACTTCTGAACAAAGAATGTATTGGTTTGACCGCGGATTTAAATCTGGCAACTTAGAAAACGGCGATACATTTAATGGTGAATCTAGGTTTGAACTTCCTTAAAAAAGCATAGTCTTCCAAATAATCCTGGGGCAGCTTTATTGTAAAGCAGAATGATGGAGGTAATGATGAAAAATCTTGAAAAAAATTTTAATATAGCCGAAGAAGTCTTGAACAAAACAGAAAATGAAATAAAAAAGATGAAACCAGTCAATATTTTATTAGTAGGAAAAACAGGCGTTGGTAAAAGTACTTTAATCAATAATGTTTTTCGCGAAAATTTAGCAAAAACTGGGATTGGTCGTCCTATCACTAAACATTTAAGAAAAATCACAAAAGAAGGAATCCCCATTGTTTTGTACGATACTCGAGGTTTAGAACTGAACCTTGAAGTACAAAAAGAAATACAGAAAGAAATCTTTTCTACTATTTCAGAAGGGAAAAAGCACTCGACTAATGAAGAAATTCATTTAGTCTATTATTGTATCAATGNNTTAAGCGCTGAGGTTCCTGTTCTAGTGGTTCTGACTCAATCAATTGGCAACCCAGCTAAAGAACTGAAAGCCTATATCGAAAATCTTAATTTAAACATTTATGGTGTTATCAATGTCATGGCTCAAGAATTTCCTGTTTCTGACGAAATTTCAATCCCTTCTTTTGGCTTAAAAGAATTGATTGAACGCAGTTTTGAAATTATTCCAGAGGAGCAAAAAAAAGCTTTTAACAATGCCCAACAAGTAGATATTGAACGCAAAGCAAAATCTGCCCGTAGTTGGGCGACTACCTATATCGCAACTTCATTCGGAATCGGATTTGTTCCCATTCCATTTTCCGATGCTTCTATCCTAGTGCCTATGCAAGTAACATTACTGGCTCATATTACTGCTATTTTTGGCATCTCGATGGATAAAGCGACTATTACCAGTTTAGTAGCTGCGATCGGAGGAACTGGAGGAGCTACCTATGCTGGTAAGTATATTGCTTCTAACCTTGCTAAGTTGATTCCAGGAGTCGGAACTATAGTGGGCGGATTGATTAGCGGAACAACTGCCTCTATTCTGACTACAGCATTAGCTATGAGCTATATAGAAGTCATGACGATTATCGCAAAAGGCGAAAAAGAAGGAAAATACCCTGATTTAAATAATATTGAGCAACTTATGAGAGAAAAATTTGAACAGCGTTTAAAAAGAGGAAAGCAGGCAGCTGATATAAAAGACAGTGAGACAGATTTTCCACCAATTGAAAACCAGCAACAAAAAACTAAAAAGAGATGGTCCTTATGGAAGAAAAAGAAGTAAGTAATAAAACTTTTAGCAGACGCGTTTTTATTGGAATAGAACTAGAAAGTATAAAAGAAGAGTTAGTCTCATTACAAAACGAATTAAAACCTTATGTTACAAAAGGGAATTTTGTTTTTTATGACAATTTTCATCTAACGCTTCAATTTATTGGAGAAATAAATGAACAAGATTTATACCCGTTAAAAGAAATTATCACAACAACTGCCCAAAGTGTAAAGCCCTTTGAGATTGAAATAGATCATCTAGGACAATTTACCAAGAAAAAGAAACAAGTGATTTGGCTGGGGATTAAAAATAATCCATTATTATTTGAATTGTATACAGTCTTACAAAAAGCTTTTCAGGAAAAAGATTATTTCGAATTAAAAAAACCAGCATTTTTGCCTCATATCACTATTGGTCGGCAAATGATTTTGAAAGTACCTTTAGAAGAATTGGAAGGGAACTTAGATAATAAGCCAACTACTAAACTACAAGTAACAAAAATTATTTTATATGAGAGTAAGCAACTAAATGGGCGTCTTCGGTATGTGCCGATCTTTCANNATATAAGTCTTTTTAATAAAGAATTACTCTAGCTGGGTACTTGTTCTTTTTAGCTCTCCTTTTATAAAAAAGAGAGCAGGGAGTAAGAGAAAAGAGGAAGGGGAGCTTAAAGTTCTGGTATTTCAAAAGAAATTCTGGCTAGTTTTTTATATAGTACTTGATATACAGGGAAATAAATGTAGAAAAAAATCAAAAAGTACTTAACTCAACTGAGCTAAGCACTTTTTGATTTTTTGACTATTTTTGCAATGTGTAAACCTTATTTGGTTAGCAAATAAACTAAGGTTTTGCTTCATTAAAGCTCTTTAAAGGAATGTTCGTCCCAAAAAAGCTTTAATAAATCTGATTTTTCAAAATAATCATTTATTTTCTAAATCATGAATATCAGCATTAAATACAATAAACAAATCCTACAGCTAAAATTTATTTTAAAAATTGAATATATTCAATTCAGATTTTTACAGATACGATTAAATGGATAAAAAATATTAGCTAGTCGATTTAAGAACATTTTTTATTTTCTATTGTATAAATAGTTTTAGCGAGCAAATCAAAAAAAATCTAAAAAATAAATTACTCTAAACATAATTTTCATACGTTAGTATAAAACATTCTACTAAAGATAATAATTTTCTATAAAGAAGTATTTTTATTTACTAAAAAACGCCAAAATTATATCTGAATGGTTAAATGATTTGAAAAATAAAAAACGAATCAAAAAGAGAGGATAACGTGCAAAAGTTATGGAACCTATATAAGGTACTCATTTTAATTTTTATTAGTTTACATAATATATATTATACACAGTAGTATCTAAAATAGAATCTTATGTTTTTCCAAAAATTGACTGTTTTTATAGATGGTTTTAAGCTCATTTCAGATTAGTACTATGGATATTCTCCTATTACTTGTTCTCTAAAACGTTTAAACTTAAATTTCTTTTACCAATAATTGCTATTAACAAAAAACCAGATTGAATTTAGTTATTCAATCTGGTTTTCTCTACTTTTATTTTATTTCTTTATTATTTAGTTAATGCAGCTGTTAATTGCGGCACTACTTGTTTTTTACGTGAAACTACTCCTTTTAAAGTAGCTTTGTTATTTTCTAATTTAATTTTAAATGCTTCTTCTACAGCTTCCATTGGTGTTCCTACCGCTAATACAACTGAATCACTGTCTAAGATATTCGTAACGACTAAAATAAATAAATCATAATTCTTTTCTGAATTTTCTTGATTCATTGCTGATTCTAATTCAGCTTGTTTAGAAAATACATCATTTACATCTACAACGTTTACTTGTGCGATTCGAACACTTTTATCTCCCATTGGGAAACTTTTAGCATCCATAGTCAATAATTCTTCTACTGATTTTTGGCTTAGATCCGTGCCGGCTTTTAACATGTCTAAACCATACGTTTCACTATCCACACCTGCAATGTCAGCTAATTCTTTTGCTGCTTTAACATCTTCTTGTGTGCATGTTGGAGATTTGAACAACAAACTGTCTGAAATGATAGCAGATAACATCAAACCAGCTAATTCTTTAGGAATCTCAACTGCATTTTCTTTAAATAATTTTAAAATAATCGTATTTGTACAGCCAACAGGTTCTGCACGATAATAAAGCGGATTAGCTGTTTCAAAATTNNGATGATGATCAACAACAGCAGTTATTTCTACATCTTTTATATCTGAAACACTTTGTTGGAACTCATTATGATCGACTAGCATCACTTGTTCTACTTCACTTGCTGCTGTTTCGATGACACGCGGCGCTTCAAAGTTAAAATAGTCCAATGCATAACGAGTTTCTTCTCCCACTTCTCCTAAAGCCACTGCTTCAGCTTCTACCCCCAACTGATTTTGCAGATAAGCAAACGAAATAGCCGATGCAATTGCGTCTGTATCGGGGTTTTGATGTCCAAAGATCAATACTTTCTTCATATTATAACGCTCCTTTATTTTCATAACTTCACCTTCTATTATTCACTAAATTAGAATTTTAGTCTAGTAGAATAGTCGGATTTTTCTAAATACAATTTAAAATCAATTAGAAATTTTTTAATTCTTGGAATCAATTCCTTATCTTTACGATAGATAAAAGACAATTGGAAAAAGATAGGCGGATCAAAAGAAAGTGCCGCATAATCCAACTTTTGCTGATGATTGGAAACAAAGGAATAAGGCAATGCTGTAAAGCTTTTGGTCGACTTACTGAACTTATATAATTGCTGTGGAGTGGTAAAAAAACCAGAAATAGATGGCCAATCCCTCATTTGGTTTTTAAATTCCTCACGTAATAAATCATTCATATAATATGTATCTGGATAGACTGTCCATTGGTGATTTGTTGTTTGTGCTAGTGTAATGGATTCTTGATCATTCAATTCTTTTTTATGATGGATAAATAACAATTCTTCTTCAAATATTTTCTCAGCAGTATAGGATTTCCAATTTTTTATTTTACGATCTGGCAAATACATAATAGCTAAATCAATACTATTTTTTTCCAATTTATTCCAAATTTCATCGCGGCTCAACATCAATAAAGTTAGTTTTATACCAGGATTTGTTTTAAAATAGTCGCTGAAAAAGTCAATAAATACTTTATCTTCAATGGATGATAATAAGCCTATTTTGATTTCTCCTTTATTGGTATTTGTATTCTTTTGTATCTTATCCGCTGCATTAGTCAAAATGGCATAAATAGAATGTGTCGTTTGCAGCNNTCCTGCTTCTGTCAAATACAGCTTTTTACCCATTGAATAAAACAAAGGAGCTCCTATCACTTTTTCTAACTTTTTAATTTGTTGAGTTAGTGCCGGCTGTGTAATCCCTAAAATTTGAGCAGCTTTTGTGTAATTCATTGTTTCTGCCAATTGAAGAAAATAGTCTAATGTCTTTGAAGAAAACATTTCCGGCTTTTTCTGTTCCATCGTATCCCCTCCTTCGTACTATATTATAACGTAAATCTTATAAATTAGCTCAATGAAACAAAATAAAGAAGAGTAAAAGGCCTTTAGGTTTCTATTTGATAAAGATGTATCCTTACATAACTAAACGCTACTACAGACCTAATAAATTAGACACTAGAGCTCCTTTTGAGAATACATCTAATTGGCCATATAAAAAAGGGCGAGACTGTTGTCTCACCCTCTACCCTCTTCTCAACTGCTTACTCTGCTTACATCATTTCATGCAATTTGTATTGGTCTACGTGCAATAATCTTTTCGCATTTTCAATCCGTTCTGTAGTGGGAGGTTCAATGTCCTTTAACTTGTAAGGAATATTTAAAGCAGCATATTTATAGACACCTAATTTATGATAAGGCAAAATTTCTACTTTCACTACATTTTTTAAAGATTGTATAAACGTATCTAGACGAATAAGGTATTCGTCAAAGTCTGACTTTTCAGGGACCAGCACATGTCGAATCCATACCGGCTTCTCGATTTCAGATAGATACTGTGCCATATTTAAAATATTCTTATTCGACATCATCGTTAACTCTTTGTGTTTTTCATCGTCAATATGTTTGATATCAAATAATAATAAATCCGTATACTCCATCAGTTCTTGAAATCGGTCGAAAAAAGGTTGATCGTAAGTGAATGGCTGGCCACATGTATCTAAGGTTGTGTGTACTCCTTGAGATTTAGCTTTTTTAACCAATTCAATTAAAAAGTCTATATGCAGCAAAGGCTCGCCACCGCTGATCGTGATTCCCCCTCTTTCTCCCCAATATTCACGATAGCTTAACGCTTCATCCAGCAATTCATCTGCTGTATAAGGTGTTCCCCCGCCCATATTCCATGTATCAGGATTATGACAGAACTGGCACCTCATACGACATCCCTGCATAAAAGCAATGAAACGAATGCCTGGGCCATCAACCGATCCAAAACTTTCAGTTGAATGAACATAACCAACAGCTGAATTCCCCATCTAAAAAGCCCCATTTCTTTAAATTCTTTCTTTATGACAAGCCAGTGGATAAGAGTTTACTAATGATCATAGTAATTTCTGTTTTTACATATTGTCGTGCATCGTCCGATTGATAACATCCAATTGTTGCT
>DIDU01000135.1:2538-2761 GCA_002418295.1 Carnobacterium sp. UBA5792 | reverse complement strand
AATTATTGGCAATGATTGTTTTCCAGTTTCCATAACAACCGCCAGATTCATTCCAAATCCAAGTAAAATTACAGCATATTGCAATATTTTTTTCGATGCAAATTTCATTCCAACTTCAAATTGTGATTTGTCTTTAATAATATATCCCATAACAATCCCAACCAAAATCGCTAGAACTGCACCACCTATTACAGGAAACTTCTTACCTAAAAAGTGGCAAGGA
>DIDU01000135.1:2145-2425 GCA_002418295.1 Carnobacterium sp. UBA5792 | reverse complement strand
CTAACTCAAAAATTTTTCTTGTAAAGTATAAAAATAAAAAACACCACGATAAATTATTTACCGTGATGTTTGATTTATTCTTGAACTAACAAATAATCACTGTCGATATTTTTAACATACAACACTTCGTCAAATTTTTCCTTGATAAATGGATTAACGTCGTTAGCACAGTATATTGATCCATCGAATCTCAAAATGAAATCTTCAAGCAAAATATTTCCTGTATTTTCGTCCAAATTTTCAAACAAATTAACTACCATGTTAAATTCAGAATCTTGAT
>DIDU01000135.1:1698-2117 GCA_002418295.1 Carnobacterium sp. UBA5792 | reverse complement strand
ATCTCTATCACTATATTCAGAATATCTTTGTTTCGAAGTCAATTCTTCATCGAATATTTTTAGCAATGGTGGGATTTTCTTATCCGCAAAAGAATTAAACAATGTAACATTGTTCCTAAAATCAGTGTCGAAAATGTAACTTTCATCGTAAGTGACAAGCATGTTTGATGACAAATCAAACTCCTCTATAGGCTCGTTATTGACTAAAATCATTCCGCTTTGTGGAGATAATGTTTGAATGAATGATTTAGCTAGTAAGTTTACAACTTCTTCATTATCACAAATAATTAAGTATTTTTTGTCAGTATAAAATGTGTAGTTGATCTTAACTTTAACATTTGAAGAATACAATTTCACGTCTCTGAACTCAATGTCTTTTATGTGTTCTACAATTTTATCTGATTTTTCTTGATTTCCAA
>DIDU01000135.1:1376-1650 GCA_002418295.1 Carnobacterium sp. UBA5792 | reverse complement strand
TTTTTTAATGATGTGATGAAGCAACATAATTGAACTTATAAGAATGATAACTTCACCGGTGCTGATTTGTGGCTGTTTAATAATATAAATCAAACTAATTATAAAATATACTCCGATGAATAATAATTTCAGATTGTATTTTATGAGCTCTTCTTTGTCAAGTTCCGTCACTTTTTCTGATATGTCTTCTATTAATTTACTGTGAACAACTTCAAGCGCTTTGTTAGCCTTTGAGTTGATTACTTTCTTAGAATTTAACATATCATCTAGAAAG
>DIDU01000135.1:0-1304 GCA_002418295.1 Carnobacterium sp. UBA5792 | reverse complement strand
TCTCACATTGATTAAACTGAAAATCAACACTCCCACAGTTATAATTGACACTGGAATAAATGAAACGCAGTATCCTGTTGTAACAAAAACTGCAATCAATAAAATTGCATCAGATATCAGCTCCAATGTCGGAATAATGTAATATTCTTTTAAGTATAGCGATGTCGATGTAATGTCGTTTGAAAAAGTTTTTTCTTTTTGTTGTATTTCATAAAAGTTTTGTGAAATCACATTGTGAAACAAATCTTGTTTAAACCCTTCTACAAAAGAAAGTCCCATGTTGTAAATCGTCCTGTCCTTGAGATAATTTATTCCAGCGAACAAAATCAATGATGCACTAATTACAATAAGTGAGAAGGTCTTGTTTTCAATTTCAAATAATCTTTTCGTAAATACTATAGCCACCGACATGAAACACGACAACAAAATCGTTAGTAAAATTTGCACCAGCAAATTGATTTTTTCTCTAAAAATATACTTGTTCATACTTTCCCTCTTATAATACAAAATAGAGCTTTCGCCCTATTTTGCATTACTCATTTTCTTTTTTCTCCAATGATTTAAATACATTGCCCGCATTGTAGGAACTTCTTACAAATGGACCGCTTTCAACGTGTTTAATTCCGATTGATTCTCCGTATTGTTTGTATTCTTCAAATTCTTCCGGAGTAACGTATCTGTCCAACTCTGCATGTTCCAATGTTGGCATCAAATATTGTCCAATTGTAACTATATCTACTTTTAATTCGTTCAACTTATCTAACATTTGATGAACTTCTTCATTTGTTTCTCCAAGTCCAACCATAAATCCAGATTTAGTTACAAGTCCTTTTTCTTTTGCATATCTTAAAACTTCAAAAGAATTGTCCAAGTTACCTTGCGGTCTCATTTCTTTGAAGATAGAACGAACTGTTTCAACGTTGTGATTTAATACATCTGGTCTTTCATCAAAAACAATATCCAACAATTCATGCTTTGCGTGCATATCAGGAATCAAAACTTCAACCAATGTTCCTTCGTTNNTCTCTGTCAACTGAAGTAATAACAGCGTATTTCAACCCTAATTGTTTCACAACTTTTGCAACATTTTCAGGTTCCTTTTCGTCAACTTCTCTTCCTCTTCCAGTAGTTACGTTGCAATATCTACAGTTTCTAGTACAAATATCTCCTAAAATCATAAATGTAGCTGTACGTGATTCGTAGCATTTCATTCTGTTAGGACAATTTGCTTCCTTGCAAACTGTGTTCAATTCAAATCCATCTACTAAACTTTCTACTTCGTGAAGGTTTTGGCTACCTTCTAT
>DIDU01000098.1:12836-14429 GCA_002418295.1 Carnobacterium sp. UBA5792 | reverse complement strand
CTAAACTTGAGTCCGGCGAAACTTTAGACATTCAAATGGAGATTAGTTTGAATCCAGATTTGAATAATGAAAAATACAATAGAAGCGACAAAGATGGTGGAAATCTAGATGGAATAGCACTTGATCTATTAGAAAATAAAGTCACTGTTGAACTAACGGATTTAGCTAAAAAATAAGAACGATATACTCCATCATCAAGTTGAAGGTCTAAGCAAGTTCAGGTTGTTTGAAGTCTATGAAGAATAGAGAGGAAACTAAAATGTCGAAAAAATTAATCAAGTTGAGCTACTATTTGTTTCTTGGCCTAAGTGTCCTATGGATATTATTTCTTCTAACTCCTTCAGAACCGATCTTTGCACACTTTAGTGACACTGTCAGCGCAAATGCAGGGATACAACTCACGTTAGGCAATCTTGCATTGTCTCCTGAAAATAATGAAACCTTCACTGGGTTAATTTATTCAGATGGAGAACTAGTGTCACTGTCCACTCATAATTTAAAAAACAAAGGTACATTAAATGGCAAACTGGCCTATCAAATTCAAGTGACCGAAAAAGGAACGGATACTCCGGTTGATGTGAGTGAAATGCAATTAATAATGAGTTTCGATTCTGTTCTAGGAGACAAAACTATTCCAGCATCGGAAATAAACTCCTCTCGTTATACATTTATAACAGATAGTGCGGGGAAAGAATGGGTTTTTGATGCAAATCAAAAAGAAGATCTTCCTGTAACGATCAAATATCAAAGTACTGACATCCCCGAAAAAGACCGTGATATTGACATCACAGTTACATTCCTATTGGTTCAAACAAATGCATCGGAACCTAAAGAAACCATGTTTTATGATAAAACTTCTTTCAAGCATGAATTGAAATTGAAAGCTAAAATTGATGAATCACTTAGTCCATTAGATCCTAATTATTGGCCAGCAGCTGAGGATAAGAACTGGAAATGGAACGGAGAAGCCCGATACAATGATTTTCAATTTCAAGATGTTATGTATTTTAGCGAATTAGAGTCAGGAGAAAAAGTTTGTAATTTAAATGATTTTGTATTGTATATCGAATTGCCAAAAGGCAAACTAAAAAAAGATAACGAGTTCAGCTTAACGCCTAAAAAAGAAGGCTTTGAAATAAAATATTTTGTCTCAGAGGATAGACGCCGTATAAAAATAGTCTATTCATTTAATATGCCAAGTAAAGCTGCAAGCAAAATTTTATCCTCTTCAATAGATCCTTCCGTAAGCTTTCGTTATGGTGATGAGAATACAGATTTTTCAGTAACCTTATCTCCATTTAGTGTCAAAAGAATGGTATTAAGCTCAGATACAAATGTTCCAGGTTATTTTGAAACATTACCAATTTATACTACCTTAGAGCCCAAAAAAATTTCTTTTAAATATATTTCAGAAGATTGGAATATAAGTACAGGCAACTGGCTTGACAAACCACTATCAGATGCCAAGCTTAACTACAAAGAAATAGAAGCAACAGTGATCGAAAACTCAGCTCTCTTCGATTTAAGCGTATATAAAGCGAGCGAAGGGAACCCCCAAGATTATTTACTGATCAATACAAGTAAAGCTGCAAA
>DIDU01000098.1:12355-12814 GCA_002418295.1 Carnobacterium sp. UBA5792 | reverse complement strand
AATGGGGAGCGATTAGTCATTTACCGTGATTTGTACATTACTAAAGAAACTAAACAAATGGCAGCTTCCCAAGCTATCGCTCAAAATGAATACGATTTAAAGGTAGAAGAAGCTCCAACAATACAAGAAGAACTTCTTGTAGAAAAACAAGTCGATTCAGAAAAAATAGAAAAAAAAGCTATGCCAAACCAACATACTTCTTCAGAAGAACAGATAGCAGAAGATAGTTCAGTAATGGTTCCTGAAGAACAGGATGCTGCCGAAGAAACTTTATCGCCAACTGAATCGATACCAGAAAGTTCAGCAAGTGCTGATGAAAATCAGGATACAGACAAAGAAGTCCCCGTTCAAGAAAGCGAGGTTGAAGAGGTCCCATTAGAAAATGAAATCAAAGTAGATACTGGTCCTCCTAAGGCTTCCTTGGACAAAATTGAATAGCAAGAAAACTAGGTTCGCTAA
>DIDU01000098.1:363-12338 GCA_002418295.1 Carnobacterium sp. UBA5792 | reverse complement strand
TTTTTTGATGGAAAAGATTTAATTTGTACAAATAGACTTAACAAACAGAAACAATTACCGATATGAAAGATAGTAATAAGAACACTTTATTGAAAGCGCTAACTATAAACGTTTGGAGGTAGTCTAGATGAGAAATCCAATTGTTGAAAAGAGATATAAAGTTAAAAAAATTCTTATCGCTCCACTTACAATTGTCTTGCTAGCCATAAGCACTGTACTCTTTTTTGTTGCAATAGAGGCAATGAGACAAGAAAGTAACCCTGCGCCGCCTTTCGATATGACACAAATTGTTGATAAACCTTATGAAGCACGCTTTATCAAATCGCTTGAAAAAAAAGAACCACTTGTTGTGGTCATAACTGGAAAAGAGATTGATGCAAAAGATACGCAACAAATTGCTCAAGCCATTAAAAAAGAGAAGCAGAAGAACACTATAGTTTACACATACGCAACGAATGCTGCGATAGATTCGCTTGAACACCATTCAGCGGAATTAAAATACAAAGCAAAAACCACTGAAAAAGGAACAGAGATAACTCGTTATCAGTTTTATCCAGATGTAGCAGCAGATACAGAAATTGCACCTGAACTGGATTTGAGTGAAAATAAATTAGACTTGGTCACTGGACAATTAACGGTCTCAATTTCAATGGACGAAAAAGCCCCAGAAGAAAGTATCTTAGCTCAAGCCAAGGGATTAGCAGAGCTGTTGATTCTGAATAACCCAAAAGCAAAAATCCAACAAGTCGTCTTGGAAGTCACTGCAGGTTCTAACTACTACCATTATGATTCTAAAAAAACACACACGTTAGCGAATGTTTATTATCATATGTAACATTTAACAGAGAATAACAACACTAAAAGTATTTCTAGAAGGTCAGTTGCATCCGGCTGAAACCCGATAGAAGTGCTTTTATCTTTTTGTCCATTGCGTCTCAATTGCTTTATTTCGCTAAGGTATACTATAATGAAAGTTATCTCATAATAAAAATAGGAAAGAAGGGGTTTGGGAAAAATGAAAAAATTAAGATTGGCGTTTATGGTATGTAGTACGTTTTTTGTATTGGCCGCTTGTGGAGGCAAAGCGACCACATCAGAAAAAGATGAAAAATCAGGGAAAACAGATGTGGCTTCAATTGTCATCAACAAAGGAGAATACATCGTTCCAGATGACAAAGAAGTGAGTGAAGATGAAGGCTACTTAGCTTTAGAAATTACCGTTAAAAATGAAAGTGAAAATTCATTGAATGTCAGTAACGGCGATATTAGCTTATACGATGAAAACGACAGTAAAGTAGAACAAGCTTCCGTTTATTCAGAGGATGAATCTTTCAAGTTGTTACGCCATGATAATTTATCTGCTGACAAAAGCAAAACCGGCTATCTTGTTTTTAAAGTAGATCAAGGGAAGCAATATGAAATGCATTTTGAACCGCAGTATTATGATGTTGAAAATATGGATAAAGAGATCAAAGATGTGGTATTGAAAATCGATACAGCAGATTACAAAGACACAACTGAAGAACCTTCTGCTGCATTAACAGCATTTATAGATGAAGTATTCCTTGCTAAAGAAAACGAAGATTACGCTGCAGTAGTTGCAAATAATAAAGAAGAAACAGCTGAAAGATTTGATGAAGAATTTACAAAAGCGTTAAGCAACTTTTTCTCGGACTACGAACCAACAACTGAAGAACTGAATCAGCTTGTAGAATCCTTTAAAACGAGCAACGGAAAAGTGGCAGAAGTAGACCAAAAACTGCTTTCTGTTTATCCGACTTCAGCAACCATTCAAGTTAAACCTAAAGCTTTGTCATTCGATAATATGGACGATGAAGTAGAGAGTTTGATGGATAAATACATAGAGGAGAATAAAGACAAAGAATATTCTGATTATAAAGCTGTGTATGTAGATGCAGAAAAATACTTGCTGGAAAACTTGCCAGAAGTATTTAGCGTGGCGAGTCCTACTGATTTAGATAGCTACGGAGATGGCTACCGCATCAAGTTAAAGAAAACAGATGACAAATGGGAAATCGATACAGTGAAGTCTTCGAATAATAATTACTACGAATACCTTGAAGAAGCTTTTAGAGGCGGATTGTACAAATAAGGATGATTGAACAAAAAAGCTTATTTTCTTAATTGAAAATAAGCTTTTTTTACGAAGATGAAAGAGGTGCGCAATGAAAAAAAGGATAGCCGTATTAAGCTTAGCAAGTCTCTTGCTGTTGGTCTTTTTTCTGACGGTACAGAACTACTACAGCAAGGAAAATACGACCAACCGCTTTTTTGAAGCAATCGAAAACGAAGACAGCAAAGCTGTATCTGAGTTGGTTCGAGCAGATACAGATCAATTAACAGTAACTGAAAACAGCATAAAACCTTTTTTACGTTACTTGCAGAAACACGACCAGCAACGAAACAAATTAAAAGAGCAAGTGTTAACAGCGGATAAAGAAAATGAGAAAACAAACGATCAGTTGGTGGTATTGAAACCTGGCAAGAAAAAATGGATTTTCTTTAGAATGTATCAATTCGAAGTGAAATCGCGTTTTATTAAGCTAAAAGCGGATGGTAAGCTACAAAATGCTGAGATCACAGCAGGCACAGAAACATTGACAGCTAATAAAAATGGAGAGTACGGTCCATTATTAATCGGAGAGCATCCATTAACGATTGCGTTCGCAGATCCATTTGGCAATACGATCGAAGTTGAAAAAACGCTTGACCTGATGAAAGAAGATGAAACGATCACGATTAACCAACTAGAAGAAACCGTCAAAGATAAAACGTTTCAAGATAAAGTAGCCGCAGAAGCAGTGCACTATTATCAAACCTATGGAGAAGCGTTGACTAATAATTTAGATGTAGAAAAGATCCAAAACAGTACAAGCGAGCATAAAAGAGAATTAGCGTATTTGTTTGAATATGTAAAAACACTCACCACCAGTTATGACTATACTTTTAATGGGCTGGTATTGAATGCAGCTTCACTGAAATTAACCCATACAAATGAGGGATGGAAAATTAATGTGGATGGCGTGGTTGATCAAGAAAGTACGGTTCAACTCTCGAAGACAGATAACTTTGCGCTGCAGCCTGCTGAAAAAAGCAAAGATTCTGTTATCTTGACGTTAGTTTATGATGAAAAAAAGAATAGCTGGTTAATAGAAAAAGAAAATTATGAAACTTATGAAAAAGATAGTGCCAAATGGACGGATAAGATTGAAAAAGTGATTGAAGATCCAACAACGTACAAATGGGAAAAAAGCGAAATCGATTCTGTTGGTATCCCTATCTAATTGACTGTCTCCTTACTTATTTTTTTGCTTTTGAAACAGAAAGTAAACGAAAATCACCCAAAACAACAGTCAAAAGTGCTAAACTAACTACAGCATTTAACACGATCAACGATAGGGTTTAATAGGAATAAAATAAGTAGAAGAAAAGAGAGATTATTTTGAAAAAAGTGAGACTAGCAGTCATTATCGCTGTTCTTATATTGATTGTTGCAGCCGGTTCATTTTATTTAGGGATGCGGTTTGTTGACCGGCCAATAAAATCAGTAGGGCAAGCAGAGGACTTTAATCGGTCTTTGCCGATAACCAGGGAAAAAGCTGAACTCAATCCAGAATCTATAAACTATGAAAGTTTGGCCAGTGCTTTGCTAAGTGATTACATGAATAGATATCGTTCTAAGAAAGTTTCCGATATCGAACGCTTGCTGTCTGTCGGATTTAATGAGTTTGAGTATATCTCCGGTGATTTAAATGAATTCGTCGTATCGGCTCTCTTTCTTGTTTATCCAGAAAAAGTAGACGATTTAGGATCTTCTTATTGGGGCATGACTGAAGATGATGGATCGGTCCGGAATCTCTATTGGCTGTTAACGCTAAAAAAAGAGAACGATGGTGGCTATACGCTGACCCATATTGCTCCGGAAAAAGCTCCAGATAAAGATCCTGCTACAGATAATGGTCTATTGGATTATCGCATCCAGAAAAACCGAGTGGAACTAACCTTCGACAGCGGCATCCATTGGCAAGCTGTTCCGTTTCCTTTAGCAGACTTGCTTGGTGGAGAAATCAGCGGGGACCAAAGTTCTTTGATTCCTGGCAGTTATTTATTGACGAATGAGCGAGTTGCATTTGTCTACCCTCAAGGCGACAGCTGGAGCCAGCAAAAAGTGACTTTCCAAGTGTCTAAAGATCAAGGAAAGAGTTGGGAAGAATCGGTTATTGCAGATGATTTTGTCGGGTTGCGTTTCAGGAAAATCGATTTCGTAACAGCCGACTTTGGGTATGCCATCCTTTCTGGCGGACGTACGNNACGATGTCGCAAGAAGCTCATTACATTTATTTAACGAATGACGGCGGGAAAACCTGGAGAAAGACTCGGTCAGCAGAGACTACCCAGCTTATCAGTGATGGCAGTTTTGTCGATACGCAAATTGGTTTCTTATCTTTTGGTGTGCTCAATCCCGATACACCGACTCTTTATTACACTCAAAATGGCGGCTCTACCTGGGACTTGGCCAAAATAAATGTTCCGGGCATGTACCTGAACATCTTTGTATCCGCTGAAGCGCCTTTTGTAGAAGACGATCATTTAGCGCTATTGGTCAACCAAGGAGATAATGGCGATTATGAAGGCGGAAACGTAAAAGGCAAATTCATTTCAAACGATAACGGGAAAACTTGGGAATTTGCGCAAGAATATAAGCCGTTAGAAGCAGAAGACTAAATTGAAAGATGAAAAAACGTCATATCAAGAAAGGAACCTGTAAAGTGGAAAAAAGTAGACTTCAAAAAATCGGTATTGGCATTTCAGCCGTGTTCGCATTAGCCTTGATCGGTTGGCAAGTGGCTTATGTAGTTGTGAAGCACAAATACCGCATCGAATATCTGGACACCAGCTTCTTTTATATTATCAATGCATTGATCCTGATTTTGGTATTTCTGGCTGTCTTCAATTTTTTTAAAGGACGCAGCAGGATTCAAGTATTTTGTGCTCTTGCGTTCTTTGTTTTGTTGGTTTTTAATGGTCAGAGACTTTATCATNNAAGTTCAGACACAAACAAAAATTAATTTTTCACCGGATCATGAGCAAGTTTTTATTTTAAAGCGCAACAGAGAAACAGGAGAAACCATTACGTATCGCAGGTACTACGGACTATTTGCCCGTCCAGATGAAGTTTTACCTTATTATGCAAGGAATACCTTCAAGTTTCAGTGGTTAACGCCAGATATTGTGACGGTCACGTATAGAGAAAAAAACAATGGGGTCATTCGTGAACACGTTGGCACTTATGGAGATCGCGGGAGCGGAATTTCTTACTATTATGTCCAATCAGCTTTAACGGGCATCTGGGAAGGAACCGACAGCGAAGGGGAAACCGTCACGTTGGATTATTCAAGTGGGGAGATGAACCTTTCGATACACGGCGAAAGTGAAACCTTTGAAGCAGCAGATAATTTGCAATTTGGGACAATCGCACTTGTTTTGCGCAGTGGAGATTACGCCAAATGGACCATTGCCTTGAATCAAGATTGCGTGATTGGAGAGAATGACTTAATTGAAGACGGAGGAACGATCACCCTTTCTGATACTNNGAGAACGGATACAGTAAGGCAAACAAAAACCATTGTCCTCGATCATGGGCAATGGTTTTTGTTTACCTTAATTTTATTCTTCTTTTTCAGGTTGCTCTTCTTTTAATTCTTTCAATTTCTCAGGATCTTTAAAGGGTTTGAAATCTTCTGCTTTTGGTTCTTCTTTTTCCTCATTTGTATCTGGCTGTTCTTCAGGCATCCCACCTAATTTCTCATCATCTTTAAGAGCTTTGAACGCTGCTGCATCGCGCGTACTGTACTGGTTTCCACTTTCCATTCCTGGATTATCCATTTTTCGTCACCTCATTTTTTCTTTTATTGTATCATGGATCAAACAAAAACGCTTTCCAAACGTTTTTATGTTAGAATAAAAAGAAAGTCAGTATTTTGAAAAGAAGAAGGAAAGTTTATTTAGTTGGAGGAATTTTTATGTCAGGATGGAGTAGTTTAGGAATAGTAGTAGGTTTGATTATTTTATTAGTGATTTATCTGCTTGCACAGAATAAGTGGATACAAATTAAACATTTTCATGTAAGATTGCCTTATTCAGATAAAGCGTTAAGAGGTAAAAAAATTGTGCAATTATCAGATACCCATATACCACGCCAAGGAGTCTCGCTGCTGCAGCTCGTTAAGAAAGTAGCTGCTGAAAAACCTGACTTGATCGTGCTGACAGGCGACTTAATCGATGTACGCTATGATTTGCCAAAAGAGAAATTGCAAAATTTTACTCAATCTTTGGTTTCAATCGCGCCCACTTATGCGGTTACTGGTAATCATGATTTTGGCAGTGGCCGGCTGCAAGAATGGGAAGACGNNGAAGCAGAATGGATTGAATTTGAACACGCTGGTTTTGTTTTGATGGGACTATCAGAAAAAGAAGATTTTGATCTTGCACCGAAACCAATCCTTAGAGATGTCGTCTTAACAGAAGGTATGCAAAAACAGCCGAAAGTATTGTTAGCTCATCATCCAGAATTTTTTGAAGAATATTTGATGGATTTGACCAGAGCACCCGATTTGATTTTGAGCGGTCATGCTCATGGCGGTCAGTTCCGCCTGCCGTTTATCGGCGGTCTTTTTTCTCCCGGTCAAGGGAAGTTTCCAAAATACACGGATGGCGTCTACTATGATCCTGAAATACCGGGGAAACGCATGATTGTTAGTCGAGGAATCGGCAATTCCACTTTCCCGTTCCGTTTTAATAATCGCCCGGAAGTAGTAGTGGTCACATTAGATTAGAAAAGTTTTATTGGCAGTTAGATTAATAAAAGAAGCAAACTGTATTCCTTGCTAGTCAAGCGGATGCAGTTTTTTTTGTTGTGTAGGAATGATAAGTTTTTTTGACCTTGCAATCCTAATCTGACCTTTTCGGTTTTACCGAAAAGCACCTAATTTAAAGATTCTCTTCCTTAATTGAGTTACCGTGACATAAAGATGGGATTTTTCGATGGATATGTCACGCAAAGAGATTTATCGTGACATAAGGACAAGAACTTTCTATCGATATGTCACGTAAAGAGATTTATCGTGACATAAGTCCGCCATGGCATCTTTGATATGTCACGCAAACCGTTTTTTAACCGGATTAAGATTTAAAAAATTAAAAATTCTCCTTTAAGGTGTAAGTGTTTTCTTTTGAGTTTTGTAAAAGACTTCGTTAAACTGAGAGTAACACAAAGAGGAGCGTGATAACTATGGTAGAACGTTTATTAGATAGAATGCCTTTAAACAATGGTTATACTATACCAGGGATTGGCTTAGGAACAAGCGGCATGACAGGACAAGAAGCCGAAGATGCTGTGTTTTATGCTATCATGAAAGGTTATCGTTTAATTGATACAGCAGCTAGTTATGATAACGAAGAAGATGTTGGAAAAGCTATCAATCGGGCTGTTAGCTCAGGAATTTCACGTGACGAGATCTTTGTCATTACAAAAATCTGGAAAACCGATATGGGATTCGATAAAGCTACGCAATCCTTTGAAGACAGTTTGAAACGGTTAAATCAACCTTACGTAGATTTACTTTTGATTCATTGGCCGGATAAAGATGATGAAGTAAATCTTGAGACTTGGCGTGCATTAGAAGAAATTTATGCATCGGGACGCGCACGAGCTATTGGTGTTTCCAATTTTAAACGAGCTGATTTGGTACCTTTACTCAAAGAAGTCAAGGTAAGACCCGCTGTAAACCAATATGAAATTTATCCTGGTCATAGCGAACAAGATACCAATGATTTCTGTGACAGTGAAAATATTGTTTCGATGGCTTATAGTCCGATTAAAAGAGGGAAAATCAGCAAAGAAAATAAATTGTTGACACTAGCTGAAAAGCACAACAAAACACCTGAACAAATTGCGTTGCGCTGGAACATTCAACGAGATGTGATTCCGATTCCAAAATCAAGTCACAAAGATCGGATCGCAGAAAATGCAGATGTCTTTGATTTCTTCTTAGCAGATGACGATATGAATCTATTGAATAACCTTGATGCTAATCCAAAAGACAAAAATCGTTTAAGAGACAACATGCCTGGTACAGTGGAGCGTAAGAATAAAGGGCACAGAAGATAAGATGTAACAACAAAGGCTGTTTTTTTTCACAGTACACTTGTTATTAAAAAGGTAGGATAATTGTCCTACCTTTTTTGTCTGCATTTATTCATTTCAACAATTGCATATGGATAGGCAATTGTTGAAATGATAATTTGATTAGAAAGTGATATTCTTATTTATATCAATACACGAGGAGTGATGCCGTGGAAGACTTGAAAGGCAAGATTATTTTCGAATCGTTAAAGATTGATGCTGTTACGTGGTTTACTAGTTTCTGATGGCAGGTTTAATATAGTGAATCATCAAAGTCAATCTAGCATGGCAGTAAAGTTTGTGAACAGGATAGCAAATATACACAGCTTTAAATCAGGAAGGGCATGGAAAATTTCCGATACAGTAAAAACCGCTACCTCTCCAAATAATCTAAATAAGACATCGCTTAGTTTGGCAGGCATGCTATTCTTACATAGATTATTAGCTGGTTTTTTAGTACTTAAAAGAAACGTCCATCCCGCATAGATCGTTGTTTTCCTCTTTATCAGCATAGCCACCATAAGCCAATCCTGTGCTTGATAAAACCACACATCCCCGCATCACTTCAATCAATAATATAGGCCCTCAAAGAACCGTCTAGGCACAGTTGACTAGCGGTTTTTTTATGTATATAATTAAATGTAAGCGCTTTTATAATTAGGCAGTTCTTAAAAAAACTGGTATACTTTAATTATAAAGCAAGGAGAGAACATTAATTTTTGGTAAGAAAGGAGAAAAAACATGGTATTAAATAAGTTGCTGGATGCTTCTAGTTCTAGACGGTTGCAATTAGTTGAAGTGTTGCTATCCGATGACACGTGGTGGACCATTGACGAATTATCTCAACAATTGATGTGCTCGGGGCGCACAATTCGAGCGGACATTCAATATTACAATAGTAACCTGACCAGTGAGATCACTATTGAAACTTCTAAAAAACGCGGCATAAAACTGACGACATCCAATGATTTTCAAATGGAAAAAATTTATCAACGGGCTATGGAAAACAGTTTGAATTTTCAAATCATCAAAAAACTATTTGAGCTGGATATCCCCAGCATAGAAGATTTAGCTGAATTATTATATACCAGTATCTCCTCCATTATCAGAAGTTTAAAACAAATCAACAGCTTTTTAGCAGAATATAATCTGTGGGTTCAATCAAAACCAGTCAAAATCAGAGGATCAGAAAAACAAATCCGTTATTTTTATAGTGTATTTCTATGGGACTATTATTCTGCTGCATTTGATGAATTTCAACATCCTTTTCTTGAAATAGCCAATAAATATATTTATCTGCTTCAAGAAAAGGCCAAAGAACCTTTTTATTCACCATTGACTCAACATAAAACTGCTCTTTGGCTAGTAATTTGTTTAGAGCGGATAAAAAAAGGCTATATCATTGAGGAAAATTATGAACTGCCTGATTTTGAAGTGATCAAAATCAACCAATTATTTGATTCCCTCTCAGCTGAACTCCCATTTGCTATCCCTAAAAAAGATCGTAAGTTTATGATCTACCTCTATCAAAATTTTTATTGGCAATTTTACATTGAGCTGTTAAGCTCCGACTCTTTATTAACGAAATTATACGAAAACGTTAGAGATTTTATTGAAACTCTAAAGGAACGAACAGGGTATACGTTAGAGAACCAAGAAGATTTGATCGTCATTCTAATGAGTTTTTATTTCTATCGCGGTTTATTTAAGGGTGGCAGTCACATTTTGCTTAACCGTAGCCGAAATTTATTAAACAGCCTTAAACCAATCTTTTCTGTTTTCCCTAGAGTTGTAAAAGATGTGTTAAATAAAGGGCCTGATAATAGGTGGACACGTAAAGCCAAAGAAAACGAAGAAGAAATTATTTTTATGATGATCACCTCTTGGAAAGGCCTCACCTCACAAGTCATTCAAGAAAAAGAGCGAATCCAATTAGTCGTCATGTCTCAACAAGGTTGGCGGCATGAGTTGTTTTTGATAGACCTTTTAGAAGCAAGGTATCCTTTTGTTTTAAAAAGTTATGCTTTTACTGAAGCAATCTATCAAGAAGATAAAGTTCAAATGATTTTAACCGATTGCCAAGTGGAATTGACAAAAAAATGGATGGCACCGGATATTAAAGTGATTGGAATTGAAACCGTACCGAGTCAGCGAGATTGGAAAAAAATTCAGCAAGAGATCGATATAATTTTACTCAATCAGCAAACGCGCATTTGTGACGGAGCAGAAGGAACAAACAGCCATCAAAAGGAAGGAAAAGGAAAGCACGCATGAAAGGAAAACTCTTTCTGTTCATGTTCATGAAAATTTGTTATGATAAGAATGAAAAAAACGTTTTCTATTTTTATGCAAATTGAAAAAAGTCAGTACGATATTGAAATGAGCTGGAGGAGATCGCTATGGCATTACGTTTAGGAATTATTGGAACAAATTGGATCACCAATCAATTTGTAGATGCAGCAATTGAAACAGGTTTATATGAAATGGTAGGGGTTTATTCAAGAACGGTTGAAAAAGCCAAGTCATTTGGAGAACCGTATGGAGCAACTATTTTTGAAATAGACTTAGATGTGTATGCGCAACATCCAGAAATAGACGTCATTTACGTTGCATCGCCAAATAGTTTGCATTTTGAACAAGCTGTGACTTTGATGAAAGCCGGCAAACATGTCATTGTAGAAAAGCCGATGTTCTCGAATCCAACAGAATGGGAAGCAGCAGCAAAAGTTGCGAAAGAAAATAACGTCTTTTTATTTGAAGCTGCTCGTCATATCCACGAAGAAAACTTTAATATCGTCAAAAATGAAATTAAAAATATTGACAGTCCTCAGGGAGCTAATTTTACGTACATGAAATATTCTTCCCGTTACAGTCAAGTCTTAGCGGGACACGAACCCAATATTTTTTCTTTGACTTATTCAGGCGGAGCCTTAGCAGATTTAGGTGTTTATCCAATCTATGCAGCTCTTTCTTGGTTTGGTGTACCGGATTCAAGCCATTATTTCTGCACTAAGATCGCAACAGGAGTGGACGGAAAAGGAACCGCGATTCTGCGCTACCCTAATTTTGATGTAACGATCAATACTGGTAAGATCGCCAATTCTTATTTGCCTTCTGAGATTTACGGTTTAAACAAAACCCTTTCGATGGATGGCGTTACCGGCATCACCACCATTGAATTGATTGATCGTAAAACGGATTTAAAAGAAAATATTGCTCAAACGATTATTGCTAATCCGATGACAGAAGAAGCACAAGCTTTTGCAGAGGTGTTAAATAACCCGACTGATGAAAAACAATTGAAAAACTATGCCGAATGGCAAGAGTTAAGCCGCCAAGTCAACCGTGTATTGACGGATCTTCGCCAAGATGCAGGAATTGTCTTCGAAGCGGATAAAAAAGCTTAATTGAATTAAGAAAAGGTTTAAAAGAACAGAAAAAGGAGAAAATCTTAAAAGGATCGCTTACTTTTAGGGTTGCTTCGCCTTTCCTGTTCTTTTTTATTTTGCCGTTTCGCTGCTTTAGCTTTTACAGATTTTTTGGTATGATAGAAAGTAATGAACTGATCGATAATGGAAAATAGAGAAACGAGGACAGCATAAAATGAATGAACAATTAGTGCCTGCCTTACAGCAGTATTGGGAGAAATTAGAGTATACGACACCTTCTGCCATTCAAAATAAAGTGTATGAACCCTTAAAAGAAGGCCGGGATGTAGTGGGGATCTCTCCAACGGGAACCGGGAAAACAGTAGCGTATACCTTGCCTT
>DIDU01000098.1:0-355 GCA_002418295.1 Carnobacterium sp. UBA5792 | reverse complement strand
TGATTTTGGCTCCTTCACAAGAATTGGCAGTCCAAGTTGCAGCAGTCGTAAAAGAATGGGGCAAGCAGCTGGAATTAACGGTACAGACAATGATCGGTGGCGCAAATAAAAACCGTCAGATTGAAAAATTGAAAGAAAGACCAGAAGTGATTGTTGGAACTCCTGGCCGTATTTTGGAAATAGCAGAAACTAAAAAATTAAAACTGCACCAAGTCAAAACCATTATTTTAGATGTAGCCGATCAATTATTGCAACAAGAACAATTGAATACAGTCCGGCAAGTCGTCAGTAAATTACCTGGAGAACGCCAAATGGCTTTCTTTTCAGCTACGAGCAATGAAATCATGCAAGAGTT
>DIDU01000092.1:2476-5256 GCA_002418295.1 Carnobacterium sp. UBA5792 | reverse complement strand
GGCTTGCTGACAGCCGTTGTTTTTGGAATGGCTCGTGCTTTTGGCGAAGCTTTAGCTGTCCAAATGGTAATTGGGAATGCTGCTATATTGCCAACTAATTTAATTACACCTGCTTCAACGCTGACTAGTATTCTTACGATGAATATGGGGAATACGGTAATGGGCACACTTGAAAATGATGTCCTTTGGTCTTTAGCTTTGATTCTGTTGGTGATGGCTCTCTTCTTTAATATTTTAACACGCTGGATCGGAAAGAAAGGAGCCATGAATTAAGATGAATGCAAAAAAAGTAGATAAAATAGCAGTTGGATTTTTATATGTTATTTCTGGAATCATTGTCTTGATTTTGTTCAGCTTATTAGCTTTTATTCTTTGGCGCGGAGTTCCTCAAATTTCTTGGGAATTTCTAACGACACCTTCAAAATCATTTCAGCGGGGCGGCGGAATTGTTATTCAATTGTACAATTCATTTTACTTGCTGATATTAACAATGTTGATTAGTACCCCTTTGTCTTTAGGGGCAGCCATTTACCTGTCAGAATATGCTAGAAAAAACTTTCTGACTGATTTTATCCGAACCATCATTGAAGTTTTAAGTTCTCTTCCTTCCGTTGTTGTGGGGTTATTTGGTTTTTTAGTGTTTGTTTTACAATGGGGATTAGGCTTTTCGATTCTTTCTGGAGCGATGGCACTAACCTTGTTCAACTTGCCTCTTTTGACGAGAACAATTGAAGATTCACTTAGAACTATACCGTTGACTCAGCGGGAAGCAGGATTGGCATTGGGATTGTCACGCTGGGAAACGGTGACGCGTGTCATTTTGCCTGCTGCTTTACCCGGTATTTTAACAGGAATGATTTTAGCTGCAGGCCGGATCTTCGGTGAAGCAGCTGCGTTGATTTACACAGCAGGACAAAGTGCACCTGCATTAGACTTTACAAATTGGAACCCGATATCGATCTCAAGTCCATTAAATGTTATGCGTCCAGCTGAAACTTTAGCTGTTCATATTTGGAAGATCAACAGTGAAGGTGTAATGCCGGATGGAGTGCAAGTCTCAGCAGGTGCTTCGGCTGTGCTGATCATTGCCGTATTGCTATTTAACTTGGGTGCTCGTTATTTAGGGAAGAAATTGCAGAAAAAAGCTACAGCGGGATAAAGATACCAGATTGTTTAAATCACTCAGGGAGGAAAAATAATGCCAGAACAAACAAACCTTGAAACAAATATTCTTAAAATGAAACCTACTGCATCAGTTGATTTGTCTACGAAAGATTTACATGTTTGGTATGGACAAAATGAAGCCATTAAAGGCGTATCATTAGAATTCGAAGAAAATAAGATCACTTCATTAATTGGTCCAAGCGGCTGCGGAAAATCAACTTATTTACGTTCGTTAAATCGGATGAACGACGAAATCCAAATTGCCAAAGTGACAGGTGAAATTATGTATAAAGGCAAAAATATCAATTCTGTGGAAACAGATGTATATGAAATGCGTAAAAATATTGGAATGGTTTTTCAACGGCCCAACCCTTTCAGCAAATCGATTTATGATAATATTAGTTTTGCATTGAAGCGTCATGGTATCAAAGACAAAGTAACCTTAGATGAAGCTGTGGAAACAAGTTTAAAACAAGCTGCTTTATGGGAACAAGTGAAAGATGATTTGCATAAAAGTGCTTTAGCGTTATCTGGTGGACAACAACAACGCCTATGTATTGCACGGGCGATCGCTTTAAAACCGGATATTTTATTATTAGATGAACCGGCAAGTGCATTAGATCCGATTTCTACGAGTCAAGTAGAAGAAACATTGTTGCAATTACGTGAAAATTATTCGATTATCATTGTGACGCATAATATGCAGCAAGCCTCTCGTATCAGTGACTACACAGCATTCTTTTATACGGGAAATGTAATTGAATACGATGAAACAAGAAAAGTCTTTACGCGGCCAAAAATACAATCAACTGAAGACTATGTTTCAGGTCACTTTGGTTAGGAGGAAGTAACGTGAATAAAGAAAATCATATTATCGAGTCTAAGGACGTTCATTTGTATTATGGAAAAAAAGAAGCTTTAAAAGGTATTTCATTAGACTTTTCACCGCATGAAATCACGGCTTTGATTGGACCCAGCGGATGCGGAAAGTCTACCTATTTAAGAACATTGAATCGCATGAATGATTTAATTCCAGATGTTACCATCACAGGTAATGTGACGTTTGAACAAAAAGATATTTACAGTCCTAAAATGGATACAGTGGAATTAAGAAAAAAAATCGGAATGGTTTTTCAACAACCGAACCCTTTTCCATTTTCAGTTTTTGAAAATGTGGCTTACGGTTTACGGATCGCCGGTATGAAAGATAAGAAGAAAATAGAAGAAATTGTAGAAACAAGTTTGAAGAAGGCAGCTGTCTGGGATGACGTGAAAGATAAATTACACAAAAGTGCCTTAGCGCTTTCTGGCGGACAACAACAACGGGTCTGTATTGCCAGAGTTTTAGCTGTCGAACCAGCAATCATTTTACTGGATGAACCGACTAGTGCGTTAGATCCGGTTTCTAGTGGAAAAATTGAACGAATGTTGTTGGACTTGAAAGACGATTATACGATGATTATCGTTACACACAATATGCAACAGGCTTCCCGGATTTCTGATAATACTGCTTTTTTCTTAAACGGCAATTTAATTGAACACGGCGAAACTCGCCAAATCTTTACCAATCCTCGTAAAAAAGAAACGGAAGATTATATTTCTGGACGTTTTGGGTA
>DIDU01000092.1:2134-2466 GCA_002418295.1 Carnobacterium sp. UBA5792 | reverse complement strand
AATCATGATAAAGAATTGGCTAAAGAAGTTATCATAGGAGATAGTGTCATCAATAAGTACGAAGTAGACTTAGAAAATAGATGTTTTGAATTGATTGCTTTGCAACAACCTGTGACAACTGACTTGCGTAAAATAGTGACGATTATGAAAGCAAGCGCTGATTTAGAAAGAATGGGAGATCACGCAGTCAGTATTGCTAAGTCGACCATCCGAGTAAAAGGAAACAAGCGAGACTATGAGATCGAAGCTCAAATTGCAGAGATGTCGGAAAAAGTCAAAGTAATGGTTCAAGATGTCCTGGATGCATATGTAGTTTCAGATGCAGACAAAGC
>DIDU01000092.1:1388-2094 GCA_002418295.1 Carnobacterium sp. UBA5792 | reverse complement strand
AAGTAGCTTTAAGCGATGTAGCAGTTGATGACGATTTTAGAAAAATCTATCAAGCATGTATTAGACAGATGAAAGCTGATCCGGAAATTGTTTTAGGTGCTTCCGACTATATGTTGGTAGCTGGATTTATTGAACGTATTGGCGATTATGTGACCAACATTTGTGAATGGATCATTTACTTAGACACAGGGAAAATGACTGAATTAAATACGAACAATAAAAATGACCGCCTGTTTAAAGGCCAGTAATGATAATAGAGAAGCTGCTTGCAAATTCAACGCATTCGAATTTGCAAGCAGCTTCTTTATTTCTTATCTTTTTGGATCAACTCTTTTTGGTTTGGATCAGCTTTTCATATAAAATAGAATACTTTGAAAAATCTAATTTCTCACTGCTTTTTAAGGTGTGGCAATTACCAGACATTACTTTAAAAAGAAATTATGGTAAAATAATCATATGAATAAACACGCATATGTTGAGTCGTGTTAGTGAGGAGTAAGCGGATGGATCAACAAGAATCTTTATTACTAGATGACAGAACTATTCAAGAAGTCAGTAAACTATTTAAAATTATTAGCGATCCCACACGAATAGCGATTGGCTATTTATTAGAAAACCAAGAATTAAACGTGGGGACCATCGCAACCGTTATGAAGATGGAGCAGTCGGCTGTTTCCCATCAATTAAAAGTATTGAAAACAGCTCT
>DIDU01000092.1:688-1345 GCA_002418295.1 Carnobacterium sp. UBA5792 | reverse complement strand
CAATACATTAAAAGTTTAAGCGATTTAGAAAGTATTTTTCGCTGCCCAGGAAAGTTTAAGTATGAAGAACACTCGGTTGCTGCTCATTCATTTAAAGTGACTAATATTGCTCAGTTCTTAGGAACAGTAGAAGAGCAAAGTGGAAAAACAATTGATTGGCGTTCACTTTATGAAAAAGCTCTTAATCATGACTATTCCGAGTTATTTATCGGCGATATCAAAACGACGGTCAAATATGCAACGCCACAATTAAGAGAGATGCTGGCAGATGTTGAAGAATCAATGACGGAGAATTTTATTAAAAACGAAAATCCAGCTGAATTTCAAGAAGCGTACTCAAAGCGTCTCAAAGAAGGAAAAGATGCAACACTTGAAGGAGAAATCTTATCTGTAGCTGATAAAGTAGATTTATTATATGAGTCTTTTGGAGAAATTCAAAAAGGTAATCCTGAAAGTGTCTTTACTGAAATCTATGAAGAATCTTTGAAGACCATTCTGCACTTTGATCATTTAACCAGCGTTCAATATTTTTTAAATGAAATCTTACCGGAATTATTAAGCGGCAACTTTACAAATCAGGCACAATTACAAGAAATATCGCACCGCATTTTAGCAGAATGAAAATCCTGAACAAATGTTCGCTAAAAGAAGAAAGTG
>DIDU01000092.1:0-643 GCA_002418295.1 Carnobacterium sp. UBA5792 | reverse complement strand
TATAATAAACTAAAGAGATCTAAAATAGGAAGCACTTTGCTATCCTATTTTTTGTGATTTGCGTTAAACTAGAAGAACCCATTCTAATCTAGGAAAAGCAACATTAAAATTCACCATAAAAGGGAGAAACCAAATGCGAAATGATAAAATTGAAATTCATGGCGCCCGCTCACATAATTTAAAAAACATCGATGTAACTATTCCAAGAGACCAATTAGTTGTCCTGACAGGCTTGTCGGGTTCGGGAAAAAGTTCATTAGCGTTTGATACATTATATGCAGAAGGACAAAGGCGTTATGTCGAAAGTTTATCTGCCTATGCCCGGCAATTCCTTGGCCAAATGGATAAACCGGATGTTGATAGTATCGATGGCTTAAGTCCAGCGATTTCGATCGATCAAAAAACAACTAGTAAAAATCCTCGTTCTACAGTGGGAACTGTCACGGAAATCAATGACTATCTGCGCTTACTGTATGCACGAGTCGGTCACCCGATTTGTCCAAATGACGGAACTGAAATTACCAGTCAATCTGTTGAACAAATGGTAGACCGTGTTTTAGAATACCCTGAAGGCACCCGTGTTCAAATTTTAGCTCCTATTGTTGTCGAAAAAAAAGGCCAACATAAAAAAGTTTTTGATAAA
>DIDU01000091.1 GCA_002418295.1 Carnobacterium sp. UBA5792 | reverse complement strand
GCTTAAATACGTTGGCCAAAAAATATGGCGTCGCATTAGAGCAGCATCACCGAGCAATTTATGATGCGGAAACAACAGGCTATTTGTGCTGGCTGTTTTTAAAAGAAGCAGAAGAAGATCATGAAATAGTCAATCATAATCAATTAAATGACCGTATTGGAGAAGGAGATGCTTATAAACGAGCTCGGCCTTTCCATGCAACTATTATTGCTACTACTCAAGACGGGTTGAAAAACTTATTTAAATTGATTTCGTTATCCATGACCCAATACTTTTTCAGAAGTCCGCGTATTCCGCGTTCAGAATTGATAAAATTGCGCGAAGGATTGATTGTAGGTTCTGCTTGCAGTCAAGGAGAAGTTTTTGAAGCTATGATGCAAAAAGGTGCTGAAGAAGCAAAAAATAAAGCGAAGTTTTATGACTTTT
This sequence comes from Carnobacterium sp. UBA5792, assembly GCA_002418295.1. The sequence continues at coordinate 10,349 of DIDU01000091.1, read as the reverse complement.
TAGAAGTGATGCCAAAAGAAGTCTATGCACCTTTGATTGAACAAGAATTAGTCAATTCAGAAGCTGATTTGGAAGAGATCATTCGAAATATGATCCAAATAGGCGATGAATTATCTATTCCAGTTGTTGCTACTGGGAATGTTCATTATTTGAATCCAGAAGATTACATTTACCGTAAAATTCTGATTAACTCGCAAGGTGGAGCTAATCCATTAAACCGAAGCGAATTACCAAAAGTTCATTTCAGAACAACTGATGAAATGCTCGCAGCTTTTGGCTTTTTAGGAAAAGCAACAGCTCATAAAATCGTTGTAGAAAATACGCAACTGATAGCAGAACGCGTAGAAGAGCTTACACCTGTAAAAACAGATTTATACACTCCGAAAATTGAAGGTTCTGAGGAAGAGATACGACAATTAAGTTACAATGAAGCTCATCGGCTGTATGGTAATCCTTTGCCAGAGATTATTGAAAAACGGTTAGAAAAAGAGTTAACAAGTATTATTGGAAATGGGTTTTCTGTTATTTATTTGATCTCGCAAAAATTAGTGCACAAAAGTGTATCAGATGGTTATTTGGTTGGCTCCCGGGGCTCAGTCGGCTCAAGCTTTGTAGCTACGATGACAGGAATTACAGAAGTTAACCCAATGCCGCCGCATTACCGCTGTCCAGAATGTAAATATTCAGAATTCTTTACAGACGGCTCAGTCGGCTCAGGTTATGACTTGCCAGAAAAGAACTGTCCGCATTGTCACGTTAGATTGCATAAAGATGGACACGATATTCCTTTTGAAACGTTTTTAGGTTTTAACGGAGACAAAGTTCCCGATATTGATTTAAACTTCTCAGGAGATTATCAAGCTAAAGCCCATGATTATACAAAAGTACTGTTTGGTGACGATTATGTTTATCGTGCAGGAACGATTGGTACAGTAGCTGATAGGACTGCTTTCGGTTATGTAAAAGCTTATGAACGCGATCAGAATTTAAGTTTGCGTGCAGCAGAAATCGATCGTTTGGCAAAAGGTTCGACCGGTGTTAAACGTACGACTGGACAACATCCGGGAGGTATTATTGTTATTCCGGACTACATGGATGTTTACGATTTTACTCCTATTCAATTCCCGGCTGATGCGCAAGATTCTGAATGGAAAACGACTCATTTTGATTTCCATTCTATCCATGATAATGTATTGAAATTGGATATACTGGGACATGATGATCCCACTGTGATCANNTGACTTATCTGGTATTGACCCAATAACGATTCCAACAGATGATCCAGAAGTGATGAAAATATTTGGCGGAACAGAGGTATTAGGTGTATCACCTGAACAAATTCAATCCAAAACGGGTACATTAGGTATTCCGGAATTTGGGACACGATTTGTTCGAGGGATGTTGGAACAGACAAAACCAACGACCTTTGCGGAATTACTGCAAATTTCTGGGTTATCACATGGTACGGACGTTTGGCTGGGTAATGCAGAAGAACTGATTCGCGAAAACAATATCCCTTTATCTGAAGTAATCGGTTGTCGTGATGATATCATGGTTTATCTAATGCACAATGGCGTAGAAGACGGACTAGCTTTTAAAATCATGGAATCTGTCCGTAAAGGAAAAGGTATTCCTGATGATTGGCAGAAATCGATGCGTAATGAAAAAGTTCCAGAATGGTACATTGATTCTTGTTTGAAAATCAAATACATGTTCCCTAAAGCTCATGCTGCGGCGTATGTTTTGATGGCTTTGCGGGTTGCATATTATAAAGTGCATTTTCCTATTTTGTATTATGCTGCTTATTTTTCTGTACGGGCAACAGATTTTGATTTAGTTTCTATGTGTCAAGGAAAAGAATCCATTAAGGTAAAGATGAAAGAAATTACGGATAAAGGCTTAGATGCTTCAACGAAAGAGAAAAATGTTTTAACTGTTTTAGAGCTAGCGAATGAGATGGTAGAACGAGGAATGACATTTAAAATGATCGATTTGGACAAATCAGATGCTACAAACTTCGTTATTGATGGCAACTCCTTAATTGCTCCTTTCAGAGCTGTTCCAAGCTTAGGTGCAAACGTGGCTAAGCAAATCGTTGTAGCTAGACAAGAAAAGCCGTTTTTATCTAAAGAAGATTTAAGTAAGCGTGGAAAAGTATCAAAAACGGTTATTGAGTACATGAATGAAAATGGTGTTTTGAAAGGTCTGCCTGATGAAAATCAATTGTCGTTATTCGATTTGTTTTAATAAAATAACGAGCGGATTAATTGAAGAAGGCTGATGGTTAAAAGCTTTCATCCATTAAATAAAAGCTGTGTTTCTAAACGGTTTTGTTGCTTATCTGTCGTTTTTATGTTATTCTACTAATGTATTTAGATATCTTGGTAAAGAGTGAGCGGCGACGCTCACTCTTTTTCGGCAGTCAGGTATATGTATCTAAAAGGAGGCGGTATAAGTGACNNATTGTCCAACCCATCGTTGACGACTTTCAATTTGAATTAGTTGACATAGAATTTGTTAGAGAAGGCAAAAATTGGTTTTTACGTGTATATATTGATAAACCGACGGGAATTGATCTAGAGGATTGCGCATTAGTCAGTGAGAAAATCAGTGAAAAAATGGACTCAATGAATCCTGATCCGATTCCTCAAGCTTATTTTTTGGAAGTTTCTTCACCAGGAGCTGAAAGGCCCTTAAAAAAAGAAGAAGACTACACGAATGCTATTGGCGAGTTTATTCATATCTCGTTATATGAATCAGTAGATGGCGAAAAAGCTTATGAAGGAACGTTAAAAGAAGTGACAGAAGATACATTAATTTTAGCTGTCCGAATCAAAACGCGCGTAAAAGAAATTGAATTTGACCGTAAAAAAATTGCTAAAGCTAGATTAGCAATCCAATTTTAAATTAAATGGCAAGTGGACAGGAGAGAAAATGAAATGAGCAAAGAAATGTTGCATGCTCTTGATATTTTAGAACAAGAAAAAGGTGTAGCTAAAGAAATCGTAATTGAAGCTTTAGAAGCTGCATTAGTTTCTGCATATAAAAGAAATTATGGACAAGCGCAAAACGTTGAAGTTGAATTTGATATGAAAAAAGGCGACATGCATGTGTATGCTATAAAAGAAGTCGTTGATGTTGTATTCGACTCGCGTTTAGAAGTCAGCATGGAAGAAGCTTTAGATATCAATAAAGCTTATGAATTAGGCGACACGATTCGTTTTGAAGTGACTCCAAAAGACTTCGGTCGAATTGCAGCACAAACAGCAAAGCAAGTTATTATGCAACGTGTTCGTGAAGCAGAACGAAATATTATTTATAACGAATTTATTGCCTATGAGAATGATATTATGCAAGGAATCGTTGAACGACAAGATCACCGTTATATCTATGTAAATCTTGGAAAGATTGAAGCGGTCTTATCAAAACAAGAACAAATTCCTAATGAAGTATATAAACCACATGACCGTATCAAAGTTTATGTCACTAAAGTTGAAAATACATCAAAAGGACCCCAAATTTTTGTTAGCCGCAGTCATCCAGACTTATTAAAACGTTTATTTGAACAAGAAGTTCCAGAAATTTATGACGGAATTGTTGAAATTAAATCAATTGCACGTGAAGCTGGTGATCGTGCCAAAGTAGCCGTAATGTCTAGAGATGAAAATATTGATCCTGTCGGAACGTGTGTCGGGCCTAAAGGACAACGTGTTCAAGCGATAGTAAATGAATTAAAAGGTGAAAACATGGATATCGTTGAGTGGGACGCTGATCCAGCTACTTTTATTGCCAATGCTTTAAATCCTGCTCAAGTTGTTGATGTGACATTCAATGAAAAAGAAGGCAGCTGTGTTGTCGTCGTTCCTGATTATCAATTGTCTTTGGCAATTGGCAAGCGTGGTCAAAATGCGCGTTTAGCTGCAAAATTAACAGGTTATAAAATTGACATTAAATCAGAATCAGATATGCAAGACGCTCTTGCTGCTGAACAAGAAGCAGGTTTGGTAGAAACTGCGGATTATGCAGAAAGCTTGGAAGAAACACTCAGTGCAGAACAAGAAAACAGCCTAACAGAAGTCGTTGACTCAATTGAAGATCAAGAAGATTTTGCATCGGAACTTAGAATTGATGATGATGTAGAAGAAGGCGTCTTAGATCCAGAAGAAGCTGAAGAAATGATAGAACTAGCAGAAGATGAAGATCATGTCGAAGAATAACAAGAGGTGAACTAGATGCAAAAACGTAAAATACCAATGCGCAAATGTGTTGTTTCCAATGAAATGAAACCTAAAAAAGAGATGATTCGGATCGTGAAAAACAAAGAAGGCGAAATTAGTATTGATCCAAGTGGCAAAAAACCAGGACGTGGAGCTTATGTATCTATTGAACCTGTTGTTGTTCAACTTGCTTGGGACAAACATCTTTTGGACCGTACATTTGAAACAACTTTAGATGATGCGTTTTATCAGGAATTACTTGATTATGTAACTCACCAAAAAGCGCGGATGAGCTTATGAACCAAGACCAAAAAGTTTTAAATCTTTTGGGCATGGCTATGAAAGCTGGAAAACTAGTTACTGGAGAAGATTTGACTTTAAAAGAAATTAGAAAAGAACAAGCTAAAGTCGTTCTTGTTGCTGTAGATGCCAGTGAAAAAACGAAAAAGAAAATCTCGGATAAATGTCGTCATTATCAAACTCCATTCGTTGTTCATTTTACAAAAGCAGAATTAGGTCAGGCAATCGGAAAAGACCGTACAATATGTACAACAACGGATAATGGCTTTGGGAAGAAGTTCCGGGAATTATTAATACATTAACGGAGGGTGATAACATGGCTAATTTGCGTGTGTACGAATATGCAAAAAAACACGATATTCCTACTAAAAAGGTAATTGAAAAAGCTAAAGAGTTAGGAATCGACTATAATAGTCACATGTCTTCAATGGAAGACAAACAAGTTGCGATGCTAAATGATACATTTGCTGCAAACAANNAATTCACCTAATATGACAAAACAAGATGAAACACAAAAAAATACAACACAAAAAGGCGGTAAGAGTATAGTAAATAAAAAGAATCAATCCAATAAACCAACAACATCAACCACTAAACCAACACAAGGCAATAAACCAGCTGCTAGCAAAAAAGCAGCACAACCAGCAGCAAATCGTCCTGCAGCTAAACCAGCTGATAAAAAAGTGAATACAGTTGCAAAACGAACTACTAACCCTGTTGAACAACGAACAACTACTGCTGGACCCGGCGGAAATAAACGAGGAGGTTACCGTGGTTCTCAAGGAACTCACGGCGGTTTCAATAAACGTAAGAAAAAAGGGAAAAAAGGTGAAACAAAACCAGTTGCACCACCAGTGCCGCGTAAATTTAAAGAATTGCCAGAAGTATTGGTTTATTCTGATGGCATGACAGTGGCAGATATTTCTAAAAAGATCTATCGGGAACCGGCTGAAATTATCAAAAAACTTTTCTTACTAGGAGTCGTAGCTACTTTAAACCAAAGCCTAAGCAAAGATGCAATTGAATTACTTGCTGCCGAATATGGGATAGAAGCAGAAGAAAAAGTTGAAGTAGATGTTTCTGATTTAGATGTTTATTTCGAACAAGAGAAAAGCGAGGCGCATCTTGCTACTCGTCCGCCAGTTGTAACGATTATGGGACATGTCGATCACGGGAAGACGACTTTGCTGGACTCATTAAGAAATACAAAAGTTAGTTTAGGCGAAGCAGGTGGTATCACACAACATATCGGTGCTTACCAAGTACAATCTAATGGAAAAACAATTACTTTCTTAGATACACCAGGACATGCGGCGTTTACAACAATGCGTGCTCGTGGAGCGGATGTCACAGATATCACAATTATTGTTGTGGCTGCTGATGATGGCGTTATGCCGCAAACAGTTGAAGCGATCAATCACGCTAAAGCTGCGAATGTACCCATTATTGTAGCGGTAAATAAAGTTGATAAGCCTACTGCTAATCCAGAACGTGTGATGCAAGAATTAACTGAATATGGCTTGATTCCAGAATCATGGGGCGGAGATACTATATTCGTTGAAATTTCTGCTAAATTTGGACAAAATTTAGATGAGTTGTTAGAAATGATTTTATTAGTGGCTGAAGTCGAAGATCTAAAAGCTGATCCTAAACGATTGGCAATAGGATCAGTGATAGAAGCTCGTTTAGATAAGAGCAAAGGACCGATCGCTACTTTACTTGTACAAGAAGGAACATTGCGTGTAGGTGATCCGATTGTAGTTGGGAACACTTATGGCCGAGTGCGGGTCATGGTTAATGAATTAGGCCGCCGTGTTAAAACAGCCGGTCCTTCTACCCCTGTAGAAATTACTGGTTTAAATGCAGCTCCTCAAGCGGGCGACCAATTTGTTGTCTTTGAAGATGAGAAAACGGCACGGACTGTTGGAGAAACTCGTGCTCAAAAAGCTATGGCCAGCCAACGGTTAGCTACTAATCGTGTGACATTGGACAACCTCTTCTCAAGCTTAGAAGAAGGCGAATTAAAAGAAGTCAATGTCATTATAAAGGCAGATGTGCAAGGTTCTGCTGAGGCGTTATCTTCAAGTTTGCAAAAAATTGAAGTAGAAGGCGTCCGTGTTAAAATTATTCATACGGCTGTTGGAGCTATCAATGAAAGTGATATCACGTTAGCTGCTGCAAGTAACGCGATTATTATCGGATTTAACGTACGACCAACTCCTCAAGCTAAAGAACAAGCGGAACAAGAAAAAATCGATATTCGTCTTCACCGGATCATTTATAATGCGATCGATGAGATTGAAACAGCTATGAAAGGGATGCTGGATCCGGAATACGAAGAACAAGTTACTGGACAAGTCGTTGTTCGTGAAACATTTAAAGTATCGAAAGTTGGAACAATTGCAGGTGGTTTTGTGACAGAAGGACACATTTCCCGCAACAGCAGCGTTCGCTTGATTCGAGACAATATTGTTATTTTTGAAGGCGAATTAGCAAGTTTGAAACGCTTTAAAGATGATGCGAAAGAAGTCAAAAAAGGTTTTGAATGTGGATTTATGATTAAAGACTACAATGATCTTCAAGTAGACGATGTAGTTGAAGCATATGAAATGGTTGAAGTTAAACGCAAATAATTGTTCTTTTTAAATTTAATTCTTGATAAGTAAAGGAAGCGAGGGATACATCATGGCAAACTTCAGAACAGGACGAGTAGCACAAGAAATCCAAAAAGAAGTCAATGATATTTTAATTAAACGCGTAAGAGATCCGCGTGTCGCCGATGTTACGATTACAGAAGTTAAAGTAACAGGAGATTTACAGCAGGCAACTATTTATTACAGTATTTTATCTGANNCAAGAAAAAGATCTTGAAAATGTTCAAATGGGATTAGAAAAAGCAACTGGACTAATCAGAAGAGAATTAGGACAGCGTTTAACGCTTTATAAAACACCTGAATTAAAATTTGAACGAGATGAATCTGTCTTATATGGCAGCCGGATCGACGAGTTATTGCGGGATTTAAATAAAGAGTAAGTTTAAAAAAGACAAAGCGATAAAAATTGCTTTGTCTTTTTTTGTTTCAGGTTGCTAGGTGGAAAACAGAAAATCTGTTATACTTTAATGGTTCATAATGATAGGAGGCAGTCGAGATGACTTTATATTCATATATTGGAGTTGAAAAAGTGTTACCTACACATGCTCCANNTCGTAGCACTAATTGCACGTGATACCTTAGATCCAGGAGTAACAGATGAAATGGTATTAAGCTACATTCAAAACCAAACGCAAGATGCTTCCATTACGATGGAACAAATCGAATTCTATGATACAGAAGCAGAAATTGTAGGGACTTTTGAGATTCTTGAAGAAGTAAAAAAAGGAGCTATCTTAAAGCATTTTAATTCTCCGTTTGTATACCAAACCTCTGATTTTCCTGTATGGGAACCGATTGAAAATGATACAGAAGTGCCGGAAGGTTTTACGACAGCAAACGTGATGGATTACCTTAAAATGATGGATGATGCACGTGCAGTAAACGCTACGCAACAACAGGGTTTGATGTATGTCTTAAATAACTGTTTTGAAGACACGAATAAAGTAGAACTTTATAGTTGTTGGGATGGTGAAGAAGCAGAACGCGAACAATTCCGGCGAACAGTGAAATGGGAAGCAGTTAAGGAAAATCCTTTGTTATTAGAAATGCGTGAAAAAGAGTTTATTGTGATTGAAAAGTAAATGACTCGTAATGAAAAAAGCTGTCTTTCAAAAAGAAAGGCAGCTTTTTTTACGAGAATCAGCCTAGAAGATTTTTGATTTTATTTCTTTTAAAGCAACAACTAATCTTAGACGTAGCTGCCCAAGTTCAGTGAATCGTCAGCGAATTTTCCGACTGCAGGTTGAACTGTTTTTGGTAATATTAGGTGCTCTAGCCGTTTTTTGCAGTTAGGATCATAATACAGTTCTTCTTCAACCATTGCGATAAGAAAAATAATAGTAATCTCGTATTTCTCTTNNAGTGGACAGTTGAATCCGTCGCAATTTTAATTGGTTTCATTTGGACTTCTTCTCAATAACATTTATAAGCCTATTTTACTGCTTTTACATTCAGTTTTTCTAGGAAACGTACTCCATCTTGTGCAGTAGTAGCTTTAGTTTTGCACAAGATTCTCTTAGGTATTTTCGCGAGACTTTGAAATATGGTATACTGATAAAGTTAAAAATGGAAAGTAGGGATCTAATATGGAAGGTATTCTCCCATTATGGAAAGAACGTGGCATGACAAGTCATGACTGTGTATTTAAATTGCGTAAAATATTAAAAACAAAAAAAATTGGTCATACGGGCACATTAGATCCAGATGTAGATGGAGTCTTACCCATTTGTATTGGAAATGCTACAAAAGTTGTTGAATATATGATGGAGACGGGTAAAGGCTACATCGGTGAGATTACATTAGGTTTTTCGACCACAACAGAAGACAGCAGTGGGGACATTGTAGAACAGGTTCAAATGAATGAAGTACCGTTAGTAACAGCAATCGATCAAGCGATGGCCGCGATGGAAGGTACTATTCTTCAAACGCCTCCTATGTTTTCGGCAGTTAAAGTGAATGGAAAACGGTTATACGAATATGCACGAGCTGGTGAAACTGTGGAACGTCCGAGCAGAAAAGCGACTATAAAACGTTTTATCCGTACTTCTGAGCCTGTGTTAGATGAAGCAGCGCATACGGTTTCTTGGCGATTCGAAGTGGATTGTGGCAAAGGGACATACGTTCGTACATTGGCGGTTGATTTAGGCCTAGCCCTTGGTTATCCAGCGCATATGTCTGATTTAACACGCATCTTAAGCGGCACCTTTAAAGCCAGCGACTGTTTGACGCTAGACCAAGTTGCTGAAAAAGCAGCTAACGGTACCATTCAAGAAGCGCTATTTCCATTAGAGTATGGTCTGAAAGAACTCGCTTCCACTCATATCGATCAAGCTTTATTGGATAAAGTCAAAAATGGAGCTGTCCTGCCTTTAGCTGCTTTTGGAGAACAAACCGATTTTCCGGTAGTAGTCATGTACCAAAATCAAGCATGGAGCATTTACGATAAACACCCAACTAAAGAAAACCTTTTAAAACCAGTCAAAGGTTTACGTAAATTTCAATAAAGGAGTTTTTTAATCATGGAAATTATAAAATTGCACCATCCTTATACACAAGATCAAATTCCAGCAGGAGATGTTGTACTGGCACTTGGTTTTTTTGATGGTGTTCATAAAGGACATCAAGAAGTCATAGGCAGAGCAAAACAAATAGCTGCAGAAAAAAAATACAAATTAGCAGTGATGACGTTTAATCAGCACCCATCAATTGTTTTCAAAAAAATTGCGGTGGAAGATATGCTTTATTTATCAACAGTTGAAAAAAAACAAGCGATGATGGCTGAATTAGGAGTAGACATTTTATATGAAGTTGATTTTACATCTGCTTTTGCAGCTTTAAAACCACAACTATTTGTAGATCAATACATTGTAGGATTACATGCCAAAGTAGTAGTAGCCGGTTTCGATTATACTTATGGCAAAAAAGAAATTGCTTCAATGGAACATTTACCTAGCTATGCTGATGATCGATTTGAAATTGTAGTAGTTGAAAAACAAATGAATGAAGAATCGAAAATTAGTTCAACTCGGATTAGAAAATGTTTAGATAGCGGGAACATTGAAGAAGCTAATGGTTTACTTGGATATATTTACGAAACTGCTGGTCGAGTTGTTCATGGAGATGCGCGTGGACGTTTACTCGGGTTTCCAACAGCCAATATTGAAGTAACAAAGAATGT
>DIDU01000005.1:2653-3108 GCA_002418295.1 Carnobacterium sp. UBA5792 | reverse complement strand
TAGCGCTTTAAAGAATAGTAAAAAAAGCAGTCTTACCTCATTAACAGGCACTGGCAAAGATGATTTAGGTATCTCTCGTTCATTTGGCATTTCTAAACAAAGTAATGGCAAATATGCTCTGGCTGATTATACAAGAGGGCAAGGAATTGAAACATATGATGTGAATTACAGAGATATTACGAAAGAAGAAAGCTATTATCCTGGTACATTAGCAACTAGTACTTCGACAACATTTAACGATCCAAAAGCAGTAAGTGCTCATTACTTAGCAACAAAAGTGTTTGATTTTTATAAAGATAAATACAATCGTAATAGTTTTGATAATAAGGGACAAAAGGTAGTTTCAGTTGTACATGCTTGGGATTCTGGAGATACGAATGATCCGAAAAATTGGCAGAATGCGTTAAGTGCTAATAATGGTAGTATGCTTGTGTATGGAGATCCTATCGTCAAAG
>DIDU01000005.1:2294-2567 GCA_002418295.1 Carnobacterium sp. UBA5792 | reverse complement strand
ATCTAATCTTGAATATTACGGTGAATCTGGTGCGATTAATGAGGCACTATCTGATATTATGGGAACATCTATTGAGAAATACGTAAATAATGGAAGCTTTAACTGGACGATGGGAGAACAAACTGGATCTGTCTTCCGTGATATGGAAAACCCAGCTTCTGTTCCATCTTCACTTGGAGTACCTTATCCAGATGATTACAGTGAATTTAACGATTTTAATGGATGGGATCAAGGTGGCGTTCATTTTAATTCAAGCATTATTAATAAAGTTGC
>DIDU01000005.1:1317-2253 GCA_002418295.1 Carnobacterium sp. UBA5792 | reverse complement strand
GGAATTGGTGAAGATAAAATGTTTGATATTTTCTATTATGCAAATACAGATGAGTTAAACATGACTTCTAATTTCAAAGAATTAAGAGCAGCATGTATTCGAGTGGCAACTAATAAATATGGTGCGAATTCAGCTGAAGTTCAAGCGGTACAAAAGGCATTTGATGCAGCAAAAATTAAGTAAGTTAGAAATATAGTTCTTATTCATATATTATTACATTATGAAAAACAGCTAATGTCGTTTTAAGGATATTAGCTGTTTTTTTCATACCAATGTATTTGAAAAATAAACTTACTAAGCAATCATTAGGTACTCTACCTTTAAGAAGTTGCAACAAAGATTTTAGGTTTATAGTATATAAAAACAGAAAATTAATAATATATTGACCCCTTAATGGGAAGTGCTATAAAATGAAAGCGATAACAAACGATTGTTTTAAAATAATTTCCCTGATCTTTTCGTATTTACAGATATATGAAGACATAAATAAACTATTTTTTTAACAATCAATGCAAACGTTTTCGTATTGGAAAGATCATTGAAATACATATGTGAAAATAACCAATACGGGGGGAAGCAAAAGAGATTTCTAGATTAATTTAAATTGTGTAATGTAGTACGGGCATAATAAATCGTCCGTACNNTCAAAGTGTAAAGGCAGTTTCAAATTCGAAAACAACTGAAGTTATCATTCATTACAAAGAGCAGCTTGGAAATACAAAAGACTGGAATCTTTGGTTATGGGGAGAAAATGCAAATGGTACATCTTATGAATTTACTGGTGAAGATGAATTTGGAAAGTACGCTAAGATTAATATAGATGGTGACTATAATCGTGTAGGATTCATCATTCGTACAAATGAGTGGGAAAAAGATGGTGGGGATCGTTGGATTGAAAATATAAAGGACGGTCGTGCTGAAGTATGGATTCTTTCT
>DIDU01000005.1:402-1274 GCA_002418295.1 Carnobacterium sp. UBA5792 | reverse complement strand
ATATTACGAATAAGGTGAAAATAATTACGGAACAGAAAATTGATTTAAAACAAACATACAAAGTTAAAATAGAAAACTTAGCTGATACGAATACTGAAATTGGTAAAGTCATTCGTAGTGAGGAATTTGATCATTTATTTTATTATGGTGGTAACGATTTAGGAAATACATATACCGTGCAACATACAAAGTTCCGTGTATGGGCTCCTACTGCGAGTGAAGCGAAGTTAGTTACATATAAAAAATGGAACGATAAAATAGGTACTGAAATAAATATGCAACAAGGTGAAAAGGGCACCTGGAAAGCAGAACTTAAAGGGAATCAAAAAGGTCTCTATTATACGTATAAGGTAAAAATTNNATGGAACACTAACAAAAAGCCTAAATTAAAAAATCCGGAAGATGCTATTATTTATGAATTGCATGTACGTGATCTTTCTATTCAGCCCGAAAGTGGCATTAAACAGAAAGGAAAATATTTAGGTGTAACAGAAAAAGGAACAAGAGGGCCTGAAGATGTGAAAACAGGACTTGATCATATAAAAGATCTTGGTGTTACACACGTTCAGCTTTTGCCGATATTTGATTATGCTTCAGTAAATGAAGAGAATGTAAACGAACCACAATATAACTGGGGATATGATCCAAAAAACTTTAACGTACCAGAGGGGTCCTATTCTACAAATCCATACGAGCCAACTGTTCGAATAACTGAATTAAAACAAATGATTCAAACACTACATGATAATAATCTTCGTGTTGTTATGGATGTAGTTTATAACCATATGTATAATGCTGCTGAATCTAATTTTCATAAGTTAGTTCCCGGTTATTATTATCGTTACAATGAAGATGGAACATTTGCAAATGGC
>DIDU01000005.1:0-357 GCA_002418295.1 Carnobacterium sp. UBA5792 | reverse complement strand
CCGTCACATATTGGGCAAAAGAATACAATTTAGACGGATTCCGTTTTGATTTAATGGGTATTCATGATTATGAAACGATGAATGAAATACGTAAAGCTGTTAATCCAATTGACCCTTCTATTATACTGCATGGAGAAGGTTGGGATTTAAATACACCTCTTGCAGCAGAGTTGAAAGCAAATCAAAAAAATGCAGAGAAAATGAAAGGGATTGCTCATTTTAACGATAATATACGTGATGGATTAAAAGGTAGTGTATTTGAAGCGAAAGAAAATGGGTTTGTAAATGGAAAGGAAAACATGGAAGACCGTATTAAAAAAGGTATTACGGCAGGTATTGACTATGATACAAATACGT
>DIDU01000213.1:14332-14817 GCA_002418295.1 Carnobacterium sp. UBA5792 | reverse complement strand
AAATGCCTGATTTGAACTGGAACAACCCTGAAGTGCAGTTAGCTATGTTGGATATCGCAACTTTTTGGATGGATAAAGGTGTTGATGGCTTTCGTTTAGATGCTTTTATTCATATGGATAAAGAAGCAGGTTACCCAGATGTACCCAATATAGTAGATGGTCAAATTGTTTTAGCAGAGGAATATTATGCGAACTTGCCTAAAGTAAATCATTATATGAACAACTTTGCACAAGCATTGCGCAAACAATACCCGGATGTTTTTTTAGTTGGGGAAGCGGCATCAGCCAATATTGATTTGGCCGTTAATTACTCGGATCCGCTGAATGAAGCATGTGATGCAGTAATAACCTTTCGTTATTTCTCAGAAGATGACACAAAGAAAGACGTACGCCTGCCTTTGACAATGCAGTCAGGAAAGTTGGACCTCAAAACTTTTAAAGCAACCATGAGCGAATGGCAAGATCGATTAGGAGAGTTTGGCGGA
>DIDU01000213.1:8827-14304 GCA_002418295.1 Carnobacterium sp. UBA5792 | reverse complement strand
GTATTGGAATAATCATGATATGGCACGCGCGGTCTCGCGTTTTGGTGATGTGATTCATTATCGCGACAACAGCAGTAAGATGCTGGCTACATTGATGTACCTGCAAAAAGGAATTCCATTCATTTTAAATGGCGAAGAAATCGGCATGAAAAATTTAGAGATTCCGAAAATTGATAAATTTGAAGCACCAGAAGCAAAAGGTTTTTATGAAAAAGCATTAGCTCTCGGATATAGTAAGGAACATATTTTACGGGAATTAAATGCAACCAGTAAAGATGCTAGCCGTGGCGTAATGCAATGGGATGATACTATATTTGCTGGATTTTCAACTAACCCTCCATGGAGTGGTGTTAACCAAGAAGCCGATTATCATGTTGCAGCTCAAGAAGCAGATGAAAAGAGTATCTTAAATTATTACCGCAAGTTACTAAATTACAAACAAACACCTTTATTTACTAAAGGCAGCTTCAAATTAATCGAAACGAATGATCAGCTCTATTGCTACGAACGTATATTAGGGAAAAAAACAGCATTGGTCTGCTGTAATTTCACAGATCAGCCTGTTTTCTTTGAAGATGAACGTTTTACAGAAGAGAATTTTACCGTTCTGTTGACGAATGACTTCAATTCATTGGAAGGAAAACTAGGTAAATTAGGCCCCTATGGTGCAGCTGTTTTAGTGTTCGGAACCGATGAAGAAAATGAACCGCATGAAGAAAATCGAATCAGTGTATTTTAAACATAAAAAAACAGCCGATTAAATAACCGACTAAGAATGGAGAATGTCAGTAATGGAAACAGCAGCAATTTTTCACCGCCCAGATAGCGAATATGCTTATTTATATAAGGCAAACGAAATGCATATTCGGTTGCGTACAAAAAAAGGAGATGCCGCCCAAGTCAATATTATTAGCGGAGACCCTTATTTGCATGGTACTAAAAAATGGTATTTAGACCACGTTCCAATGAAATTAATTGCCAGTACAGATATTCATGATTACTGGATGATTGCTATAGGAGCTGAATTTAAAAGATTGTCATATGGGTTTCATGTCATCGGCACAGATAGTCTTGAAGTGTTTTATGGCGACAGAGGAATTTTTCCTTTTGAAGAAAAATATTTGGAAGAAGCCAATACTTTTTTCCGTATGCCATATTTTCAAGAGATTGATCGGTTTAAATCACCGGACTGGGTGAAAGAAACCGTTTGGTATCAGATTTTCCCAGAGCGTTTTGCTAATGGAGATACAAGCAACGACCCCGAAGGAACACTGCCATGGGGAAGTAAAGAGCATCCGACACGAGATGATTTCTACGGAGGAGACTTACAAGGCGTGATCGACCATTTAGATTATTTGGTGGATTTGGGAATCAATGGTATTTATTTCTGTCCGATCTTTAGAGCAACCTCTAATCATAAGTACGATACGACGGATTATTTTGAGATTGACCCTGATTTTGGCGATAAAGAAACATTTAAAAAGTTGGTTGATGAAGCACATAAACGTGGAATTCGAATTATGTTAGATGCTGTTTTCAATCATATGGGAATGTTTTCTTACCAATGGGAAGACGTAGTAGAAAATGAAGCAGATTCTAAATATGCCGATTGGTTCCATATTCATCAATTTCCTGTAAAATTAGATGAATCTTTAACCACAGAAGAATTAGAAAACGTTGGCCGGCTTCCTTACGATACGTTTGCTTTCACAGGACATATGCCCAAATTAAATACAGCTAACCCAGAAGTACAGGCCTATTTATTAGAGATTGCAGCATATTGGATACGAGAATTTGATATTGATGCTTGGCGTTTAGATGTGGCTAACGAAGTAGATCACCACTTCTGGAAACGGTTCTATCAAGTGACGACGGATCTAAAAGAAGATTTCTATATTTTGGGAGAAATTTGGCATTCTGCTCAAAGTTGGCTGCAAGGAGACGAATTCCATGCGGTAATGAATTATGCCTTTACAGAAACGATTGAAGACTACTTTATGAATAAAAAGCTTTCTGCCAGTAAGATGGTTGCTGGCTTAAACGAACAACTGATGCTTTATCGTCAACAAACTAACGAAGTGATGTTTAACGTACTAGATTCTCATGACACAGCCCGAATTTTAACGATCAGTAAAGGAAACAAAGACATCGTAAAGTCCAGCTTAGCCTTTACTTTTATGCAAAACGGCTCTCCTTGTATTTATTATGGAACAGAAATTGGAATGGACGGATTCGATGATCCAGATTGCCGTAAATGCATGATTTGGGACGAAAAGAAACAAGATCTTGAGATGTTGGCTTTCACAAAAGAGTTGATCACTTTTAGAAAAAATCACCAACAGAACTTGAGTTATGGAGAATTAAATTGGTTCGACGTTCGGGATAAAGAAGAAGTGATTGGTTTAAAACGAACGCTAGGGGAAGAAACAATAGTTGCTTATTTTAATCAAGGAGAACAGGATCTTGAATTAGCTTTAGACAGCAAACCAGAAATCATGCTAAACCACTTGTCATTTACCGATAATCAATTATTATCTGTCAAAAAAAATGGGTTTGTCATTTTCAAAGGGCAGTAATCAACTAGTTGCTTACTATCTATCGAAAAGCCGATTGCTTTCTCATGAGAGTGATCGGCTTTTTTTTGCATCCGAATGTATAATTTTTTTGATTTTGCTCTTTAGTGGAATCAGCTAGCTTACGATGCAACTAGTTAAATGTTTAGGTAGAGTTCCTCCAGCTTACAAAAATAAATTCTCCTTTCTTTTAATCCTTTCGATCGGACCTTTTCGGTGATTACCGAAAAGCACATCCTTAAAGCATCTCTCCGTAATTGATTTATCGTGACTTAAAGGCAAGTGTTTCCAATCGTTAGGTCACGTAAAGACATCTATCATGACTTAAGACCGCTACTGTTTCCTCATTAGGGCACGCAACAAGATTGACCTAATCAAAAACGCTACAGGAATGTTGCTAATCTAACTAAACAATTAAGAAATAGGCTTTTTCAGACAGAGTCGTCCAGCGGACAAAAGAAGCAAACAAAAGAATAGAAAAATCAGGAAAAAAGCTTTTCTGGTTAAGTAGAATAGGATAATTTTTTTGCATTCTATATTGAGTTGACTTAAGTTATCTCCGGGAAATGAAACTACTAAACATCGCTTTTCTTACGATAAAGGTACAGTCCTTTTTTGAAAGAGCGCTGAAGTAAGAAAGCTATAAGTGTAAACGGTTGCTGAAAATAGTTCTTTATTAGATAATAAAGGTATAGTTGAGTAGTATACTTTAAAAGGAGGCTTTCATTATGTCAAATAAACGGTGGAAGAAAATAGCGTTAGGGTTGGTATCTTTTAGTGCAGTATTATTAGCAGCTTGTGGAAGTGGAGAAAAGTCTGGAGATTCTTCAGCATCTGGAGGAGGTTCTGGAGAGTCAACTACACTGAAAGTAGATGTGGATCCAAGATATACAGATTATGTTAATGAAATTATTCCTGAATTCGAAAAAGAACATAATGTGAAAGTTAAGATAACAGAAAAAGATATGTTTGATTCAATTGAGGCTCTACCGCTTGACGGGCCAGCTGGAATTGGAACAGACGTACTGATTGCTCCCTACGACCGGATCGGTATTTTAGGGCAGCAGGGACATTTAGCAGAAGTTACACTGCCAGATGATGAACGCTATGAAGAAATGGATGAAAATCAAGTATTATCTGGAGATAAAATATATGGAGCCCCATTTGTGATTGAAACACTCGTACTGTTTTACAACAAAGATTTAGTTGATAAAGCACCAGCTACTTTTGAAGATTTAGAAGAGCTGTCAAAAGATGATCAATTTGCTTTTGAAAATGAAAAAGATAAAAATGTGGCGTTTTTAGCTAACTGGGTCACTCCTTATCATTACTTAGGTTTAATCACTGGCTATGGCGGTTATATTTTTGGCGACAATGGAACAGATACAACAGACATTGGTCTAAATACACCAGAAGCAGTTGAAGCAATCAATTATGCATCAGATTGGTACAAAAACATTTGGCCTAAAGGAGCACTAGATGTGACTAGTGCTGAGAATTTTATGAATGATCAATTTACTAGCGGAAAAACGGCAGCCGTTATCAATGGACCATGGGGAGCTGCAAGTTATAAAGAAGCCAATGTAAACTATGGAGTTGCGACCATTCCAACCTTGCCAAATGGGGAAAACTATCAACCATTTGCTGGAGGATCAGGATGGACGATCAGTAATTATTCCAAAAATAAAGAATTGGCTCAAGACTGGTTAGACTATGTCAATAATACAGAAAATTCTCAAAAGTTATATGAATTATCAGCTGAAATACCAGCAAACCAAGAAACAAGAATGGCTATTAGTAAAGGCGACGATGAATTAACAAATGCCGTGATCGAACAATATAATTCAGCGATGCCAATGCCGAATATCCCTGAAATGGAAGAAGTCTGGACAGGAACTGAAACAATGATTTTCGATGCAGCTTCTGGCAACAAAACAGCTNNAACAAAAATACAGCACACAGTAAATAGTAATTTTTGGCAGAGATGCAGCTCATCTCTGCCAAAAATATACTCAATTAAAAATCAAGCGTTTCTTATATGATCCCTTACAAAAAAAGAAGGAAAAACTTGTTACCGCTAACAATGATAAAACCATTGCGAGAAAGCGTTTTATCGACGATAATAAGAATGTAAGCAAGACAGACAAGAAAAACAAAATAAGAGGGGGATATCAAGATGAAGAAAAACAATTGGAAAAAATACGCAGTAGGCTTAGTCTCTGCAAGTGCACTGCTATTAGCTGCTTGTGGTGGAGGAAGCGGGTCTGATTCAGCCTCATCAGATTCTAAAAATAAATCCAGCGATGGAGAGTTACATATATCAGTTGATGCAGGTTATGTTGACTATGTTAACGATATTAAAGATGCTTTTGAAAAAGAGCATGATGTGAAAATCAAAGTAACAGAAAGAGATATGTTCGAACAGTTGGAAGCACTGCCTTTAGACGGACCGGCCGGCAATGCCCCAGATGTGATGATGTCTGCTTATGACCGTGTAGGGCCTCTAGGACAGCAAGGACATTTAGCAGAAGTGACTCTAGGCAATGAAGAACAATACGATGACACAGACAAAGCGCAAGTNNGTGACGATCGATGACAAAATATATGCAGAACCAGCTGTTATTGAAACCCTTGTTCTTTACTACAATAAAGATTTAGTAGATACACCACCTAAAACATTTGCTGATTTAGAAGCCTTATCAAAAGACAAAAAATATGATTTTGAAGGTGAAGCAGGTAAAAATACTGGTTTCTTAGCAAAATGGACTGATTTTTACTTCTCTTATGGTTTAGTTGCCGGCTATGGCGGATATGTCTTTGGCGATAATGGAACGGATCCGACAGATATCGGGTTAAATAATAAAGGTGCAGTTGAAGCCATCACATATGCAACAGACTGGTTTC
>DIDU01000213.1:8294-8812 GCA_002418295.1 Carnobacterium sp. UBA5792 | reverse complement strand
CGGAATGAAAGACATTACGAGTTCGGATGCATTTATCACAGATCAATTCTTAGCTGGTAAAGTTGGCGCATTTATTGGTGGACCATGGCAAGCAGCTGCTTTGAAAGAAGCGGGCGTTAATTATGGTGTATCAACTATTCCTACTTTGGATAATGGCGAAGAGTATCAAGCATTTGGCGGCGGAAAAGGTTGGGTCGTCAGCAACTACTCTAAGAACAAAGATGTAGCACAAGAATGGCTAGATTATGTCACTACTACAGAAAATCAAAATAAATTCTACGATGATACAAATGAAATTCCTGCAAACCAAGAATCACGGATGTATGCAACGGATCAAAACGATGAGTTAACTTCTGCAGTTATTGGTCAATATAAAGAAGCACAACCAATGCCAAACATTCCTGAAATGGCTGAAGTTTGGACAGGCGCAGAAAACTTAATGTTTGACGCTGCCTCAGGTAATAAAACACCGAAAGAATCTGCAGACGATGCTACAAAATTAATTTCTGAATCAATTG
>DIDU01000213.1:308-8253 GCA_002418295.1 Carnobacterium sp. UBA5792 | reverse complement strand
GCAATAGAAATTCAGGTTATCGGCAGAGGATGTATGTATTCTCTGCCGATAACTATTAAGCGAAGAAAAGGGGGAGAAACAGATGTCTAAACAGGCGCGACCTCAGCAAGTAAAGAATGAAAAGAAAGCGATGATGTATTCCATTATCCCCGGAATGGGGCAATTTTATAATGAACAAAAATTTAAAGGTTTTGTATTTTTGGGCATCTTCTTATTATTTATTTTTGAAATGGTTATTTATGGTGCCAATGCAATTGGCGGTTTAATCAGTTTAGGAAGTACGCCAATCGAAGACCATTCATTGTTCATGATGATTGGTGGAACATTACANNATCATTACAGTTATCTTCTTAGCTTTTTATGCATTGAATATCTATGATGCTAAACAAACGGCTGTAAGATGGAACAACGATTTAAAAGTAAACACCACGGCAAAATCTATTTTGTACAATGTTTATGATCACGGGTTTCCTTACCTCTTGATCGTACCGGCTTATCTTATGATGGCTTTTACCATCATTTTTCCTGTTTTAGTTACTTTATTTATGGCTTTTACAAATTATGATTTTTATCATATCCCTCCGGCCAATTTAATTGATTGGATCGGATTTAAGAATTTTACCAATATTTTATTTTTAAGTTCTTATCGTGATGCTTTTTCTTCTGTCTTTAGTTGGACAGTGATTTGGACATTATGTGCAACTACTTTGCAAATCTCGCTGGGGATCTTAACAGCGGTCGTAACAAACCAATCCTTTATTAAAGGGAAACGTTTCTTTGGAGTTATTTTCTTATTGCCATGGGCTGTGCCAGCTTTTATTACGATCCTCTCTTTTTCAAATATATTTAATGACAGTATTGGGGCAATCAATACTCAAGTTATTCCATTGCTCAATCACTTACCGTTTATTGAGATTGGACAAATTGCTTGGAAAACTAAAGCAGTCTGGTCTAAAGTGGCCATTATTCTGATCCAAGGATGGCTTGGATTCCCTTATATCTATGTTATGACAACAAGTATTCTGCAGTCTATTCCAGAAGATTTATATGAAGCGGCAAAAATTGATGGTGCAAGTGCTATTCAACGGTTTAAAGAAATCACGTTACCGATGATTTTTATGGTAGCGGCACCGACTTTTATTACTCAATACACCGGTAATTTCAATAATTTCTCCATGATTTATCTTTTCAATAATGGTGGACCAGGAAGTGTTGGAGGCGGAGCAGGAGCAACGGATATCCTTATCTCTTGGATATACAAATTGACGACTGGAACATCTCCTCAATACTCGATGGCAGCTGCAATCACCTTAATTATTTCAATTTTGGTTATTACGGTTTCGTTATTGGTATTCCGTAAAACAAATGCTTTCAATATGGAGGACGTTTAAGATGAAAAATAAATTGAAATCTCAAAAAACTTCCAGATTCTTAAATCATTTTTTTACTTATGCCTTTATGATTGCACTTTCGATCATCATTATCTATCCATTGCTGATTACGGCAAGTTCAGCATTTAAATCTGGGAATATCACTGCTTTTTCCTTANNATTTTCATGCTGATTGGACATTGAATAACTTTAAACGCCTTTTTGGAGAAACACTATATGGCACCTGGTATAAGAATACCTTGATGGTAGCTGTTTCAACGATGATCGTTCAAGTAGCTTTAATTACCTTAGCTGGTTATGCCTATAGCCGCTATAACTTTATGGGCCGTAAAAAAAGTTTAATGTTTTTCTTGGTGATCCAAATGGTACCGACCATGGCTGCTTTAACGGCTTTTTATGTTATGGCTTTACTATTAGGCGCATTAGACCAATTTTGGTTCCTTTCTATGTTGTATATTGGCGGTGGAATACCTATGAACACGTGGTTGATGAAAGGTTATTTCGACACGGTTCCAAAAGAATTAGATGAATCTGCCAAATTAGACGGTGCAGGACATTTCCGGATTTTCTGGCAAATTATTTTACCGTTAGTTCGTCCAATGATTGCCGTTCAAGCACTATGGGCTTTTATGACACCTTTTGGCGACTATATGCTGGCTCGTTTTTTACTCAGAAGTCCAGAAAAAATAACAGTAGCTGTCGGATTGCAAACTTTTATCAATAATCCGCAGAATCAAAAAGTTTCGTTATTTGCTGCAGGAGCAATTTTAATTGCTGTACCGATCTCAGTCCTTTTCTTCATGTTGCAAAAGAATTTTGTGTCAGGATTAACGTCTGGAGGAACAAAGGGATAAGCTATGCTTGTGAATAACTAAATGAATAAAGAATAAAAAGCTGTCGCATCATGAGGCAGCTTTTGAAATACCAGGTTTTGAAATATTGAAAGAAAAGAAGTGAGCAAAATGAAAACAGATAAATTCCCACTGACCTATTTTAAAAATATTTGGACACCAAAGCGTTCTTTTAAAGGACGTCACCAATTAAACTGGTTTCAGCTGATTACCGTCTTGCTTTTTTTGACCAGTTTATTTNNGAGAGTTATCCTATTGATGAAAGTTATCCTGAAACTTTTGATTTAATAGACGAACCAGCGATTGCTGCCCTTCAAAAAACGACTATTGTTAATGGAATATTGCAGCCACAAACAGAAGTAAACATTGAAACAAAAAATGGGATCATCAGTATTGGCAGCTCTGAAGAACAAGTTAAACAAAAGCTGAAAGAAAAAAATGCACTCATTTTTGCGGAAAATGAATTTTATCTAAAAAACGAAGGTATTCCAGTTTCTAAAGTTCAGTACACAAAAGATGTTGATTTAAGAAGCATCCAAACGATTAAAGAAGTGAAAGCAGAACTTTCACGGCAATGGTTTATTCAAAATCGAGGGTATGTAGTGGGTTCTTTGATGCTGCTTGTGTTCAGTATTTTATTTATCAGTACATTGTTCATTGTTTTCGGTTCTGCTTTCTTCTTGTATTTAACTAGAAAAAACTCTTTTTCATCTATCCAAACCTATAAAGAATCGCTGAATGTAATAGAAAATGCGATGGGATTATCTACGTTAGTCGCAGTTGTTTCTGCTTTTATACAATTTGACATAGTGGTCATGTTGACGATTCAATCACTAGGATTGGTTCTAATGATTTTAATGATTTTTTATCAAACGAAATTTAACGACAAAGTAAGTTTAGAAAATAAAAAGGGTATTTTGGGAGGCAAAGTCAATGATTAAACGTTTATTTGAAGTAGACCCATGGAAAATTACGTCTTCTTCTCTAGAAAAAGAAGATAAGCGTCTCCAAGAAAGCTTGACTTCTATTGGAAATGGCTATATGGGAATGCGCGGAAATTTTGAAGAAGGCTATTCTGGCGACAGCCATTTAGGTACTTATCTAGCAGGCGTTTGGTTCCCGGATAAAACGCGGGTTGGCTGGTGGAAAAATGGGTACCCAGAATACTTTGGAAAAGTGATCAATGCTACGAACTTTATTCCGATTGAACTGTATATCAATAACCAAAAAGTTGATTTAGCTAAAGATCTTATTAAAGATTACAAAATAGAATTGAATATGCAGACAGGTATTTTATATCGATCTTTTACAGTCATTAAAGACGAAGTTGAAACGCATTTTCAATTTAAACGTTTCGTCAGCATCACGATTAAAGAGTTAGCTCTTATTGAAGTAAATGCAGAAGTTCTCCAAGGTGAAGCTGTGGTTACTTTTGTACCATTAATGGATGGGAATGTTTCAAACGAAGACAGCAATTATGAAGAAAATTTCTGGCAGGAAATAGGACGACAAAGCGGAGAAAAAAGCTCTTTAACAACGAAAACCATTCCGAATACTTTCGGCATTGAACAATTTACTGTGACGACGATGATGCAAACGCTAGCCGAAGATGCTGAAAACCGGCAAACAGCTGAAGACTTTATGCAAGTACGAGAAGAAATCACCTATAAATTAGCAGCAGGTGAAAAAGCAGGCATTACAAAATTAGTCAGTGTCGTTACTAGTCGTGATGTGGTTCCAGAAAAACAGCAA
This sequence comes from Carnobacterium sp. UBA5792, assembly GCA_002418295.1. The sequence goes on along the minus strand of DIDU01000213.1, from coordinate 4,259 downwards.
ACAGCTGCCGCAGTCATTTTAGATACTGCATTAGCTAAAGGTACAGCTGATTTAGAAGCAGAACACGTTGAAGCTTGGGCAGAACGGTGGCATAAAGCCGATGTTGTTATTGAAGGAGATGATGAAAGTCAACAAGGGATTCGGTTTAATATTTTCCAATTGTTTTCTACTTATTATGGAGAAGATTCGCGCTTGAATGTAGGACCAAAAGGTTTTACCGGTGAAAAATACGGCGGAGCAACTTATTGGGACACAGAAGCATATATTGTACCGATGTACCTTTCTGTAGCAGATGAAACTGTCACCGAACAGTTATTAAAGTATCGCTTTGAACAATTGCCAGGAGCTGTCCATAATGCTGAACAGCAAGGGTTAAAAGGTGTTTTATATCCGATGGTTACTTTCAATGGTATAGAGTGCCATAATGAGTGGGAAATTACATTCGAAGAAATTCACCGCAATAGCACAATTGCTTATGCTATTTACAATTACACGAACTATACAGGAAAAGAAGAGTACTTGCTCACAAAAGGTATTGACGTTTTAACCGGGATCTCCCGATTTTGGGCAGATCGCGTTCATTATTCTGAGCGAGCAGCTGGCTATATGATTCATGGAGTAACAGGTCCTAATGAATATGAAAATAATGTTAACAACAACTGGTACACTAATCGAATGGCAGTTTGGACGCTAGAATATACTTTGGAGAGTCTAAGCAAAATTTCGATAGCAAAGCAAGCAGAACTGAATGTAACAGATGAAGAAATCACTTATTGGCAAGATATTATTGCTAATATGTACTATCCATATGACGAAGAATTAGGCGTCTTTGTCCAACATGATACTTTTTTGGATAAAGATTTACGCCCCGTTGCTTCGTTGGATGCTGCGGAACGACCAATCAATCAGCACTGGTCGTGGGATAAAATTTTACGTTCTTGTTTTATTAAACAAGCGGATGTCCTGCAAGGAATCTATTATTTAAATCAAGAATTTACAATGGAAGAAAAGCAACGAAACTTTGATTTTTATGAACCGATGACCGTTCATGAGAGTTCACTTTCACCTTCTATCCATGCCATTTTAGCAGCAGAATTAGGGAAAAAAGAAAAAGCAGTTGAATTTTATGCTCGAACTGCACGTTTGGATTTAGATAATTATAACAACGATACAGAAGATGGGTTGCACATTACATCAATGAGCGGCGGTTGGTTGGCTATTGTACAGGGCTTTGCCGGAATGCGGACGGCTGACGAACAACTAGTTTTTAGACCTTTTTGTCCTGCCGGTTGGAACGGATACAATTTTATGATCAAATACCGCGGCAGGTTGCTGCATATCACAGTCACAAAAGAAACGGTCAAAGTCTCTTTAGTAGAAGGAGAACCATTGACATTCAAAATTTATGATGAAATCCAAGAATTGACGACGGAAGTATCTGTTGCTATTCAGTAAACGATAAAAAATTCAATAATTAAACAAGGATGAGGAAGTGACAGATATGATCAAAGGATTTGTATTTGACTTGGATGGTGTATTGACAGACACCGCAGAGTACCATTATTTAGCATGGCAAGAATTGGGTGAAAAAATTGGGATTTCTTTTGATCGGGAGTTCAATGAACAATTGAAAGGCATCAGCCGCATGGATTCACTGGACCGGATTTTAGCTTATGGCCATAAAAGCAATCTCTATTCTGAAGAAAAGAAATTAATTTTAGCAGATGAAAAAAATGAAGACTATAAAAAGCTGATTACTCAAATTACTTCAGCTGATCTATTACCCGGAATAACGGAACTATTGATGGATTTAAAAAAAGCAGAGATGAAACTAGCGTTAGCTTCTGCTAGTAAAAATGGGCCTGTTATTTTAGAACGTCTTGGAATTGCCGATGTATTTGACGCTGTAATAGATCCTGCAACATTACTGCATGGTAAGCCGGATCCGGAAATTTTTATTAAAGGAGCAGAGCAATTGGGATTGCGGCCAGAAGAATGTGTTGGTATCGAAGACGCAGAAGCTGGAATCGAAGCGATCAATGCGGCGGGCATGTTTTCAGTTGGAGTAGGCAATGAGCAATCAATGAAAGCAGCAGATTTATTTGTAGCTACTACAATTGATTTGAAGCTATCAACTATTTTGGCTGCAGCTCAAAGCCAATAAAATGAGAGGAAGTTTTGATAGAATGGAAAAAAAGTGGTGGCATAGTTCAGTTGTTTATCAAGTGTATCCTAGAAGTTTTCAAGATAGTGATGGAGATGGAATTGGAGACCTACGAGGAATTATCCAGCGTTTGGATTACTTAGCTGAATTAGGCATCGATGTTATTTGGCTGAGTCCAGTTTACAAATCGCCAAATGATGATAATGGGTATGACATTAGCGATTACCAAGCCATCTCTCCTGAATTCGGCACAATGGCGGATATGGAAGAACTGATTGACCAGGCAAAAAAACGAGACATCCGAATTGTAATGGATTTAGTTGTTAATCATACATCCGATGAACACCCTTGGTTTATTGAAGCTCAAAAAGGACGCGATAATGCATTTCGTGATTTCTATATTTGGCGGGAACCAGCTGAAGATGGAGGATTGCCTAATGAACTATTATCGGTTTTCAGCGGTCCAGCTTGGGAATTTGATGAAAATTCCTGGNNTGGGAAAATCCTAAAGTCCATGAACAGATTTGGAGCATGATGAACTTTTGGCTAGAAAAAGGTATTGGCGGATTCCGAATGGATGTTATTGACACTATCGGAAAAGTACCTGATCAATTAATTACTACGAATGGACCGAAATTACATGCCTATTTGCAAGAAATGAATCAACGAACTTTTGGCAATTACGATGTACTGACAGTTGGTGAAACATGGGGAGCAACTCCTGAGATTGCAAAACTGTATTCAAATCCTGACCGTGAAGAGCTATCAATGGTGTTTCAATTCGAACACATTGGTTTAGACCAACAGCCGGATAAACCAAAATGGGATACGAAGCCACTTGATTTTATCGAATTAAAAGCTGTTTTTACTAAATGGCAAACTGAATTGGATGGAAAAGGCTGGAATAGTTTATTTTGGAATAATCACGATATACCGCGCATCGTTTCCAATTGGGGAGATGATTCTGAAGAATACCGAGTTGTTTCAGCAAAAATGTTTGCGACATTTTTACATGTATTGAAAGGAACACCATATATTTATCAAGGAGAAGAAATCGGAATGATCAACACTCCTGTTTCTTCTATAGAAGAGATTGATGATATTGAAAGTAAAAACATGTACCATGAACGTATAGCACAAGGTTGTGATCCACAAGCTGTTTTAGCGTCCATTAATAAAAAGGGACGCGATAATTCAAGACGTCCAATGCAATGGGATGCTACAGCACATGCCGGCTTTACGTCCGGAACACCTTGGTTAGCTTTAAATCCTCTCTATGAAGAAATAAATGTAGCTACTGATTACTTAAAGGAAGATAGTATTTTTAAACACTATCAAAAATTAATACAACTACGGAAAGAGCACGAATTGGTAGTCTGGGGAGAGTATCGGGAATTATTGCCAGAAGACCCTCAGTTATATGTGTACGAACGCAGTTATGAAGGCGAAACTTGGTTGGTTGTGATTAATTTTTATGGAACAGCAGCAGTTTATAAAGATCCTTCTCGACAGGCAGCTTCAATTATTTTAAGCAATTACATTAACAGCGGAATGGAGTTATCAAACTTAACGCTTCGACCTTATGAAGCGGTTATTTACCAATTGAGTTAGGGGAAGAGTTTTAAAGGACTAGAAAGTTCTTTAAAACTTTTTTGATTTATTAGAGTAAAACGAACGATTTAAAAGGGTGGGCAAGGAAAGTTCCTTTATTCAAAACCAGCTGCATATATATACGAGAATTAAAAAGAATAGTTCGGCGAATGTTCGTCTTTAAAATGGAGACGAAA
>DIDU01000213.1:0-267 GCA_002418295.1 Carnobacterium sp. UBA5792 | reverse complement strand
ACTTGTTATAGTAATGGATGTTGCAACCCTCGAGATGCAAAGGGTTACAAAAGTTTATCTTCAAAAGAAACAAAAGCTTTGACAATTGATAATAAACTATGGTAGAATCTTAAATGTTGAATACAGGTTTAGCTGCGAAAAATGAATGTGGATATTTATCCACTATAATTTAATTTTATTCAAAAAAACCGTTGACAAACAAAATAAAGTTTGCTAAGATATAGAAGTTGTTAAAAACACAACGGCAAACACATTAGACCTTTGAAA
>DIDU01000207.1 GCA_002418295.1 Carnobacterium sp. UBA5792 | reverse complement strand
CTCTTAGTCGCTTTTGTGTTAGGATTAGTGACGATCTTAGCTGAACCAGCTGTATATGTTTTAACTCACCAAATCGAAGAAGTAACACACGGATATGTTAAACGAAAAGTTATATTATTGGCTTTATCTCTTGGTGTCGGGCTAGCGGTCCTATTGTCCATGGTCCGTATTTTATTACCAGGATTGTTACTGTGGCATATGCTTTTACCGGGCTATATTATAGCTATCGGATTAATGTACATTGTTCCTAAAATGTTTGTCGGAATGGCCTTTGATGCAGGTGGAGTAGCATCAGGTCCAATGACAGCGACATTTATCTTAGCCTTTGTACAAGGAGCAGCAGAAGCCATTGAAGGAGCACACGTATTGATGGATGGATTCGGAATGATTGCAATGGTGGCTATGATGCCGATCATTACATTGCAGCTTCTAGGATTGATTTTTAAACTGAAATCTAGAAAGGGCGGGCTTCAATAGCATGGAAACAAACGTTATTGCAGGAATCAATTATGACATACTTTGTTTTATTGTAAACGATGGAATGGGAAGCAAAGTCTTGAAGTTGGGCAAACAAGATGGTGTATCAGGCGGAACCGTTCTTTATGGATTCGGCACGGTTAATAACAATGCCTTAAGAATGTTGGGCTTGGACGATATTCGTAAAGAAATCGTGATTTTAGCAGCTAAAAAAGAAGTTGCAGAATATACACTGGAAGATTTATCCAAAAAACTTAAACTGGAAAAACGCAATCATGGTATTGCATTTACTATTCCAATTGTGAATCTTCTAGGAAATAGAAATTGTGTTTATTCACAAAATGCAAGCAGTAGAAAGGTTGATAATGTTATGCACCAAGCAATATTTACGATTGTGGATCATGGTCAAGCTGAACAAGTGATCGATGCTGCTGTTGCAGCTGGTTCACAAGGTGGAACAGTGATTACTGGAAGAGGATCCGGCAGTCATGAAACTAGCAAATTATTTTCAATGGACATTGAGCCTGAAAAGGAAATTGTGATGATTTTGTCTGAAACCCATACAACAGATGCGATTGTAGCTTCTATTAGCAATGCTATAGAAATTGAAAAACCTGGCAATGGTGTACTGTTTACATTAGACGTTAATAATACTAAAGGCTTATTTTAATTCATTTTACACGAGAAATGGTTCGCTGCACTGAGTAGCCGAACCATTTTTTATTTAATCACTATTTGACAGAAAGCGTTTCAAAAACTATACTAAAATAATTGAATCAAATTGTCTTTAAGAAATTATGTATATAAAGAAAGGGATGCAACGAAGTGAGTTTGAATGAAAAAGAAAAGAAAATTCTAGCTGCCATTCGCAGAGACCCTTTTATCAGTCAACAAAAATTAGCCGATGAAATCAGCTTGTCTCGTTCAGCCACTGCTAATCTTATTTCAGGATTGGTTAAAAAGGAACATTTATTAGGGAAAGCTTATGTACTCAATGAGAAAAAGCCTGTGGTGTGTATTGGAGCGGCCAATATTGATCGTCGTTATTTATTGGAAGAAAAATTAGTCCCTCATTCGACAAATGATGTCAAAGAACGTTCATCTGTCGGTGGCTGTGCACGCAGTATTGCTGAAAACCTTGGACGGCTCGATATAGAAACAACGTTGCTTTCTATTGTCGGCAATGATGCGTGTTGGCAGCAAATCAAAGCAGAATCAGAACATTTTATGGATATTTCGCAAGTTGATGTTGTGGAAAATGGGACGACGGGAACGTTTATGGAAGTAGTGAGCGTTCAAGGAGAGATGGTTCTTGGGTTGGCGGACATGGATATTTATCATTCAATGACTCCAGAATGGCTGACTCGACACCTTTCTGTTTTAAAGCAGGCCGAGTATCTGGTAGCTGATTTAAATCTGCCAAAAGAAACACTTGAATTTCTAATTGCTTTTAAAATAAAGCATCAAATTCCATTGATGCTTATCACTGTCTCCATTCCTAAAATGGAAAATATACCAACTTGTTTAAAAGGTGTAGATTTACTGATCACTAAACACGATGAAACAGCAGAATTTTTTAATACTCCAGTGAACAGCCAAGCAGAATTAGAACAAGCAGCCTTAAGATGGCTCGAGTTTGGGATGAAAAATGTGGTCATCAATAAACATGACTCCGCAGCAATCGTTGTTACCGATAAAAAGAAAATTTATTATTATGAAGACCAGAAGAACTTTGAAGAACGTTACCATTGGGGTGTAAATGAAGCGTATTGTGCTGGCATGGTGTATGCGCATACGCAAGACAAGCCTTTTTTTGAAGGATTATTAGCAGGATTAGCCAACGCCTATTATACTGCCAGAACCGTTCAGCTTATCCGCCCTAATTTATCAACCATGCAACTAGAAGAAGATGTCCGGTTATTTTCTCGAGCCATTAAACACTACCAAATGTGATAAAACATTTTTAGTCAAAAAGAAATTGAATGAGCGACTTTTTTANNAGCTGGTTGTCCTGCTCTTTGTAGGGATAGCAGCTGTCAGTTTCTTTTCAGCACCGGAAGCAAACGGTTTATTCGGTTATAAGAATTACACCGTTGTGAGCGGCAGTATGGAGCCTGTATTATCTCCAGGTGATTTTATTTTTGTAGAAATGAAACCTTATCAAGCAGTAAAAGAAAATGATTTGATTACTTTTTCGTCAAATGATGAAATCGTAACACATCGGGTTGTTCGAAAATCAGCAGAAGGGCTGAACACAAAAGGGGATGCCAATACGATTGAGGACCAAGGAGCCATTACCCAAAAGAGTTATATTGGAACAGTCAAATTGATTATCCCTTATTTTGGGCATCTGGTCATTTTCTTACAAAAACCATATGCTGTTGCTGCATTAGCAGCGTTGATTGGGCTCTATTTAATGATTGAGTATTATTATCCAATCATTAAGGAAAACAAGAAAAATAAAGGCAGCAGTCAAAAACAAATAAGTTGAATGTGTCTAAAATGTGTCGCCTTCAGATTAAAAAATTAAAAAAGTTTTATACAATAAAATAGTCTTTAAAAAACAGATTTTGAATGTTTATCCAAAATCTGTTTTTTATTTTCTTAAATAGCCTAACAAAATTTCGACAATTTACGGATAATTTAACAAAATAAAAA
>DIDU01000009.1:3415-3561 GCA_002418295.1 Carnobacterium sp. UBA5792 | reverse complement strand
TAACACAAAAGCGACTAAGAGTACATAGAATCGATTATCCAGTGAAGCTATGGTATATCCGACTACATTTCCTACTTCCATAAACCCAGCGTTGACACCGGTCAAGAATAAAACCAATCCAACAAAAACATATAAAACTCCTTTTA
>DIDU01000009.1:2796-3341 GCA_002418295.1 Carnobacterium sp. UBA5792 | reverse complement strand
ATTTCATTTTGCCCGCCGAAAATATTCATTAACATCACGGCAATAATCGCTCCTGACGAAGCAATGGCAACTAAACCGAAACTATCTTCTTCCGACGTTTTGCCGACTTTCTTTAATGAGGCTATCCCCAATGCCAGAGCCAGCATAAAGGGAACCGTTAACGCCCCAGTTGTTGCACCTGACGCATCAAATGCCAAAGATAAAAATTCATTAGATGTGAATAGAGCTAAAACAAAAATGAGAAGATAAATACCCGTTAACAACTTATATAAGGGGATATTATATACAATGCGAAGTAAACCAATTGTTACCATCACAGCAATTCCAATGGAAACAAAAATTAAAATACTGGTGTTTGTAATGACTCCATTCGTTACTGTTGCAATTTGGTTCGCTAAAATATGCAAGTCCGGTTCAGCGATTGAAATGAAAAAACCAAGGGCTAAACCAGCAATGATAACGATCCAGACTTTATTACTCTTGGCGACACCTTTTCCCATTTGAGTTCCTATTGGTGTAATGCCAATATCGGTACCCAATAAAAA
>DIDU01000009.1:2244-2667 GCA_002418295.1 Carnobacterium sp. UBA5792 | reverse complement strand
TATATTAGTATTCTGTAAAATCAAGCCGCCCTCCTAATTATTTTAGTTAAAACAACCTTGTTCATCTTTCCTGATACTAAAAAGCATCAGGTTACGTCCTTTTTCTTCCTAATTATACTTTACCATATAAATAGGTTATTGAATTGTCTAAAGACATTTACTTACTAAAAATTTATTTTTTATCGTCCAATGGTAAAATGGTTCTTGATAGAGAAGTCATCGCCCAAAAAACCTCAACTTGTCTATTTTGCTTCATCAAAAAATAAAGCTGGCTTTCCCAAATGGAAAACCAGCTTTATTCTTATAAATAGTTTAAAATAGGTAAAACAAAGCAACTACTTTGTTTTCTTTATTCCAAGTTTTGAATTGAAACTCCTATGCGGAATTCCATATCTTATTCTTAGTTGAGTTGCGTGACCCAGA
>DIDU01000009.1:0-2191 GCA_002418295.1 Carnobacterium sp. UBA5792 | reverse complement strand
CTTTTGCGGGAATTTTTCTAATTTTCTGTCTGAGCTATGCGAGAGCGCTCCGCATCCTTTATTTTGTTTTTTCTTCTTTTTCCATTTTGGTTTCTAAACGTTCTAATTGGCGTTTAGCAAATTCGCGTCCGCCGATCCCAAATGAGATAGCAAAAGCTACAGATAATCCACCAAGAATGAGCAAGAAAGCAAAGTTTACAATGCTTGTTGCAAATTTCAATTGGTCTAATCCCATAAAGACAGACATCACGATCAGAATATATTTGACAATATTACCAGTTATTTGGCTTCCAGTTGTTTGAGAGATAAAGTTTCCTAATATTGTTCCTCCAATGATACCAATGCCTAGAATGAGCAATGCGCTGATAACCAATGGCAAGTAGGCAATGACAGCTTGACCAATTGTATTCAATACTTCTAAGTTTAAGACATTTAAAGCTTCTACAACAAAGAAGACGATTAAAACAGCTTGGATGACTTGTCCAATAACATTTGCCAAGTCTATTGAAGAAGAAACTTTTCCTGGTGTTCTAAGGTATTTATTTAATTTATTGATACCTGTACCTTGTAGTAAACCAGTAATCAGGTCCCCAACAAATTTTGCTAAAATAACACCGACACCGATTAAGATAACAGCCACGATAATATTTGGTATAGCGGCTAGTACTTGATTTAGGACCATAATAATCGGTTCAGCGATACTGCGGATTTGCAGGGTTTCAAGTGCTACTGTAATAACAGGAACTAAAATAATGATATAAACCACATTTGCCAATACTTTAGCAATGGTCATCTTTTGATTTTGAGAGGGTGCTGCTTCTTCAGTTGCTGCATCTGAGCTCGTCATTTTAGAGATCCATTTGTCAATATTGACAGTGATCAATAAATTATAGACTAAGTTTTTAACAAATCGGCCAACGAAGATACCAATCGCCAAGATAACGGCTGCTGCAAATAATTTCGGTAAGAAGGTTAAAACAGAATTAAGCATATTCGTAATTGGCGTAGAGATAGCATTTAGTCACAGCATGCCTAGAATTCCTGGTAAGAAAATCAACCAGACCAAGTAGTAAAGGACTTTTCCAATCGAATCGATGGTGCTGTTGGCTTGTTCATCTGAATTGGTTAACCCCCATTTCGTTAGAAGTCGGCCAAATCCTGCTGCTTTTAGTCCTTTTTGCGCTGCTTTACGGACTAGAACAGCTATGAGCCAAGCTACAACTAACAGTGCAATGGCACCTAGCAGTGTCGGTAAGAATCCCATGAATGAATTGAATCCTGTACTGACTGAATTTGAAAAATCGTTCATGAACAACATCTCCTTCATTTATATTTTTTAATTCTTTACACTGCTTAGTATAGCCTAAGTTCGGATTTACTTAAAATGATAAGCCTTTCTTTTGAAAAATTATTAAAATTCCTAGTTTTTTTAAAACTGGATTTGATTTTAGCGAAAGCAGTGTTCGCTTTTATCTAAGAAACACAGAACAAGCCCGCCCTACTCTATAAAAAAACAGCTTAGTACAGTTGACTTGCCTTAAACGGATTGCTATGGTAATGATTGAAAGCCTTGTTTAACTACCATCCCCAGCTATTATTCAGTTAATTAAATTCAGAAAGAAGGTAACTTATGCCGAGTAACAACCGATTAGAAACAGAAAAAATTTCAACTTTATTGCTAGAGTTCTCCCTCCCTGCCATCATCGGAATGTTTGTCAATGCCGTCTACAATATTGTTGACCGAATCTTTATTGGGAATGCTCCTGATCTAGGTTCGTTGGGATTAGCTGCAGCTTCCATTACCTATCCAGTTACCTTAGTGATGATCGCTTTTGGTTTGATGGTCGGCGTTGGAGGCGCGACCCGCTTTTCGATTAGTCTTGGTCGGAAAGAAACAGAAAAAGCCCAACATTATTTGGGCAATGGAGTTGCATTAGCGATTATCGCAGGGCTGACGTTTACGGTTCTAGGAAATATCTTTATTGAACCGATTTTAAGAAATATTGGGGCTAGTGAAGCCGTCCTGCCTTATGCGACTGACTACTTGAGTATTATTTTATATGGAGCTGTTTTTCAATGTTTAGCCATGTGTATGAATAACTTTTCCAGAGCTGATGGAAATCCTCGTATTTCGATGATCAGTATGATGATTGGAGCAGGTTTCAATATTATTTTTGATTACATTCTAATC
>DIDU01000146.1:3756-4040 GCA_002418295.1 Carnobacterium sp. UBA5792 | reverse complement strand
TTCAACAAAATATACTTATAACATTGTTTTATTTGTCTGTTGTAATCGGAAGTATGATTTCACAATTTATGTACGTAAGCTTCGATAATAGCGATTCGATTTGTGTCAAAGCGCTCAAACTCGATGCCAAAAAATACACAGTTTTGCAGGATTATTTATCGGACATTAGCTTTGCAATCTCAGGAATAATATTTGCGATATTTTTTGCTATATTCGACATCGATCCAATGAATGCAATGAATATCACTGTATTTTGCCTTGGATTTAGAAAATTAATCAAATAC
>DIDU01000146.1:2817-3699 GCA_002418295.1 Carnobacterium sp. UBA5792 | reverse complement strand
CTACAAAAAGTCACAAACACTTAACTAAAAACTACATCTGCATGTGGGCGATTTTGCTATTGGGAATGGGACTTTTGGTATTGTACAGCATAAAATCCAAATATTTTGTAGAAATATTCTACTCAACTTATGCACNNAAAACAGAAAAAATCAGACAAATCGCTAGACTTGAAATCACCAATAAATCCATAATCGATTACGACAACACATTCAAAGACATTAACACAGTCGCATACCAAATTGACGATGAAAAAATAGCACAAGAAAACGGGAAAATTTACGATAATTACAACGGAATAGAATACATCAACAAAATATTCCGCTACAGATTCAAACACAAATACAACAAAATGATTCTAATACGTTCGGGAATAATTTTGGCTGTTGGTGTAATTGGATTTATCGTACTAAGAGGACTCACAATCAATCCCAAACCAAGTGATTTGAAAATATTAGTGTCAGTATTTCCGATAATCTTGTTGTATTTCGGAATACAAATAGCAATCCCAGAATCATTTAATAGATTTATGTTTTTGAATATGGATAGATATTTGATGAAACAAATGATTTATGCTAATAAACAAACCATAAAAGACACACTAAATTTTAGAATAAAACAAAACCTAAAAGACAACGCACCTACATTTGGATTGGTGTTATTATTGATAATAAGTTGGATATTCGCCGCAAAATTAAACACAACAGATTTGATAATAAAAGCCGCAGTCGCAGTCATCATAATCTACTTGTATCAATCAGTAAAACAACTCTACATGTACATGTTACTTCAACCATTCACAGTAGGACTCAAAAGCAAAAACGTAGTCTACTCAATACTCAACACTTTTGAATCATTACTGTTTTGGGGAATAATTATCCTTC
>DIDU01000146.1:1774-2806 GCA_002418295.1 Carnobacterium sp. UBA5792 | reverse complement strand
CGGTGTTGGCTAAGGGAGATAAAACATTTAATTTGAAGAAAAGTTAGAAATGAAAAAGGCTATGAGTACACGCTCACAGCCTTTTCATTAATTTTTATAATTTTCTGCCTGCTCTAAAACCATATCAAATACTTCTTCACTCCATTGAGGAGGATAGCCGTTTTCATAAAGCAGAATTACTAGATCCATCTTTAATTGAGACTTTATATCATTTCTATTTGACCAGTCTGTGTATTGAGCTTTATCATTCACGAGTTCTTTAATCTTCTTTGCTAAGACAATACACTTTTCATCTTCATATGGAAATTCGTATTTATCTCTCACGTTTATCAAAATATCATAAAAAGCTTTTTCTTCATACGAAATTCCAATTTTTTCAAATGAATTTCTATCATTTTCTAGCTCTCTCATTAGACGAATAAGCTCATCTGACAAATTATTTACAAAATCTTCAGTAACTTCATTAACAAATTCAAGATTATCTCGGCTATTATATTCATCTACAACTTTTTTAAGTCTTTCTGAAAATTCCAAAGCTTTTATTTTATTTGTTTTTCCATAATCACTAATTGCTTTTCTTAGTAGCTTCAAAAGGGCATTAAATTTTGTAATAGGAAGTTTAACTTGGTCTAAGTGTTCTATAAAATTTTCAGAGAAAAGGTCAATCGTTTTTTGCTCATCAACTATATTCTCAACACCAGTGCATTGAATGGCGTCAGCCACCATTTTTTCAACTACTTCATTCATAACTTCTGCATCTGGAGCAGTCCCTTTAATTTGTTTATAGATAATAGAACGGACAGCTAAATAAAATTATCCAAGAGAAACCTCTCTATCTGTTAGCTCTCCTGAAGGAAAACATATGTTATAGGCAGCTTTTAATCTTCTAGATAGACCCATAAACTCTTTTTGCTTTTCTTTTTTTCTTTGAATAAATTCACTAGCCTCATTTAAGCACATAAGTCTTTCTAAAGGTTCTCCATTTAAAAACTTACTATTATCAAATTTTAAAAATAAATCTTCTATAAGAGC
>DIDU01000146.1:378-1660 GCA_002418295.1 Carnobacterium sp. UBA5792 | reverse complement strand
AAGAATTATTGTTTTTAAATTGTCTATCAAGCATCTTTCGATATTCTTTTGTTCCACAGACCCTATAAAGATCCTCTTTATCGTTAGCCCCTCTAGTAGCTACCAAGTTTATTTTTGGTAAATCTACTAATTTATTAAGCTCTTCTTTAGACAATTCTGCCTCGTTTTCTGCTTTTTTAGATTCTCCCCATTCAGGTCTTAGTTTTAAAATATTATTTCAAAGCTTAAAGGCAATCTCTCTTGTAGAACAAACAATCATCGCATTTTGAACAACTTCTGGTTTTTCACTGGTTAATTTTTCATAGTGGTCTACAATATCTTGAGCCATTTTCCATAGACGATCTGAATCTCCAAGAATTACTTTCATTCGACTCATAGCCTTCTTACTTTCTTCTATTTGCTCCTCTGTAGATCCTTCATCAAAACACTTTTTATAATATTTTTCAATTTCTCTTGATTTCTCTTCAGAAATTATGACCCTAGCAAGACGAGGTTCATAGGCAATCCTTTCAGTGATTCCATCATCTGAGGATTCTTTCATTGTATATGAATCAACTACGCCACCAAAAACAGCGATAGTTTCATCAATTGGGGTTCCAGTAAAACCAACATAAGTCGCATTTGGAAAAGAATCTCTTAGATATTTTGCAAAGCCATAACTTGTAAAAATACCTTTATCAGTTTTCTTAAGCTTAGAACCTGTACCAGTTTGAGTTCTATGAGCCTCATCAGAGATACAGATAATATTTTCTCTTTCAGACAAAAGTCCAATATCTTCACTAAACTTTTGAATAGTCGTTAAATAAACTCCACCACTAGGTTTATTATCCAAAGTTTCCTTTAAATCTTTTCTGGACTCAATACTTCTTACATTTTCTTCATGTAAAAATCTTTTTGCAGTTATAAACAGTTCAGAAGTTTGTGTATCTAAATCTTCTCTATCAGTGATGATTAAAATCGTTGGATTTGAAAAAACTTCACTTTCTCTAAGCATAAGAAGTCTAGATAGATATAGCATTGTATAAGTCTTTCCCGAACCGGTAGCACCGAAATATGTACCACCCTTACCAGAACCCCTGGGCTTTAGTTCTCTCTTAATGTTTTCAAACATCTTTGTAGCAGCAAAAAACTGAGGATACCTACATACGATTACCTCTTCTTTTTGGCTATCATCGGGATAAAAAATAAAATCTCGTAAAATAGATAATAAACGCCTCTTAGAAAATGCCCCTTTAATCATTGTAAGCAATGAAGAAATACCATCTCTCGCAGATTCGTGATC
>DIDU01000146.1:0-191 GCA_002418295.1 Carnobacterium sp. UBA5792 | reverse complement strand
TTAAAAATATTATTTTCAACGTGGTCTAAATCTATATAAGAAACATGAAGAGCAAGCTTTGATTTATCTTCTCTTTCTAAATTAAACCCTTCTGTTACCAGTAAAAATGCCTCTCGACTAGCTAGATAAATTGGACTGGAAGAAATATTGGAGAGTCTATTAATGATTGTTTTCAATTCTAAATCCGTTAA
>DIDU01000041.1:10694-13250 GCA_002418295.1 Carnobacterium sp. UBA5792 | reverse complement strand
AGAGGCGTTCAACTTTCAACTATTGTTATTACAACTATTCCAATTCTTTGTATTTATCCATTACTTCAAAAATATTTTGTGTCAGGAATGATGGTAGGAGCAGTTAAAGAATAAAAAAAAAGGAGAATAAGAATGAACATAAAAAAGAAAAAAATATTTGGTGCTTCGTTATTGGCTTTATCGCTATTAACTTTGGGAGCTTGCGGAAATGATAAGAAAGAAGCAACTGAAGATTTTTCAATCAAAGATCGTTATGAATTGGATCCCTCAACACCCGCTTGGAAACTGGATACAAAAGAAGATAATAAATTAACGTGGTATATTAATGCAGATTGGTTGCAACTTGAGTTTGGCGAAGATATGACCACTGCCAAAATTAAAGAAGATTTAAACTTAGATGTAGATATCGTTACAGGTGATGACACTAAGTTAAATACCATGTTTGCTGGCGGAGATATGCCGGATATCATTACGTTAACTGATTCTACTTCATCTACAGCAAAAAAAGCTGATACTTGGGCGTATCCATTAACAGACCTAGCAGAAAAATATGATCCTTATTTTAACAAGGTAGCTAAAGAACAAACCATGAATTGGTTCCAATTAGAAGATGGAAAAACTTATGGTTATCCTAATTTCTCAAATACAACTGAAGATTATAAAGATGGCATTATGCCGGTTAATACGAATTTTATTATTCGTAGTGATGTTTATGAAGAATTGGGCAAACCATCTATCGCAACACCTGAAGAATTTCGTGATGTTATGCAACAAATTAATGATAAATACCCAGAGCTAGAACCATTTGGCTTTAATCCAGTAGGCAATGATATTGGTTCTTTGGGAGATGTTCTCCAAGACTTTATCGGAGTACCGCTAGAAGATGAAAATGGAGAATTTTATAACCGCAATTTAGATAAAGATTACTTAACATGGGTTAGAACAATTAATCAAGTTTATCGTGACGGCAATATCAGCGATGATAGTTTTTCAGATGATGGTCCAACTTTTGATGAAAAAATTAAATCGGGTAAATATGCTACATTATTTGTTAATGGTGTAAGTGGATTCGGAGGGCATCTTCAAACCTTTATGAACAGTAATCCAGGCGTTGAATATATTGCCATTGATGGTCCTCAAAGTACAGAAGGAAATGAAATCAAATTAAATCAAACAGGATTATCAGGCTGGATGGTCAACTATATTACAAAAGATTCAACTGATCCAGCTAAGGCTATTCAATTATTCACATACTTATTATCAGACGAAGGACAAATTTTAACTAAGTATGGTATTGAAGGCGAAACGTTTGAATACAATGAAGATGGGTTAATTGAAATGCTCCCTGAAATCACAAAATTAAAAGAAGAAAAACCAGAAGAATACAGTAAAAAATACCGTCTTAGTGAGATTTTATTCTTTAATCATGATAGAGCGAATACATTAAAAGTACCAGATGAAAAAGGTCCGTTAACTCAACTTCAAGAATGGGGTAAAGGAAAACTCTATCCTCATTATGTAATTGAGAATGTAAACCCAGACCAAGGAACGGCTGAAGCACGGAGTTATGATGCCATTAAAACAAATTGGCATACTTCATTGATCAGTATGATCCGTTCTAAGAGTGAGAAAGATTTTGATACTAATTTAGCAGCCTATGAAAAATTCTTGGATGATAATAATTGGGATGATATTGTTAAAATTCAAAATGAGAAGATGGCTACAAATAAAGAAAAATTAAAACTATCAGAAGAATAAGAATGAGACGCAAAAAAAGGGGAAACCCTTTTTTTGTGTCACTTCTAAAAGGAGAGAATCGAAATGCTAGGTTTATTTGATATTGATGGCCCATTATTTACTCTATTAAACCGCATTGCGAGTATGTTTATTTTAAATATATTATTTTTGATCAGTTGCCTTCCTATTTTTACTATTGGTGCAGCGATTACTGCCTTAACAAGGGTCAGTATAAACTCGATAACAGATGCACATCTATCCGTTACAAAAGAATATATTAAATTGTTTAAGGAGAATTTTAAAGACAGCACCGCTTTATTTTTTATTGATGTTCTAATTGTGTCGGTTTTTGTTTTGGCTTTCTATTATCTTGGCGGCATTCATTTGTTCTTAAAAGTTCTACTTTTATTAATAGGTGGAACAATGTTATTGTACTTATTGTACCCTTTAGTTCTACAAGGGGTTTTTAAAAACAGTTTAAAAAACACAATGAAAAATTCACTATTTTTTACGTTAAAATATGTAGCTGAATCTATCCTGATCTTTATAGAAGGTTTAGTCATTTTAATTGTGTTGCCATTGTTTATGCCGAAGAGTATTTTACTAGTTGGTTGCTTTGGTTTCGCTACAGTGGCTTATTTACAAGCTTTTACCTATAAAAAAATATTTTCTAACTTTATCGAATAGTGTTTATGGTTTGAGTGTAAGGATAAAAATTTAAGAAAGGAGGGGAAATAGTGGTAGGAATTAAAGATATCGCTAAAGCAGCCAATGTTTCGATTTCTACAGTCTCATATGCGTTGAATGATAGCCCAAAAG
>DIDU01000041.1:9130-10675 GCA_002418295.1 Carnobacterium sp. UBA5792 | reverse complement strand
TACATTCCCAATATGGCAGGACGAACGTTGAAACGCCAAAAAACGAATATTATTGGGATTTATTTAACCGACTTCGGAGGTTCTTTTTATAGTTCCTTGTTAGAGGGGATTAATAAAAATCTCGTGAAGCATGGATATGATATGATTGTTTGCTCGGGGGCTAAATCTCATTTATTTTTACCAGAGAAATTAGTCGATGGAGCAATCGTCCTTGATGTGACTTTTTTGGATAAAGAAATTGAACAGTACGCAGAGCGAGGACATCAAATTGTCGTTTTGGATCGTGAGCTGGAGCATGAAAATGTTTGCCATGTTTTGTTGGATAACAAAGCAGGAGCAACACTAGCTCTCGATTATTTGTCGCGACAGTTTTTTAAAAAACTATATTTGGTGACTGGGCCTGAAAAGACCTACGATAGCGATGTGCGCTTGGCAACTGCTAAAGAAGAACTAAACCGATTTGGTGAAGTAGATTATGAAGTTATTTTTGGGAATTTTACTAAATCAGCTGGAATTGAAGCAGCNNGAAAAGATTGTCAGTGAATGGCAGGAACCAGTAGGTGTTTTTTGTTTTAATGATGAGATGGCGATTGGAATGTATGATTATTTAGAACAGTCCGATTTACAAATAGGAAAAGACATTTGTATTATTGGTTTTGATAATTCTGAAGTTAGTAAATACCTCACCCCAAGATTAGCTACGATTGACTACTCTATGTATAAATGGGGAGCAGTAGCTGCAAACAAAATTGTCAGTCTCTTAAATAAAGAGGTAGTGAAAGATGAAATTATTTATACCTCTTTAATTCCAGCAGCCTCTGTTGAACCTTGAATTTAATAGATCAAAAGGAGATAAAAATGCTAGAAGAGCTGCAAGAACAAATGGAAAGTTATGCACCTGAATTAACTAAATCAACAGATTTTGATTCATTTTGGGAGCAAACCAAACAAGAACTGAAAGCTGTCCCTTTAGCTATTCACTGTGATTCATTTGAATATCCAAGTAACGAAATAGAAGTATATCGTATCAAGTGTCAAAGTTTATTCAATGAGGCTTTAAGCGGGTGGTATATTTTACCTAAGCAACGTAAAGAAACAATTCCGTGTGTAATTGAATACCCAGGCTTTATGTCTCCTGTTGGACAGCCAATGAATTATTTAAAATGGGTAACGATGGGCTATGCCGTATTGGTTTTAGATGTAAGAGGGCAAGGTGGGCAGACGAGCGATACACATCCTTATCCTAGTCCTTATCTGCCCCATTTATTGACACATGGTCTATTAGATCAAACAGTTTACTATCAGCGCCGTTTATTTGCTGATGCATTGAGAGCGGTAGACGTAGCAGAAGCTTTACCTGACATTGATAATCAATATATTGTTTTATCTGGAATGAGCCAGGGTGGTGCTTTAGCAATGGTAGCTGCCGCTTTAGCGGGTGAACGTATTTTTATGACTTTTGCAGATGTACCCAGCAGTTCGGATATTTTTCAACGGATTAAAGAAGAAAAAGGCAGCTTTTCAGGAATTGCAGATTATTTAAGG
>DIDU01000041.1:5229-9081 GCA_002418295.1 Carnobacterium sp. UBA5792 | reverse complement strand
TATTCCTGTACCCTTATAACGGTCACGAAGGCGGAGGCGAAGCCCACACCTTAAAAAAAATGCGTATTTTATTTGAACGCATTTCGTCTAGCCGTGATTAATTGGATACAAGTAGAGTTTTAATTATTTATTATTTTTATATAATAAAGAGACTAGTTTAGTTGTTTGCGTAGTATAAGCAACCTTATGGCATTTTTGCTATAAGGTTGCTTTTTTTGCTTTTCCGATAGCCCAGTGGATGAGTTTTAGAAAAAAGTATGTCTATGAATAAATAGAGATTTAAAATGAATATATTCAATAAAAATGCATGAAAACCTTTTATTTATTAAAAATAAGGTTTTATATTGTATATTTATGTTAATTCTTGTATGATAGTAAAAAGATTTAATTGTTTTGAGAAGTATGGGGATACGACTGAAAAATGAATTAAAAAGAGGGAGAGAAAGCAGATGAAAAAATTAGCTTATTTAGCCGTCAGCATGGCCTTTTTGAGTGGCTGTGCACAGTCAAATGGACAAACAACAAATAAAAGTTCGGTATCTGATGCTCAAGGGGGAGCAGAACAGACCTTACATTTAAGTGTAGCTTCAGAATTGCCGACGATCGATCCGGCTTTATCACAAGATACCATTAGTTTTACAGCTTTGAATCAAGTGATGGAAGGCTTGTACCGTTTGGATACAGAAGAAAATCCAATACCGGCTTTGGCTGAGGGTGAGCCGGAGATTAGTGAAGACCGTTTGACGTATCATTTCACCTTAAAGCCGGATTTAAAATGGTCAAATGGAGAAGCCCTAACAGCTGCTGATTTTGAATATGGCTGGAAACGGATTGTAGATCCCAAAACAGCTGCTAATTATTCATTTGTCATGACGGATATTAAAAATGCTGACGCTATTTTAGCGGGGGAAGCAGAAGTTGATGAACTAGGGATTAAAGCGCTCAATGATTTAGAGCTAGAAATTACATTAGAAAAACCAGTAGAAAACTTTTTGAAACTCATTACAAAACCGACGTTCTCTCCTCAAAAAGAATCGTTTGTTACTGCTGAAGATTCTGAATTTGGGACTAATAGCGATGCCGCTCTTTACAATGGGCCTTTTATCTTAAAAGATTGGGACGGAACAGGTTTGTCCTGGACTTATGAAAAAAATGAGGTCTACTGGGATCAGGAAAATGTTGCTTTAACCACTGTTACCAATCAAGTGATCAAAGAAACGTCGACAGGCTTAAATTTATATAACAATGGAGAAATTGATTCGATTACCTTAACAGGTGAGTTTGCTCAACAATACAATCAAGATCCTGAATTTATGGCACCATTAACGGCAAAATCGATTTATTTGGAATTGGATCATGTCAATAATCCGGCTCTAAAAAATAAAAATTTAAGAACCGCATTAGCCGTAGCGGTATCACGTGAAGAGTTAACCGAAAGTATTATTGCCAATGGGTCTAAACCAATTGGAGGTCTGGTTACCAGCGGGTTAGTCGAAGATCCGACAACTGGAGAAGACTTTAGAGCAGCTTCAGGTTCTTACTTAGATTACCAGCCTGAAAAAGCTACTCAATTATGGAAAACGGCACAAAAAGAGTTGGGCATTTCAACAGTTGATTTACAATTGGTAGCGGATGATGATGAAGTGACAAAAAAAGTTAGTCAATACTTACAAAATACGATTGAGAAAAATTTACCAGGTGTAAAAATTACGATTAAAAGTGTTCCTTTTAAGAATCGAATCGAATTAGGCGATAATGGCGATTTCGATTTGTTGTTGTCTGGTTGGGGTGCAGACACAAATGATACCAATAACTTTTTGAGTTTGTTTCTATCAGGTTCTGTTTTTAATGGCGGAAAATACTCCAATAAAAACTATGATGCGTTAGTTGAAGCTTCTATGGGAGAAGACAGCGGGAATGCTGAGAAAAAATGGACCAATGATTTAGCGGCTGAAAAGATTTTGCTGGAAGATGCAGGAATTATTCCGCTTTACCAGCAGGCACAAGCGATGTTGTTAAGAAGTTCGGTTAAAAATTACCACATGAGTCAAATCAATAGCGTAAATCTAAAATATGTATCCATTGAAGAATAAAAAATAAAATAAAAAGGCGGCTGTGTAAGTATATGAAAAATTGGATAACAGAAAAACATCAAAAAGAAAGTTTAGCTGCATTAAAACGGTTGATCGATATTCCATCTGTTAATGCAGCAGATGGGACTAGCTTTCCTCCATTTGGAAAAGCAATTGAAGACTGTTTGACAGAAGCCTTAACGATTTGCGAAGAATTGGGAATGACTACTTATCATGATCCAGCGGGATTTTATGGCTATGCTGACTATGGACAAGGAGAAGAGCTGATCGCTGTTTTGTGCCATTTGGACGTTGTTCCGGCAGGTGATTTGGCTTTGTGGGAAACGGATCCTTTTCAAGCAGTTGTGAAAGAGGGCGTTATGTACGGTCGAGGCAGCCAAGATGATAAAGGCCCGACGATTGCAGCTTTGTATGCTTTTAAAGCAGTCGTTGATAGCGGGGTTATGTTTAATAAACGCATCCGGTTTGTTTTTGGAACAGATGAAGAAACGTTATGGCGGTGTATGGCTCATTACAACTTAAAAGAAGAACAACCGACAAAAGGATTTGTACCGGATAGTGCTTTCCCGGTAACCTATGCTGAAAAAGGACTGCTGCAGGCCAAATTGATCGGTCCTGGAAGTTCTGATTTTGTACTCGCTTGCGGCGATGCTTTTAACGTCGTTCCGGGCAATGCTCAGTACCAAGGGCAAGATGCTCAACTTGTGAGCCAAAAATTAGCTGAACTGGGAATCAGCCAGACCCTTACGGACCAAGCGGTTACAGTAAATGGCAAAGCCGTTCACTCGAGTGCTGCTGGACAAGGAGTGAATGCGGTCAATCAATTGGCAACGGGATTGGTCCAAGTTCACCCGCATCCAATGCTGCAATTTTTAGCTGAAAAAGTTGGAACAGAAACGAATGGATTCAGTATTTTCGGAGAAGTGAAAGATGAAATGACTGGCGAGCTGACTTTTAATGNNTAGAAATAGAATTGGACTTGCGGATCCCGGTCAGTTACCCAGCAGCAGATTTGGTGCCACTTCTTGAAAAAGCTGCAGCAGCTTATGGATTGACATATGAAGAGTTCGATCATGTGCCGGCTTTATATGTCCCCAAAGAAAGCGACTTAGTTCAAACATTGACAACAATCTATCAAAATAAAACAGGAGATCAGACCCAACCGCTTGCTTCAGGAGGAGCTACTTATGCGCGAACCATGAAAAATATGGTCGCTTTTGGAGCTCATTTTCCTGACACAAAAAGTTTGGCACATCAGGCGAATGAAGGAATCGATATAACGGAAATGGTCCAAGCAATGGATATTTACGCAGAAACTATTTTTCAATTGTGTTGCAACTAAGAAAACTTCGGTTCAGTAAGGGATAAGTACAATCCTTACTGAACCGAAGTTTTTAGTTTACTGTTGTTCTTCTTTTTCTAACGCATCCATTGCATCCTGTGTAACTTTTCGAAGCGTATCGGCAGAAAAATTCATTTTTTCTTTTTCTGAATCATTTAATGGGATCTCAATAACACTGCTGATTCCCTGACGATTAATGACTGCAGGTGCTCCAATAAAGATATCAGATTGTCCATATTCACCATCTAAATAAACAGAAAGCGGCAGAATTGAATTCTCATCATTTAAAATCGCTTTTGTAATTCGAGTTAATGAAACGGCAATACCATAAAAAGTAGCACCTTTACGTTCAATAATATCGTAAGCAGCATCTCGTACTTTAAAGAACATCTGTACCAAAGCTTCTTCATCTACACC
>DIDU01000041.1:1176-5166 GCA_002418295.1 Carnobacterium sp. UBA5792 | reverse complement strand
ATCTACTTCTAATAATTTAGCGATGGCTTGACGAAAACGCGCACTGTCTAGTGAAGTACCTGAACCAATAATCCGGTGCTGCGGCAATCCTGAGAACTTCCAAGTAGCATACGTTAAGATATCTACTGGATTTGTTGCTACTAGAAAAATTCCGTCAAATCCACTAGCCATAATTTGTTCTATAATGCTTTTGAATATTTTTAAGTTTTTTTGTACTAAATCTAAACGTGTTTCTCCGGGTTTTTGGGCAGCTCCAGCCGTAATGACGACAATATCAGCGTCGTGACAGTCACTATAGGTAGCAGCATAAATCTTCTTAGGAGAAGTAAAAGCTAGTGCATGTGACAGGTCCATAGCATCGCCTTCTGTTTTTGCTGTATCGATGTCGATAATCCCAAGTTCTTGAGCAATATTTTGTGTCACTAAAGCAAAAGCATAACTGGAACCAACTGCTCCATCTCCAACTACAATGACTTTTTGATGATCTTTTATTTCATTGTTGACCATAATCGATTGTCCCCCTTAATAAACGTTATCATACAATTAAAGTATACCATTAAAAAAATGAAAGTGAAAATAAAAACAATGTCATTTACGGAGTCCGCTTTAGCCATCCTCAAAACTTTTTTCATAAGTGAGCTGTTGATATTGAGAGAGAGTTTCTTCCAATTTCTAGTGAAAATATGGTATACTATAAAAAATTGTTACTGGACGAAAAACTTCGTGCAGCGCTTTTTTGCGTGCAAATTCAAAAAATAGCGACGCAAATTAAAAGAAATTCAAAAAATAATAAAAGATGATTAATAAATGGAGAATGAAAAATGAAAATGATAGTAGGCTTGGGTAATCCCGGAGCAAAATATGCAAATACAAAACACAATATCGGCTTTATTGTCTTAGATGAATATGCCGTTCAAAAAAATCTAGCGTTTAATAAAACTAAGTTTGAAGCTGTGTACACAGAAGCTTTTATCGGAACTGAAAAAGTGTTACTGGTTAAACCGCAAACGTTTATGAACGATTCTGGTCGTGCAGTCAGGCCGCTAATGGATTACTTTAATGTGGCAATAGAAGATCTAGTCGTTGTTTACGATGATTTAGATTTACCGACTGGGAAAATCAGATTACGTCAAAAAGGGAGTGCCGGCGGACATAATGGGATCAAAAGTTTGATCCAGCATATCGGCACATCGAATTTCAACCGGATTCGGATCGGCATCGATCGGCCATATCCTAACCAAACAGTGGTTAACNNTGTTAAGCAGTTTTCCAAAAGAACAGCATGAGGATATGCTATTTGCGGTCAAAGACAGTGCAGCTGCATTGGACTATTGGATCGCTGGACATACATTTTTAGATACGATGAACCAATACAATAAAAAATAAAATAATTGAAAAGGAAGCCCAGTAAGAATCGCTGAGCTTCTTTACCGTTTTAAAAAAGGATAACCTAAAAAAGATAAAGGAGACCAGAAAGTGGCAGATATTAAAAAAATACTAGCTGATTCACCTGATGTGAAAGCATTATTAGATACGATTGGTGAACAGCGGACACAATTGATAACAGGCCTTGCAGGTTCAGCTAGAACATTGATCATCAGTACGATTTTAGAAAAGAAAAAGCGGCCAATTGTTTTGGTGACACATAATTTATTCCATGCTCAACAACTGATGGAAGACTTTTCTGATTTTATTGCTGAAGAAAAGCTGCATTTATTTCCGGTCGAAGAAATGCTGTATGCAGAAATGGCGATCGCTTCGCCTGAAGCACGGACAGATAGAGTAGCAGCTTTAGATTTCCTACTTTCTGGAGAACCAGGAGTAGTGATCGTACCATTAGCTGGTGTCCGAAAATTATTGCCGCCTAAAGCCATTTGGGAAGATGCCCGGTTTGAAATTAAGCAAGGCGGAGAGTTGGACCCGACTCACGTTGCACATAAGTTAGTAGATATGGGTTATATTCGACAACAGTTAGTGGGGAGCCCAGGAGAGTTCAGTATTCGTGGGGGGATCATTGATATTTATCCCTTAACGGAAGAACACCCTATCCGTATTGATTTATTCGACACAGAAATAGATTCATTGCGGTATTTTGATGCTGATAATCAACGTTCGATTGAAAATATAACAACGGTAACTATTTTGCCCGCTATTGACACACTGTATACGCATGATTTATTGCAGGCTGCTGCTCCACAATTTACAAAAGCAGTAGAACGCAATGCCGAGTTGCTGCTGGACGCTGGCGAAAGACAAACATTTACACGTTATATAACACCGATCATGGACGCTTTTGATAAAGGCGAGCCGATAGACGAATTAGCAATGTTTACAGACTTTATTTATCCTGAAAAAACAAGCTTACTAGACTACATCAGCAAAAAAAGTATCGTGATTTTAGATGAATATCCACGAATCATGGAAACGGAACGACGCCTATCGGAAGAAGAAGCTGAATGGGTAACTGAAAAATTAGCAGAACGCCGCATCTTACAAAACCAAGCTTTTTCAAATGATTTTCGCAGTAAAATGAAAAATCTAAAACAAGACATCTTGTACTTTTCTTTGTTTCAAAAAGGAATGGGAAATTTACGCTTTTCTCACATACATCCTTTCCAATACCGCAATATGCAGCAGTTCTTTGGCCAAATGCCGTTATTAAAAACAGAAATGGATCGCTGGGTCAAGCGTCAAAATACGGTAATTGTGATGGTGCCGAATGAAGAACGGGCTGATAAAGTTCATCAAATATTTAAAGATTTTGAGATTTCCAGTAAAGTCGTTAAGCCGGATCACATTGAATTAGAAAAAGTACAAATTTTAAAAGGGTCTATTCAGAATGGGTTTGAGCTGCCGACCGATAAATTGGTTTTATTAACGGAACATGAATTATTCAATAAAGTCACTAAAAAAGTGGCTAGACGCCAAACGCTTACCAATGCAGAGCGGCTGAAAAGCTACAGCGAGTTGAACCCAGGAGACTTTGTCGTCCATGTGAATCACGGAATTGGGAAATACACGGGGATGGAAACCCTAACGATCAATGGCATTCACCAAGATTATATGTCAATCATTTATAAAGACGATGCGAAGCTGTTTATCCCGGTGACGCAATTAAACTTGCTGCAAAAGTACGTTTCATCAGAAGCCAAGACCCCTAAAATAAATAAATTAGGCGGAACAGAATGGGCTAAAACCAAGAAAAAAGTAGCCAGTAAAATAGAAGACATTGCAGATGACTTAATTGAACTCTATGCAGCTCGCGAACAAGAAGTCGGCTATTCGTATTCACCGGATAATGAATACCAAGAAGAATTTGAAAATGCCTTTCCTTATACAGAAACCGATGATCAGCTAAGAAGCGCAGCCGAAATCAAACACGATATGGAAGGCAAAAAGCCGATGGACCGACTATTAGTAGGAGACGTAGGTTATGGGAAAACAGAAGTAGCCATGCGAGCTATATTCAAAGCGGTTCAAGAAGGAAAACAGGCAGCCTTTTTAGTGCCGACGACGATTTTGGCGCAACAGCATTATGAAACATTGAAGCAGCGCTTTACTGATTTTCCAGTAGAGATCGGGTTGTTGAGTCGCTTTAGAACAAAAAAACAACAAACAGAAACGATTGACGGCATTAAAAAAGGACAAGTTGATATTGTGATCGGCACGCACCGGATTTTATCAAAAGATATTGAATTCCAAGACTTGGGGCTGCTGATAGTAGATGAAGAACAACGTTTTGGAGTGAAACACAAAGAAAAATTAAAACAATTAAAAGCTCAAGTTGATGTATTGACCTTAACAGCTACGCCTATTCCGAGAACGCTGCATATGTCTATGTTAGGAGTGCGCGATTTATCCGTGATCGAGACTCCGCCGGCTAACCGTTATCCAGTGCAAACCTATGTCATGGAACAAAATCCGGGAGCGATCCGCGAAGCTGTCGAAAGAGAAATCGCTCGCGGCGGCCAAGCTTTTTATTTATATAAC
>DIDU01000041.1:0-1103 GCA_002418295.1 Carnobacterium sp. UBA5792 | reverse complement strand
ATGTATGCTCATGGACAAATGTCTGAAAGTCAATTAGAGAACGTACTTTTTCAATTTGTCGAAGGCGAATTCGATCTGTTAGTGACCACTACGATCATTGAAACAGGGGTAGACATCCCCAATGTAAACACTTTGNNTGACCATATGGGATTATCTCAATTGTATCAATTACGAGGACGTGTAGGGCGGAGCAACCGTGTAGCGTATGCTTATTTCTTGTATCAAGCTGATAAAGTGCTGAATGAAGTCAGTGAGAAACGACTTCAAGCCATCAAAGACTTCACCGAATTAGGTTCGGGATTTAAAATTGCCATGCGCGATTTATCTATCCGTGGAGCAGGTAATTTATTGGGCGCACAACAACATGGGTTTATTGATTCAGTCGGATTCGACTTGTATTCGGAAATGCTGAGTGAAGCCGTCGCACGGAAACGCGGACTGGAAACAAAAGAAGAAAAAACACAAGTCGAAATCGATTTGGCTATCAATGCTTATTTACCCGGCACCTATATTGAAGATGAACGGCAAAAAATCGAAATTTATAAACGCATTCGTGAACTAAGGGATGAAGAATCTTATGTTCAGCTTCAAGATGAAATGATCGACCGATTTGGCGAATACGATGATGAAGTAGCTGATTTATTATTGATTGGCTTGATTAAATTATATAGTGAACAAGCGTTGATTGAAACCATCAAGCGTACAGATCAAGAAGTAGAGTTGACTTTTTCTGAATCAGGTTCTCGTTCACTGCCGGCAGAAGAGATTTTTAGAGCGCTCAGCGAAGTGCCGTTGAAAGCAAATATGACGGTTAAAAAGGATCGGTTTGTTGTGACAATACAAATCGGTACAGCACCTACTTACCAGTGGCTGGACTATTTGCAGAAATTTGCTAAAGTGATTGCAACTTATCGTAAAGAGAAAGCAACCAACTAAGTATAATAAATAGATGGATAAGACACTTTATTCTTTGGAAGGCGAGGACTGTTATGTGAGCAATCAACAAATGAAAAAAACGATGAATGGAGCCGTGCTTCTTTCTCTAGCAGCGTTGATTGCGAAGGTTTTGAGCGCTGTTTACCGGGTGCCTTTTCAAAATATGG
>DIDU01000037.1:11474-11716 GCA_002418295.1 Carnobacterium sp. UBA5792 | reverse complement strand
ATTCATCACTTTTAAAAAAACTTCTTTGATTTCAGGTTCACCCCGATAGTAATCAGAATTTGCAGTCAATTCGATATGGGAATCTTTTACGTATTCAACAAAAGTATACGGTCCGCTTGTTACTTCAGGTTGGGTTACAAAACTAGCATTTGCCAATTCGCTTTTGGGTGTCTCTTCCCATACGTGTTTCGGTAAAATGAAAATACCATAAGCAAGAAATTCTTTTAAGTAGTTCGGATCAA
>DIDU01000037.1:11066-11339 GCA_002418295.1 Carnobacterium sp. UBA5792 | reverse complement strand
CTAAATTGGGTATCTCCGTTAGTCCTTCTTCCAGTTTTCCAGAAGATGTTACACCTTCCAATGAAGCTACCGCTACACCACGTGTTGTTTCTACTTCAGGGTCCGCAATCAAGTTGTAGGTAAAAACCACATCCTCTGCCGTAACAGGTGTGCCATCAGACCATTTGGCATCTGGATTTAATTTGATCGTATAGTTTTGATTATCTTCTGTTTCAAAACTATCTGCCAATCTCGGCTGAAATGTCAATGCATCCGGCATATCCAACAGGGCGT
>DIDU01000037.1:8941-10991 GCA_002418295.1 Carnobacterium sp. UBA5792 | reverse complement strand
CAGCTGCATTTATCGGGCTGAAATTATCTGGCGGGTTGGTCATCCCTATGTAGAGAATGTCTTGAGAGGTGGCTTTAACTTGCGCTCCTTCCTTTTCTGTCTTATTGCCGCAGCCAGATAAGAATAAAAAGACTACTAGGCTCATTAAGATACTCCATTTCTTCATTCCATTATTTGTTTGCTTTTTCATAGTTGTTCTCTCCTTTTTTGTCATTTATTCTCTCTCCTGCTGTTCTTTTTCTTGTTCTAGCCTGATGTTCTCCTTTCTCTTTAACCATAAGTGCTTCTGCTTTTTCCACTCTCTTACTTAAAAACAAAAAACAAGCCCTTCAGAANNCGAACAGAATCGATAGAGCCCTAGGATACGAAAACTAGGACTCAACTAATTGAATAGTTCGAATCCTAGGGCATAATTAAAATTAAGTTGTTTTTAGTTAGAAGAGCAGCAGGCATAACAGATGTGAAGGTCAATTGTATTTCTTTTCTCATAATGTTTTCCCACCCCTTAAATGTATGTTGTAGTTGAATAATACCCGCAAAAATTAGAATAGTCAAACGTTATCTTAATCTGATTTTCATTAAAAAATCACTCCGCTAAAAGTAAGCGCGTTCAATAATCATCGTTTTATTTTAGTTATTAGCGTAGCAATAGCTTTTTTGCAAAAAAAGAGAACTAATAAAAATAATTTTTCATTAGCTCTTTTTTTATTATTTTTTTGTCAGTATTCCATCTTTCATCACATATACGCTATCGCAATGTTCAATTAAGCGCTCATCATGTGTGACCATAATGGTAGCTTTTTTTTGTGCTTTGGTTTCACGAGCTAAAATTTTGACCACTTCAAATGCTTTTTCGGAGTCTAAACTAGCTGTTGGTTCATCTGCTAAAATAACCGAGGGTCCATGGTAAATTGCTCGTGCGATAGCTGCACGTTGCCGTTCTCCCCCTGATAAGTCGCTTGGGTATTTCTTTTTCAGTTCTTTTATTCCAAGTTCGTCTAATAAAGTATCGCTTTTAGTTGTGTCCATTTTAGTTTTGTTTATTTTATTTACCAAACGCAATTGGTCTTCCACCGTTAAAAATGGTACTAAATTTGAAGCCTGCAAAATAAACCCAATTTCTTTAAACCGCAAAGCAGCTCGTTCTTTTTCAGGCACTTCACTAAACTTATGATTGTTTATCAATACTTTTCCTTCAGAAGGAGTTTGCAATCCGCCGATAATCGTTAACAACGTACTCTTACCTGAACCGCTCGGCCCAATGATCGCTGCAAACTCACCTGCTTCGACCGAAAAATTCGTTTTTTTCAATGCTTCAACTTTCGTATGCCCTTCGCCAAAAGTACGCGTTACATCAACTAATTCGATTAATTTCATTTTCTTCCCCCTAACCGATCGCTTCTAATGGATCAATATTGACCACTGTTCTGACTGAAAACAAAGCACCTAACACAGCTACTAAAATCAATAAAAACGTTATCGCCGCTAGAAAGATTACGTTGGTTCGATAAGGCACCGCTGCTGGTAAAATGACAGCTGTTAAAATAGTTAAGCCTAATCCAATTCCCACTCCTACTGCAGCTAATAAAAAAGTTTGCGCGACAACTGAAGCAGAAATATATCTGTTCGAGATTCCTTGGGCTTTCATCACGCCAAACATGCTGGTTTTTTGCAAGGTTAAGACATAGATAAAGATGCCAATCACAACAGCAGCAATGACCACTAAGAAACCGATCATCAACCCAAAGGTCAAAACTTGCGCAGTATAGCCTGGTATTTTATTAATGTATTCTTTAATCGGATAAGCAACCAAGTCATCATTATCGATTTGTACCGTATCCAATGACCCGCCTTCGCCCCGAACGACTACTGCGCTGATACGTCCATTATCAGAATCATCCGCTTTTTCAAAACGCACTTCTTGAAAAGCCGGTATAGTCGTATACAAAACGGGTGCTACATTGAATTTAGCGTTTTCTGTAAACCCTACAACGGTTACTTCTTTATCATTTCCAGCCAGCTCTAAGGTATCTCCAATCTCCACGCCTTC
>DIDU01000037.1:8612-8870 GCA_002418295.1 Carnobacterium sp. UBA5792 | reverse complement strand
AGCTTGTCCTAAAAAAGCAACTTCTTCGCCCGAGACTTCTTTAGCTTGTTCCAATGTCATCATAGACATATTGATATTCGTATTGGACTCATCGGTCAGCACAATTCCATCTGCTCCCCACTTATCTACACTGGTGCGGTTATCTTGCGCTAATCCATACGCTAAACCGACTAGAAAATAAACTAAATAAGAGACTAAAACTAAAACGCCAATAATCAATGCAAAACGTGTTTTAGAATATTTTATTTCTTTCCAAGC
>DIDU01000037.1:7452-8474 GCA_002418295.1 Carnobacterium sp. UBA5792 | reverse complement strand
GATTACAATCCAACAAAAATCGTGTTTGGTAAAAACCGTGTTCCTGAATTGGATCAACTGATTCCGCATGGCAAGAAAGTTCTGATTACTTATGGTGGAGGCAGCGTGGTAAAATTTGGAACTTTAGCTAGAGTTAAAGCGGCTCTGAACGGTTACGAAATTGGAGAATTCGGCGGTATCGAAGCAAACCCAACCTTTGAAACAGCTATGAAAGCTGTAGAATTAGTCCAAAAAGAAGGGTATGATTTTTTATTAGCAGTTGGCGGCGGTTCCGTCATTGATGCAACTAAGTTTATTGCTGCCGCTGTTCCTTTTGATGGCGATCCAATCGATATTTTTGGAGGCGGCATCGGAAAACGTCTGCCGGTCACTACTGCCTTACCATTTGCTACGGTTTTAACGCTGCCGGCAACAGGTTCAGAAATGAATGCTGGATCAGTTATTACTTTTAAAGAAAAACAAGCAAAATTAAGTTTTGGCAGTCCGTTTGTTTTCCCTCAGTTTTCCATTTTAGAACCTGAAATTACTTATAGCTTACCAGAACGCCAACTGGCTAATGGAGTGATTGATGCTTTCGTGCATATTATCGAACAATACTTGACTTATCCTGTAGGCGCTATGGTTCAAGATCGTTTTGCGGAAGGATTACTGCAAACTTTAATTGAAATTGGCCCTAGTATCATTGATGAAACTAACCATGATTACAACTTGCGGGCTAACTTTATGTGGACAGCGACCAATCCTTTAAATACCGTTCTTTCCCCTGGTGTACCTCAGGATTGGGCATCTCATGATATGGGACATGAAATTACAGCTCTTTATCAAGTTGATCATGCCAGAACTTTAACTATTATTTTGCCAGCATTATTGACCGTGCGTAAAGCAGAAAAATGGGGTAAGCTTTTACAGTATGCTGAACGTGTTTGGCATATCACCACTGGCAACGATGAAGAAAAAATCGATGCCGCTATTGAAAAAACAAAAACATTCTTTGAACGCTTAGGCGCACCTACTTCTTTTAA
>DIDU01000037.1:0-7412 GCA_002418295.1 Carnobacterium sp. UBA5792 | reverse complement strand
AGATCGAGCCATTAGTAGCTCAATTAGAAAAACATGAACAAACCGCATTATCTGAACGCGGCGATCAAACGCTGGAAGTAAGCCGACACATTTACCGTCAAGCTCTTTAATCTATTGATTTTTTCTCTTTTCCGATTTTTATTACTTNNTCCTTAGTTTTTAGAATACCAAACACTTACTCTCCCGATCAGAAAAACTCTGGTCGGGCTTTTTTTTAAGGAATTCTACCTTGTTTAATGTTCTGTTCGCTTTACTTACAGAACATTTGTTCGTATAATAAGAATGTAATTACCTATAGTGAAAGTATCCAGCAAAGGAGCTGCTAATATGAATTCTGCTATTATCACAGGAAAAGTTGTTTCAGAAGTTAAGGTTATCAATACAAGCAATGGAACACCTCTATGTCGTTTCACACTCGAAGCAGATGGACGTCATTTTAATTGTTTAGTCGCTGGTTTGAAAGCTTATCGATTTGTGTATGCGATTGAAGAATATTCTATTATTACGATAGAAGGCCCCATTAACTCTCGCATGCAAGTGGTGGTGCAAAATTACCGGACTGAATCAAAGCCGAATTATTTTGGGCAAATATTTGATTATAAAGGCAGAAAATTGCCGCACAAAAAAGTTATGTTTTAGACTAATCAATCTTCATAGATTTTAGTTAGTTGCTTCACGTACCTCTTAGTACTCCAGTTAAGTAAAAAAATAAGACGGAAGATTCTAGAATTGCAAGTTACCTTATGCAAATTCCAGTTTTTCTTCCGTCTTATTTTTTAAAGCCTATTTAACCAATTCATAAATAGCTTCTGCATAGATACTCATCGCATTCATCAAATCATCGATTGCCATAAATTCATTTGCTTGGTGCATAGTATCTATACTATCTGGGAACATGGCACCATAAGCTACACCACGTTCAAACAACCGGCCATATGTGCCTCCACCAATCGTTTGTTCATGTGCTTCCAATCCTGTTTGCTTCGCATAAACATTCAACAACGTTTGAACCAACGGGTNNATTTTCCACGGCCTAGCGTAACGCCATAATGGGATAGCTTCTTATCTAATTCAATTTCGATGCTTTCCACGCTAACTCCTTTCGGGAAGCGGAAATTTAAAGCGATCATTCCACCATCTTGAGGGGTAAATGTGAAAACTCCCGGATTCATTGTTAAATCGCCCATTACCTCATCAACATGGTTCAAACCTAATTTTTCAGCTCTTGAATCATCATGGAAAAATTCAGCTGTCATTTCTAAAAAGGCTTTAGCATCTCCGCCAAATGAGTATCTATTTAGAAAGACTGCCAAGTATGTTGCTGCGTTGACTCCGCCGCGCGGTTCCATCGCATGAGCTGCTTTCCCATTAACTNNAGAAACAGTACCTGTTACGGGTGCTGTTTCGATAAAGTCATAGAAATCTTTTTCAATTTTCTCTGCTTCTTCGCTTTTAAAAATAACTGTTGCGTCTTGAGGAACCATATTTTCACGTAAGCCAGCATCAAAACTGATTAACGTATTTTTGCCGCCTTCCGTTGTTCCTTGGGTGTTGATATATTCTGTTAAGATCCCTTTTTCTCCATTGATAATAGGAAATTCTGCATCGGGGGAAAAGCCGAAATCTGGTTTTTCTTCTACTTCAAAGTAACGGTCCATACACATCCAGCCGCTTTCTTCGTCTGTACCGATAATAAAACGAATCCGTTTAGAAACAGGTAAATCCAACTCTTTAATAATCTTTAATGCATAATAAGCAGCCATACCCGGTCCTTTGTCATCACTAGATCCACGGGCATAAATACGGCCATCTTTAATAACTGGATCAAAAGGGTCTGTTTCCCAGCCGGTGCCTACAGGTACAACGTCAACATGAGCTAAAACTCCAAGTGTTTCATCTCCATCGCCATATTCGATATGGCCGGCTAAACTATCAACATTCTTAGTTATAAAACCATCGCGTTCTCCTAATGCTAAAAAGGCTTCCAATGCTTTTTTAGGTCCAGGTCCGACAGGGGCATCATCAGTTGCTTGGCTATCATCACGAACACTATCTATTTTTAACAAAGAAATTAAATCTGCCAAGAAATCTTCTTTACGTGCTGCTACTTCTTTTTTCCAATCTATTGTCATATGCTCAACACTCCTATCCTTTTTTCAACACCTCTATCATATCACTTTTTCAGTTGCATACCAATATTCGTCTCCTATTTCCTAAATATTTGACCAATGTTTTAAAGATGTGTTTTTTCGCCTTTGCCTTTATAATTAACTTACTAACTCTTAAGGAGGGAAAAGATGAACAGACTAAATCAAGAAAAAATACAAGGTTTGATTCCAAAAAGGCAAACTGACAGTTACAAAGGAGATTATGGGAAAGTCCTTTTAGTTGGTGGAAATAAAAGAATGGGCGGCGCAGTGATCCTAATGGCACTCGCAGCTGTTCACAGTGGGGCTGGTCTAGTAACAGTTGCTACCGATAAAGGCAATCACGCGGCTTTGCATGCTCATTTACCGGAAGCAATGGTGGTCGACTGGAAAAACCAAAAACAACTTGAACAGCAAATAAAAGCCGCAACAGTTGTGGCGATTGGTCCCGGTATGGGCAATTCAACTGGTTCATTAAAAATATTGAAACTTCTATTGGCCCAAATTCAGCCGGAGCAACATATCGTTATCGATGGTTCTGCTATCACATTAATGGCAAAATATAATTTACCGACACCAAACGACAATACGATCTATACTCCACATTTAGGTGAATGGGAACGATTAAGCAATTTAAAACCGACTGAACAAAAGGAAGTCTTGAACGTTGAAGCACGCAATCAGCTAAATGCAACAGTTGTTTTAAAACAACACCAAACAGAAGTTTATTTCAAAGAAGATATTTGGAAAAACGAAGCTGGCAATCNNTGATATAAAATCCGCTGTTTTAGCCGCTGTTTATCTTCATAGCTATATTGGCGATCAGTTAGCTGAAAAACAATATGTCGTCTTGCCAACCCACATTATCAATCAGTTGCCAACAATTCTTAAAGAATTTTCTGCTGATTAAAAAAATCAGACGATTTCTCCATTTTAAAAACGTAGGAAGTACCAAAATAAATTGGCAGCTCTCTACGTTTTTTTAACGCTGCCAATTTAGTTAATCACTTTTAAAAGAGCCAGCTCTGTTTCATTCAGTTCTCGGTAACTGCCTAAAGCTAGTGATTCATCTAACTTTAAAGGCCCCATCGTTACTCGTTTTAAATAAAGTACTTTTTTATTTACTGCTTTAAACATACGTTTAACTTGGTGAAATTTTCCTTCATGGATAGTTACTTGAATGGTTGAAATTTGTTTATCAGAGTCGATGTCAGTTAGCGTTAAATGAGCTGATCGGCAGATAAAACCATCATCTAAAATGATGCCATCTGCAAAAGCTTGAATGTCTGCTTCATCCACGATTCCTTCAATAACTGCTTCATAACATTTGTCTACCTCTTTTTTCGGAGACAATAAATTGTGTGCTAACTTGCCGTCATTAGTAATCAATAACAAACCTTCTGTATCTTTATCTAAACGACCTACTGGAAAGGGATGTAATAAACGGTCTTGCGGCGCAAGCAAATCAATCACCGTTTTATGCAGATTATCTTCTGTCGCGCTGATTACACCTTGTGGTTTATGCAGCATAAAATAACAAAAAGCTTGGAATTTTACCACTTCTCCAGAAACTGTTACCTGATCCTTTTCAGGGTTAATTTGGATTTTCCCATCTTTTACCAAACGATCATTAACCGTTATTTGTTTGCCTTTCAACAATTCTTTCGCTTCTTTTCTGGAACCGTATCCTGTATGCGCTAAAAATTTATCCAATCGCATCTTATTATCTCCCATCTTNNGATAGTTCTTGCCATTATTTGATTCTTAATTTCCTTCTTAATCCTGCTACTCGACTGCCTAGTAAACGATCAGCTAGTCGTACTTTCAAAGTAGCGTATAAGTAAAAAATCCCACCGACTGTTGCTGAAACACCCATATTGATCAATGATCCCATCCGGTCTTTAGAGTCAATAAATTGATACATTCCTTTTTGTACAAGGAAAACAATCAACGCCATGGCGGAGGTTATCAATACCATTAATAAAATACGTCTAAACAATCGATTGAAGTCTAAGTGTGTCATTTTATAAATAGTACGAAGCATTAAGTAAATCGTTACGCCAAAACCAACCATATTTGAAACCAGCATCCCATAGGTGTGGAAAAGATACAGCAGTGGAAATTGTGTAACTAATTTAACTACTAAGCCAACTACCATTGCGCCTAGTGCTGGTTTTGTTTGATTGGCTGCTTGGAGTGTTGACCCCAGTAAGACAAACAGCCCCAGAAAAATACTCATATAAGAAGACAATTGTAAAATATTTGTCCCAAAGGCGCTATAACCATAAAAAACGGTATAGAGTGGTTTTGAAACTACTGCCATCCCAATTGCAGAGGGCAGCATAATGAAGAAGAACAATTGTATGCTGTCGCTTAACTGATTTCTTACATCTTTCATTTTATCTTTAGCTAGTAATTCTGCAATCAAAGGAACAGAAGTAATCGCCATTGAACTGGCTAAAGAAATAACAATCATAATGAGTTTGTTTGCATTTCCTGCAGCAACGGCATAATTATTTTCAATTTGCTTCGCTGTCATCTCACCGACTCTGTTCATGATCGGTGCAAATGTAAATTGATCAATCAGTTGAAACAGTGTGATTCCTGATGCGATAATAGTGAAAGGAATCGCTGTTTTAATAATGGATTTTAAAATATCATTAGTCGAAACTTGTATTTTGTTTTTACTATTGGCCACATGAAAATCCAACTCGGGCTTTTTGCGCCAAATGATATACAGCAAATATAAAATACTAAATAAAGCTCCGATAAATGCTCCAAAAGTAGAAGCAGATACAGCATCAACTACTTCTCCATTCATGACAATCCGGATAATGTATACTGCCGCCAACATAAAAATAACGCGGCCTAGCTGTTCAATGAATTGTGAAATAGCAGATGGTGCCATTGTATTGTGACCTTGAATAAAGCCACGAGTGACACTCATACAAGGGATAATCAATAACGCCCAACTTAAGGAGCGAATAACTTGTGTCCCATCACTTACTGAAGCAGTTGGACTATTAGCAGCAATAAATGGAGCAATCAAATACATGACCGCTGCTGAAACAATTCCTGTGATCGCCATCAGCTGTAGTCCTTTTTTATAAATGTCACGACTAACTTGGTATTCCCCTAAAGCATTGTAATAAGAAACTTGTTTAGCGATAGCAGATGGTACGCCAGCTGTTGCAATATATAAAAATAATGCATAAGGGGTATAACCTACCATATACAAGGCGTTTGCAGAAGTCGCTACATCTTGTGTCCCCATCCAAGCCATCCAAGGGATAATATATAACGCACCTAAAAGACGAGATAAAATACTGCCGCCTGTCATCCAAGCAGAGCCGCTGACCATTTTGTCTCGTGAACTTTTTTCCTCAACTTCTCTATTTTCGTTTATAGTATCATTTGACATTTTCCATACCCTACTCTCATACTTTTATGTACTAATGTTCATTCTACTTCTTTACCATTTTGGTTGCAATGCCTTTACTGGCAGTCGCCATGATATTTACCAAAACTTAATTTTCTCTTTTGCTTTTATCTTTTTCTCCAAAAGAAGAGCTGCTGTTTTAGTAACCCAGCAGCTTCTACTCTTCTATCTCCTATTAGTTTGCAACAATATTAACTAATTTCCCAGGTACTACGATCACTTTTCGAATCGTTTTTCCGGCAATAGCATCTTTTATTTTTTCATTATTCATAGCCAAAGCTTCTAGCTCATCTTTACTAATTTCTTTTGCTGCTTGAGTTTTAGCTTTCAGTTTCCCGTTTACTTGAAAAACAACTTCAATTTCATCTTGAACTAAGAACGCTTCGTCATATGTTGGCCAAGCTACATAAGAAATCCCAGCTTCGCTTCCTGTTAACATCGCCCACAGTTCTTCACCTAAATGAGGAGCTACAGGTGCTAATAATTGGACAAAACCTTTGACGTAGTCAACTGGCAAGGCTTTAGCTTTATAAGCTTCATTTACAAATACCATCATTTGAGAAATAGCTGTATTAAAGCGAAGGTGTTCAAAATCTTCGGTAACTTTTTTAACTGTTTGATGGTAAACTACATCTAAGCTTCCATCATTAAAAGTTGTTATGCGATCGCGAACTTTCCCTTCTTCATCTACGATCAAACGCCAAACGCGGTCTAAGAATTTGCGGCTACCTTCTAGTCCATTTTCGCTCCAAGCAATAGATGCATCTAAAGGCCCCATAAACATTTCATACATACGCAAAGTATCCGCACCATATTTTTCTACCACATCATCAGGGTTTACCACATTGCCTTTTGATTTAGACATTTTTTCGTTGTTGTCTCCTAGAATCATTCCTTGGTTAAATAATTTTTGGAATGGTTCTTTATTTGGAACAATACCAAGATCATATAAGAATTTATACCAGAAACGCGCGTACAATAAGTGCAATACCGCATGTTCTGCTCCGCCTATATAAATATCTACTGGCAACCATTCTTTTAATTTTTCAGGATCAGCCAACATTTCTTTATTTTTCGGATCAATAAAACGCAAGAAGTACCAAGAGCTTCCAGCCCATTGCGGCATCGTATTTGTGTCACGACGTCCTTTCAAACCTGTTTCAGGGTCTTCTACATTGACCCAATCTGTGATATTAGCTAAAGGCGATTCGCCCGTACCACTTGGTTTTATTTGCTCTGTTTTAGGCAGCAATAAAGGCAGTTCTTCTTCTGGTAAAGTTGTTGCAGTTCCATCTTCCCNNGACGCGCAAATAACCAGTCACGTAATCGATAAGTAGTCTCTTGTTTTCCTACACCCTTTTCCTCTAGCCATTCATTCATCTTAACAATCGCAGCTTCTTTGTCTAATCCATTTAAGAAATCAGAATGAATATGTGGACCGTCTTCTTGGAAAGCTTCTTTTTCGATATTTCCGCCTTCTAAAACTGGAACAATAGCCAGATCAAATGTTTTAGCAAATTCATAATCTCATTGATCATGAGCTGGAACGGCCATAATTGCACCTGTCCCATATGAAGCTAAAACATAATCAGCGATCCAGATAGGCATTTTTTCCCCATTAGCGGGATTGATCGCATAAGCTCCTGTAAATACTCCAGTTTTTTCTTTGCTTAAATCTGTTCGATCTAAATCACTTTTTAAACTCACTTTTTCAATATAAGCCTTAACTTCTGCCTTCTGTTTTGCTGTTGTAATTTTTTCTACTAAATCTAATTCAGGTGCTAACACGCAATAAGTAGCTCCAAATAAAGTATCAGGACGAGTAG